>JBDSLV010000232.1:0-11635 GCA_039916205.1 Mesorhizobium sp. | reverse complement strand
CAGAACAATCAACCCTCAGGTGCGAAATCCGGATGACCGCCCTTAAGCTTATCGCGCTCGACGACCAGGATCTGAGCATCGTTTCGGCCCATGTCCAGGACGCCGTGATGAAGGTCAGCGATCTCGAATTCCTGCCTTCGGCCAAGCGTTTCGTGCTGACCATGAACCGTTTCGTCTGGGAGGCGAAATCAGGCTTCTTGCGCCAGCACAATGAGCGCCGGCAGGCGGTGCTGCATTTCGACCGCGTGCTCGGCGCCAAGACCAGCGGCATTGCCCGCGACAAGCCGGCTGAAGTGCTGTCGCTGCTGGCGATCAGCTTCATCGAAATCAGCAAGCCGGCGGGTATCGTCGAACTGGTCTTTGCGGGCGGCGGCGCGATCATGCTTGATGTCGAATGCATCGAGGCGCGGCTGGCCGACATCGGCGGCGCCTGGGAAGCGACGTCGCGTCCCCTTCACAAGGGTTGAACGATGGCCATCACGCTTTGCCAGTCCGACGCCAATTTCGAGCAGCGCTTCGCCGCCTTCCTCGCGACCAAGCGGGAAGTGTCCGAGGACGTCGACATCGTGGTGCGGGACATCATCGCGCGGGTGCGCGCCGAGGGCGACGCGGCGCTGATCGACTATACGCGGAAGTTCGACCGCGCCGATCTTACAAAACTCGGCATCGCGGTGACGAAGGACGATATCGCCCGTGCCTATGAAGCCGCCGACCTGCAGACGATCGAGGCGCTGAAATTCGCGCGCGACCGTATCCGTTCGCATCACGAGCGGCAGCGGCCGAAGGACGATCGTTATACCGATGCAGCGGGTGTCGAACTGGGCTCGCGCTGGACAGCGGTCGAGGCCGTGGGGCTCTACGTACCGGGCGGCACCGCAAGCTATCCAAGTTCGGTGCTGATGAACGCGGTGCCGGCGCTGGTCGCCGGTGTCGAGCGCATCGTCATGGTGGTGCCGGCCACTGGCGGGGTCATCAATCCGCTGGTGCTGGTGGCGGCGGACCTCGCCGGCATTGAAGAGATCTACCGCGTTGGTGGCGCGCAGGCGATCGCCGCGCTTGCCTATGGCACCGAGACGATCAAGCCGGTGGCCAAGATCGTCGGCCCCGGCAACGCCTATGTCGCGGCGGCCAAGCGGCGGGTGTTCGGCACGGTCGGCATCGACATGATCGCCGGGCCTTCGGAAGTGCTTGTGGTGGCTGACGGCAGCAATGATCCGGACTGGATCGCCGCCGACCTGCTTGCCCAGGCCGAGCATGACGTGTCGGCGCAATCGATCCTGATCACCGACGATCCGGCCTTTGGCAAAGCCGTCGAGCATGCGGTCGAACGCCAGTTGCAGAGCCTGTCGCGCGCCGATACGGCGGCACAAAGCTGGCGCGACTTTGGCGCGGTCATCCTGGTTCCTGATATCGAAGCGTCCCTGCCGCTGGTCGACCGCATCGCGGCCGAACATGTCGAACTGGCCATCGATGACGCCGAGGCGTTCCTGGCCAGGATGCGCAATGCCGGTGCCGTGTTTCTCGGCCGCCACACGCCGGAGGTCATCGGCGACTATGTCGGCGGCTCGAATCACGTGCTGCCGACCGCCCGTTCGGCGCGCTTTTCGTCCGGACTTTCGGTGCTCGACTTCGTCAAGCGTACATCCATCCTGAAGCTCGGGCCGGAGCAGTTGCGGGCGCTGGCGCCGGCGGCGATCGCGCTGGCCAAGGCGGAAGGCCTCGACGCGCATGGGCGTTCCGTCGCCATACGGCTGAACATGTAGGGCGATATGTCTGGCTCCGATCAAACCCGCGCGAGGCTGATCGATGTCGAACTCGATGAATCGATCGGCCGTTCTACGCCCGATGTCGAGCACGAACGGGCGGTCGCGATCTTCGACCTGATCGAAGAGAACAGTTTTCAACCGATCAACGACGGTGGCGCCGGGCCTTACCGGCTGAAACTGTCTCTGGCCGAATCGCGCCTGGTCTTTGCCGTGGCGCGCGAGGATGGCGCTGCCGGCGTCACCCATATCCTGTCGCTGACGCCGCTCAGGCGCATCGTCAAGGACTACTACATGATCTGCGAAAGCTATTATGAGGCCATCCGCTCTTCGACACCCAGTCATATCGAGGCGATCGACATGGGCCGCCGCGGCCTGCACAACGAAGGCTCGCAGACGTTGATGGACCGGCTTGCCGGCAAGATCGACATCGACTTCGACACGGCGCGCCGGCTGTTCACGCTGGTCTGCGTGCTGCACTGGCGGGGCTGACACTGCACTCCCCGCTGCCCCGCTCAATCCTGTTCCTGTGCGGCATGAACGCCGTGCGCTCGCCCATGGCGGAGCAACTGGCGCGCCGGATGCTTCCCCCGGCCACTTTCGTCGCCTCCGCAGGGGTGCGCGGCGGCGAGCGTGACCCGTTCGTCGACGCCGTGCTGGCCGAGGAAGGCCTGTCGCTGGGTGAGCGTCTCCCAAGGACGATGGATGATCTCGAAGACGACTATTTCGACCTGATCATCACACTGGCGCCGGAAGCCCACCATGCCGCGCTGGAACTGACCCGCTCGCTTGCCGTCGAGGTGGAATACTGGCCGACGCCGGACCCAACCGATGCCGGTGGCACGCGCGAACAGATCATGGCGGCCTATCGCGACGTGCGCGAGCGGCTGAAGGCGCGCATATCCAAGCGTTTTCCGCCAAATGATGCAAAAAACGCGGCGGATTAAGCGTGTTCACAAGCGGGCCAATATCATATAGGTTCCGCCGAAATTCCAGCCAGGCGCTGGAACCGCAATCCAAGCAAAGGTATCGAATGCCGAAGGAAGAAGTCCTCGAGTTTCCGGGTGTCGTGACGGAATTGTTGCCCAACGCGATGTTCAGGGTGAAACTCGAAAACGAACACGAGATCATCGCCCATACAGCCGGCCGCATGCGCAAGAACCGAATCCGCGTGCTGACTGGCGACAAGGTCCTGGTCGAGATGACGCCCTACGACCTGACCAAGGGCCGCATCACCTATCGTTTCAAGTAGAGCACCGTCACAGCCGGCTGGAATCGCGATGAGCCTTTTGCAGAAGCTGGTGCTTGCCTCGGGTTCGCCGCGCCGGATCGAGCTCTTGCAGCAGGCCGGCATCGAGCCGGACCGTGTCTTGCCCGCCGATATCGACGAGACGCCGCTGCGGGCCGAGCATCCGCGCTCGCTAGCCAAACGGCTGTCGAAGGAAAAGGCCGAGAAGGCACTGGCGTCGCTGAAAACCGAAGCCGACTATGCGCCGGGCTTCGTTCTGGCCGCCGACACGGTGGTTGCCGTCGGACGGCGTATCCTGCCCAAGGCCGAAACCATCGACGATGCCTCCAATTGTCTCGGCCTCCTGTCCGGCAGGTCCCACCGGGTCTATTCCGGCATCTGCCTGATCACGCCGGGCGGCAAGCTGCGCCAGCGGCTGGTCGAAACGCGGGTGCGCTTCAAGCGGCTGCCGCGCGAGGAGATGGAAGCCTACATCGCCTCGGGAGAATGGCGCGGCAAAGCCGGCGGCTACGCCGTGCAAGGCCTTGCCGGCTCCTTCGTCGTCAAGCTGGTCGGCTCCTACACCAACATCGTCGGCCTGCCGCTCTATGAGACAGTGGCGCTTTTGACTGGCGAAGGATTCAAGGTGCATTTCAACTGGCGGTCGCCGCGTCCATGAATTCCGACACCAACGTGACGCCGCTGCGGCCCAAACGCCCTTGCCCTGAATGCAACAAGCCGTCGGCGCGTGAAACCTATCCATTCTGCTCGACGCGCTGCAAGGACATGGACCTCAACCGCTGGCTGAAGGGCGTCTATGTCATTCGCGCTCGCGACGACGAGGAAGAGACGGATGCCGACGGCCCCAAATGAGGCCGCTCTGATGCAGGCATCCGCCACGCCTCACGCAATCAGGCTCCCCCGTCCAACCATTTGAGATCGGCCAGCGTGAGCTGGATGTCGAGCGCGCGCAGACTGTCGTCGAGTTCTGCCAGCGTGCGCGGCCCGATCAGCGGCACCGACGGGAACGGCTGCTTGAGCACATAGGCCAGCGCGATATGGATCGGGCTCTTGCCCAGTCTGCCGGCAAGCTCGATCGCACGGTCGCGGCGGCCGAAATTCTTCTCCGAATACCAGACCCGCACCAGTTCCTCATTGTCACGCCTGTCGCGCCCGGCACGATCGGTGAAGAAGCCTCGGCCCTGGCTTGACCAGGCGAAGTTCGGCATCTGCCTCGATGTCAGCCAAGCCTTCCAGTCATCCGTGGCGGAGGCAACGCAGCCGGTCCAGATCGGCTCCAGCATCTCGGCCAGCGAGAAGTTGTTGGACAACGCACCGGGCCGCTGTTTGCCGGTCCGCTCGGCATAGGCAATCGCCTCATCCATGCGCTGCATCGTCCAGTTCGAGCCACCGAACGGGCCACGGATACGGCCAGCCTTGACCTCACGGTCCATGGCGTCGACGAATTCGCCCACCGGCACATCGGGATTGTCGCGGTGCATGAAATAGACGTCGACATGGTCGGTTTGCAGCCGCTCCAGCGTCTGGCTCAATTGCTTGCCGATCACATCGGGATAGCAGAGCGGCGTGTGGGCGCCCTTGCCGATGATCAGCGATTGTTCGCGCACGCCCCGATTTCGCAACCATTCGCCGAGCAGGGTCTCGGTATAGCCGGCGCCATAGATGTAACCGGTGTCGAAGAGATTGCCGCCTGCCTCGAAAAACGCATCGAGCAGGATCGAGCCTGAAGAGAAGGAACGGAAATCCTCGAAGCCGAGCGCCACGACCGAGGCGGGTTTCGAGAGGCCAGGAATAGCGCGCTTGCCGATGACTGTTCCACCAGACCGCAGTGGTCGGCCGGAGATCGTGTTGGCGCGTCGCGAAGCCTTCTCGATCTCGTATTCGAGTCCGGCTGCCACGCGCCATTTGTCGAGCACGCGCAAGGTGCCGAGGCTGTCGGCCCAGGCCATGCCCGGCCAGGCGAATTCCTGTTGTCCGGCCAAGATGGCATCACCGGCGGCATCGACCTCGAACGAATAGAGGTGGCGTGTCTCGTCGACGCTGATCGTTTGGCGCGCGCCATCTGACCCGATGACATCGATCTTGCCGAGGCCGACATTACGGTCGCCGCCGGCGAACCAGAAGTCCGGCACTTCGATGCGGCCCTTGGTGCCGAGAATGCGCAGGACATTGTCCTGGTTGAGCGAGACGCTGCAGGAAACTTCGGCGACAATGCCGCCCGGAAACTGCAACAGGGCGGAAGCCCATTCATCGACGCCGGACTGGCCGAGATGTGCCGCGCCAACCACTTTGTCGGGTTCGGCGAATGGCCCTCCGACCGCGGCGCCGGCTATCAACCGCGCCATCGAAACCGGGTAGCCGCCGACATCGAGAATGCCGCCACCGGCAAGATCATTGGCATAGAGCCGGTGCTCCGGCATGAAATGAGGCATGGCAAAACCGAAACTCGACTTGATCATCCTGACCTCGCCGATTGCACCGGACCGGATCAACTCGACCAGTTTCAGCGTCTGCGGGTGCAAGCGGTACATGAAGGCTTCGCCAAGGAAGGTGCCTGCCTTGCGCGCGGCGTGGATCATGGCGTCGGCCTCGAAGGCCGTCAGCGCCATCGGCTTTTCGCAGAGCACATGTTTTCCTGCTTCCGCTGCCCTGATCGCCCATTGCGCATGGCCTGGATGCGGGATCGCGATGTAGATCGCGTCGATTTCCGGATCGGTGAGCAGGGCGTCATAGCCGTCGACGATACGAGCCCCGGGAAAGCTGTCAGCGAGGCCCGGCTTGCCGGGGTTGCGCGTGCCGATGGCGGCAAGCACGCCATTGCGAGACCCGGCAACGCCACCGGCGAAGGCCTTGGCGATGTCACCCGGCCCGAGGATACCCCAGCGGATTTTTTTAAGTTTGGAAGTCAAGTCAGGTCTCCTTGAAGTCGCCTCGACGCATCGCGGTCGGGCACAGAAAGAAAGGTCAGCGAAGCCGGGCACCGGCGCTGTCGAACAGCAGCGAACGTTCGGCCTTGATCGACACCGTCAGATGGTCGCCGCTCGCCCGCTGCCGCGAGGCCTCGCGCTCGATAATCAGTTCCTCCGGCCCGGCATTGGCGTAGACGTAGCTCACCGATCCAAGGTGCTCGGCGACGTCGGCCTTGACGGTGATGTCGCAGTCGCCTTCACCGTCATTGAAGAAATGCTCCGGCCGCACGCCAAGCACGATGTCGGCCCCAATCGCCGGCAAGGAACCCGAAAGCGGCTTCTTCAACCGCGCACCGCCGTGATTGACCAGCTCGACAAGGGCCGAGCCGTCGCTGGCGCCAACCATCTTGGCGGCAAGAAAATTCATCTTCGGCGAGCCGACAAAGCCGGCGACGAAGCGGTTGGCCGGATCGTCATAGAGATCGAGCGGCGCGCCGATCTGTTCGATATGGCCGGCATGGAGCACGACGATACGGTCGGCCAGCGTCATCGCCTCGGTCTGGTCGTGCGTCACATAGATCATGGTGACGCCAAGCTCCTTGTGCAGCCGTGAAATTTCGACCCGCATCTGGACGCGCAGTTCGGCGTCGAGGTTTGAGAGCGGCTCGTCGAACAGGAACACCTGCGGCTCGCGCACGATGGCGCGGCCGATGGCGACGCGCTGGCGCTGGCCGCCCGAGAGTTTCCTCGGGCGTCGCTGCATCAGCTCGCTGATGCGCAGGATCTCGGACGCCCGTTTCACCCGGCGGTCGGTGTCCGCCTTCGGATTGCCGGTCATCCTCAGCCCGAACGAGAGGTTCTGTTCGACCGTCATGTGCGGATAGAGCGCATAGGACTGGAACACCATGGCGATGCCGCGATCGGCCGGCTCGACGTCGTTGACCAGCTTGCCGCCGATGGCGATCTCACCGCCGCTGATGTCCTCAAGGCCGGCGATCATCCTCAGCAGCGTGGACTTGCCACAGCCGGAAGGGCCGACAAAGACGACGAATTCGCCATCCTTTATGTCAATGTTTGCGCCATGGACGACCTCAAGGAGGCCGTAGCGCTTGACGACATTGTTGAGCGTGACGGTTGCCATGCTGACCCTTACTTGATGGCGCCGGCGGCGATGCCGGCGATGAAATGGCGTTGCAGGAGCACGAAGACGACGAGCATCGGCACCGTCAGCATCACGGCGCCGGCCATGATGCCGCCCCATGAAACCTTGGTCAGGCCGATCAGCGTGCCGAGCGCGACCGGGGCTGTCATCGAACCCGGCTGGCTGTTGATCAGCAACGGCCACAGGTAATTGTTCCACGAAGCCAGGAACAGGATGATGCAGAGCGCCGCCAGCATCGGCCGCGCCAGTGGCAGCGCGATGAAGACGAAGATGCGCCACTCTTTCACGCCTTCGACACGGGCGGCGTCGAACAAATCGTCAGGCATCATCGAAAAGCTCTGGCGCATGAACAGCACGCCGAGCGAGTTGAACAGCGGCGGCACGATCAGCGCCACCCAGGTGTTGGCGAGTTTGAAATCGCGCGCCACCATGATGAATTGCGGGATCAGCACGACCGCGTAGGGAAGCGTGATGGTGCCGAGGATGATCGCCACAACCACGCCTTTGCCGAAGAACTGGTAGCGGGCCAAAGCCCAGCCAGCCATTGAGGTCAGCAGCACCGACAGGAACGTGTAGGTCACCGCCACGGAGACCGAGATGCCGATGGCGCCGACGAAATCGGTATCGCGCTGCAGATTGTTGAAATTGTCGATGAAATTGCCATGCGGCAGCAATTCGATGCCGGGACTGAAAATGCCGTTGTCGGGCATGGTCGAGAAGACCACCATCATCCACAGCGGAAACAGCCAGATCAGCGCCAGCGGCGTGAGGAAGAGATGCAGCGCGATGCTGCGCCTTGTCCTGGCGGCGGAGAGCGAGCTCATTTGGGTTCCCTCGTCAGCCACAGTTGCACCAGCGTGATGGCAATCGCGAGCCCGGCCATTGTGTAGGCGATGGCCGAGGCGTAGCCGAAGTTGAGCGACCGGAAGCCCTGGCGGTAAAGCAGCAGGCCGAGTGTTTCGGTGCCGCCGCCCGGTCCCCCGCGCTCGGTGATCAGGAAGGGCTCGGTGAACAATTGCATGGTGCCGATGATCGACAGCACGAGGCAGAACACGATAACCGGCTTCAGCAGCGGCAGCGTGATGAAGAAGAACTGCTTGAGCTTGCTGACGCGGTCGAGTGTCGCGGCCTCATAGACATCCTCGGGAATGGACTGCATGCCGGCCAGCAGGATGACGGCGTTGTAGCCGGCCCAGCGCCAGGTGACCGCGATCATGATCAGCGCCATTGCCGGTGTGACGTTGGAAAACCAGTCGATCTTGGGCAGCCCGATGCTGTTCAACAGCTTGTTGATGATGCCGAAATCGAGGCTGAACATCAGCCGGAAAACGGCGGAATAGGCGACCTCGCCAACCACCACCGGGGCAAAAAAAGCAAAGCGATACAGGCCTCGCGCCTTGAGCAGCGGAGAATTGAGCAGCACCGCCATCACCATCGCCAGCGCGATCATCACCGGCACCTGGATGACGAGGATGAGCAGCGTGTTCTTCAGCGCGTTGTAGAAAGCCGGATCGCCGATCAGCCGGCCCCAGTTGAAGCCGGGCTGGTAGTGCCACGGCACGGTCCGCGTCGCCTGGAAGGAGATCAGGAACGAACTGATAATCGGCCAGACCCAGAAGACGGCGAAAACCAGCAGATATGGCGTGAGGAAGCGATAGGCCGTGGCATTGCGGGTGTGCATCTTGCTCCTCCTTCGCCTGATGGCTTTTTCGACGGTTGGCTCCCGCAGCCGCGAGGCGCCGTTCTGACTGTTGCGAGGGCGGGTTCCCGCGCCAAGGTCGAGATTGTCCGGGCGGCACGCATGCACCGCCCGGATCTTTGGTTGAGGCTACGATTTGACAGGCAGTCCGGTCGCTGCCGCGATCTGGTTGGCGGCGTCGTCGAGCGCGGCCTTGGCGTCGGCATAGCCACCGGCGAGGTACTTGGTCTGGACGGCACGGATGATGATTTCGGCATCGCTCTGGAACTGCGTGCCGCGGCTCGGGGCGACCTTCGGCAAGGTCGCCAGGATATCCTTCCAGACGGCCTGATTGCCCCAGTAAGGCTGTCCTTGCGAGACATAGGGGTCATCGAGCGCCGAGATCAGCGAGGGGACGAGGCCAAAATCCCTGAGCATCGTGATCTGGCCTTCATTGGTCTCGAGCGTGTATTTCATGTAGGCGTAGGCGGCTTCCTTGTTCTTGCTGGCCGATGTGATGGCAAGCGACGAACCGCCGAGGTTGGCGGCGCGCGGGCCATCGGCGGTGAGGCTGGGCATCAGATAAATGCCCCATTTTCCGCTCTCGGCCGGCGATTCAGTGCGCAATGTGCCTTCATACCAGCCGCCATAGATCTGGGTGGCGACCGTGCCGGCGGTGTTGTTGGTGATCTTGGTGCCCCAGTCGGCGGAGGCAATGATGCCGGCGTCCTTCATCTCCTTGAGCTTGGTCATGGCGTCGACGCATTTGGGCTGATTGACCGTGATCGACTGCCCGTCGGCGGCGAAGTAGGCGCAGCCCTGCTCGTTGGAGATCATGCGGAAGAACTCGGAGTCGCCGTTGAAATCGGCATTAGTCATGGTGACGCCGGGATTGGCGGCCTGGACCTTTTTGCCGGCCGCGATGAAATCATCCCAGGTCTTGATCGAGGCCGGATCGACGCCAGCCTTCTCATAGAAATCGCGGCGATAGAACGCGGCCACCGGGCCCGAATCCCAGGGCATGGCATAGGCCTTGTCGCCAACTTCGAGTTCGGTGCGCTTGAAATCGGGGAATTTCGCCTGGTCATCGGCCGTGTAGCCCAGCGTGTGCAAGTCGACGAAACAATCCGGGAACTGGCTCCAGTAATTCTCAGCCTCGCCATTCTCGATCGTGACGATATCAGGCAGTCCAACGCCGCCCGCGGCGCAGCCGGCGATCGATTTGTCATAGGTCGGCTGGTTGCCGAGATCCTGAACCGTGACCTTGATGTCCGGATGAAGCTTGTTGAAGCCGGCAACCGTCGATTTCAACGACGAAGCGGCAACGTTCCAGCTCCAGATCGTCAGTTCGCCCGATTGCGCGAAAGCCGGACCTGAGCCCAGGGCAAGCGTCAGCGCGGCGCAGGCCAGTGTGATGCGCATTGAAATCCTCCCATTTCATTTGCTCTCTCTGCGAGCGTGGCTAAACTAGCCGGCGTGCAAGACATGTCCCCGACAGAGGGAATATGAAATGGGCGGAAAGTAAGATGCCAGAACGGCCGTTTTACCACCCTGGCGCAAGCGGCGTCGAAGCTTTTCCGCTGGCTCTGGAGATGTTCCACAACCACCCGCTGGTGATGCTCAAACCGCATTGGCATGCCCAGGTCGAGGTGAATTTCATTGTGCGCGGCGACGTGCACTATTGCATGAATGACCATGAGATTGCCCTTTCGGCAGGCGAAATGTGCCTGTTCTGGGGTGGCCTGCCGCACCGGATGGACCGTTTGTCGGATGACGCGATCTACACCGGCGCGCACCTGCCGCTGGTGCATTTCTTCCGGCTGCATCTGCCCGCCGATGTCCGGCACCGGCTGATGACGGGTGCGACGCTGGTGACCAGCGCCACCGACCTGTCCGACAACCACAATTTCGAGCGCTGGAACCGTTATGTCCGCTCGGGCGATCCGGCTAAGGCCGAGCATGCCGTCAATGAGCTGTTCTTGCGGCTCGAACGCGTGCGGTTCGAGCCCTATCGGCTCGTGCCGGAGAGCTCGAAGGGGGCAGGAGCCGGCGGTCCCTTCGATCAGCAGTCATCGCGCAATGTCGGGCGCATGTGCGATTTCATCGCCGAGAATTTCCTCTACGACATCGATTGCGTGAACATCGCGGTCGCCGCCGACATCCATCCCAAATACGCCATGAACCTGTTCAAGAAAGCGACCGGGATGACGCTCAACGAATATGTCAGCCTGCTGCGGCTGAGCTACGCACAGGCGCTGCTGATGCATGAGGACGCCAACGTCCTGCGTGTCGCCATGGATTCGGGCTTCGGCTCACTCAGCGCCTTCAACAAATCGTTCCGCAAGCTCGCGGGCATGTCGCCTTCCGATTTTCGCAAGACGACCACCGTCAGGTAGTCCACGGCAACAATTGCGAAGCGGCCCGGCAGCCCCCGCGAATTGGCCCCATCCGGCGCGATGCGACGCTGGCCACCACAGCGGACGATTTGGCGCGGCAAACCGCGCTTCTTTTCCTGCCTGAAATCGGCACCTAAGCGCTGGACAGGCTAAATTCCCGTGCTATAACCCACGCGCTTTCAAGGGGTGCCGCACGGCGCTTCCATGAAATCCGGCAGGCGATTTTTCGTTAGCCGGAACAGGCCCAGATAGCTCAGTTGGTAGAGCAGCGGATTGAAAATCCGCGTGTCCGTGGTTCGAATCCGCGTCTGGGCACCATCACTTTCCAGCCCCTCTGATTTTGCTGGTTTTTTGGTGCCGTTTTGTCCAGACATTAAGCATCACCCCGAAAAGCTGGACACTTTTGTTCGTGTTTCAGTCGCTTTCGTCCTCATCCGCCAGCAGGTTGACGGCGCCCCGTGCTATGACCTTTTGCCGC
>JBDSLV010000231.1:0-4959 GCA_039916205.1 Mesorhizobium sp. | reverse complement strand
TGCCGCGAAGGCACCGGCTGGATGTGGCGGGTGATGGAGCGCCTGGTGCGTGGAGAAGCGCAGAAGCGCGAGATCGACATGCTGCTCGACGTGACCAAGCAGATCGAAGGCCACACGATCTGCGCGCTGGGCGACGCGGCGGCATGGCCGATCCAGGGCTTGATGCGGCATTTCCGCGGCGAGGTGGAACGGCGCATCGACGAGTTTTCGCGCAATGCGCATCGAGCCGAGCCAGTGATGGTGGCGGCGGAATAGAACAGACATACGGGCGAAAGCCCAAACGGGGATAACGGGCGCGGGGCATACGAAGAAACGACCAGGAGATACCAATGGCGCTGTACTCGAAACCCACCCCACTGATGCCGGACATGGACCAGTTCGAAAAGATGAACCAAGACCTGACCAGGATGATGCCGAAGGAGATGGCGAGCGCCGTCAACCTTTTGGCGCACCCTGTGGCGGGTGCTGCCGCGATGTCGGCACTCGGCATCGGGCTGGCCAATCACGCCTTTGGCGTCTGGATGGGCGCGCTTTCCGGCGCGGCCGAGGCATCGCAGCGGCTTTTTCAGCCGATGGTTGACGATTTCAAAGGCGGCATGGATCGCTTCGAAGACACGACAAGCTCCTCGACCAAGGCGCGCGCGGCGACCAAAACCTTGATCGCCGAGGCACAGTCTTTTGCCCGGGATGTGACGGACATTGCCACCGGGGATGCGGCGCAGCCGGTGACGGCAAAGCGCAAGCCCAAGAGCCAAGCCGTAGCCGGCCTGATGCCAGAGGATTTCAGGCAGCCCAAGGCCATCGACCGGCCGGACGCGCCGTCCGACCTCAAGGCGATTTCGGGCGTTGGCCCCAAGCTGGAGACGGTGCTGAACGGTCTCGGCATCTGGACCTTCGGCCAGATCGCGGCCTGGACGGCGGAAGAGATCGCCTGGGTCGACGATTACTTGTCGTTCAATGGCCGCATCGGCCGTGACGACTGGGCGCGCCAGGCAGCAGTGCTTGCGCTGGCCGCCAAGGCCAGGAAGTAGGGGACCGGGATGGAGGTTCACGACAAACGCGATGTTCTTGACGTGCGCCGCGCCGTGGTCGCCAATTCGAATTTTGACGACGTGGACCTGTCGAACACGCGGTTTCACAACGTGAACCTGTCGGTGGCGACCGTCCTGAACGCCAACCTGAGCAACGCCAAGGTGGAGGACGCGAATCTTTCGAACGCGCACTTCACCGACGTGAACATGAGCAATGTGAAGATAGAAAACGCTGAGGTCGCGGGCATGATGATCAATGGCATCAAGCTCGATGATCTTTTGAAGGCATATGAGACGGCGAAGACCGCCGGGGGCAATTGATGGCAAAGCTCAAGGTCGACGGGAAAGAAATTACTGTACCCGACCACTATACGCTGCTGCAGGCGGCTGAAGACGCGGGCGCGGAAGTGCCGCGTTTCTGCTTCCACGAGCGGTTGTCGATCGCCGGCAACTGCCGCATGTGCCTGATCGAGGTCAAAGGCGGACCGCCGAAGCCGCAGGCATCCTGCGCCATGGGCGTGCGCGACCTGCGTCCCGGCCCGAATGGCGAGCCGCCGGAAATCTTCACCAACACGCCGATGGTCAAGAAGGCCCGCGAAGGCGTGATGGAATTCCTGCTGATCAACCATCCGCTGGATTGCCCGATCTGCGACCAGGGCGGCGAGTGCGACCTGCAGGACCAGGCGATGGCGTTCGGCGTCGATTCCTCGCGCTATCACGAGAACAAGCGCGCGGTTGAAGACAAGTATATCGGCCCGTTGGTCAAGACGGTGATGAACCGCTGCATCCACTGCACGCGCTGCGTCCGCTTCACCACCGAGGTTGCCGGCATTTCCGAGCTTGGCTTGATCGGCCGTGGCGAGGATGCCGAGATCACCACTTATCTCGAAAGCGCGATGACCTCGGAGCTACAGGGCAATGTCATCGACCTGTGCCCGGTCGGCGCGCTGACCTCAAAACCCTTCGCCTTCCAGGCGCGGCCGTGGGAGTTGACCAAGACCGAATCCATCGACGTGATGGATGCCGTCGGCTCGGCGATCCGCGTCGACTCGAGGGGCCGCGAAGTGATGCGCATCCTGCCGCGCGTCAACGAAGCGGTGAACGAGGAGTGGATCTCCGACAAGACCCGCTTCATCTGGGACGGATTGCGCACCCAGCGCCTCGATCGCCCCTATGTACGCAAGGACGGCAAGCTGGCGCCCGCGACCTGGGCCGAGGCCTTTGCCGCGATCAAGGACGCGGTGTCGAAGGCCGCACCCGAGAAGATCGGTGCTATTGCCGGCGATCTCGCCGCCGTCGAGGAAATCTACGCGCTGAAGCTTTTGATGGCTTCGCTCGGTTCCAAGAACGTCGACTGCCGCCAGGATGGCGCGGCGCTGGATCCGTCGCTTGGCCGGGCCAGCTATATCTTCAACCCGACCATCGAGGGTATCGAGCAGGCAGACGCGGTGCTGATCATCGGCGCCAATCCGCGCTTCGAAGCCTCGGTGCTCAACACCCGCATCCGCAAGCGCTGGCGGCTTGGCAATCTGCCGGTCGGTGTCATCGGCGATATCGGCGACACGCGCTACGACTACGAGCAGCTGGGTGCCGGTCCGGAGTCTCTGAAGGATCTGGCGGACGGCAACGGCAAGTTCTTCCAGGCGTTGAAGAAGGCGACGCATCCGCTGATCATCGTTGGCCAGGGCGCGCTGGCGCGCTCGGATGGCGCGGCGATCCTCGGCCAGGCGGCGAAGCTCGCCGCTGCCGTCAACGCCGCCCGTGCCGATTGGAACGGCTTTGCCGTCCTCCACAATGCAGCTGGACGCGTCGGCGGCCTCGATGTCGGCTTCGTGCCGGGCGAGGGCGGCAAGAACGTTGCCGGCATGCTGGGCGAAACGGACGTGCTGTTCCTGCTCGGCGCCGACGAGATCGACATGGGCAAGACCGGCGGCGCCTTCGTCGTCTATATCGGCACGCATGGCGACCATGGCGCGCACCGCGCCAACGTCATCCTGCCGGCGGCCGCCTACACCGAGAAGTCGGGCACCTATGTCAACACCGAAGGGCGCGTGCAGCAGACCAACCGCGCCGGCTTCGCGCCGGGCGATGCGCGTGAGGACTGGGCGATTCTGCGGGCGCTGTCGGATGTGCTCGGCAAGAAATTGCCGTTCGATTCGCTGCCGCAGCTGCGCGCCAAGCTCTACGGCGAATATCCGCATCTCGCCCGCATCGACCAGATCGCGGCAGGCAATGCCGAGGATATCGCCAAGGTGGCGAAGCTCGGAGGCAGGCTGAACAAGGGTACGTTCACGTCGCCGGTCAAGGATTTCTACCTGACCAATCCGATCGCGCGGGCATCGGCCGTGATGGCGGAATGCTCGGCGCTGGCCAAGAGCGGCTTCAAGCAGGCGGCGGAATAAGCATGGAAACCTTCTTCTCCTTCTACGTGCTGCCGGCGCTGATCATTCTCTTGAAGTCGGTCGTGCTGATCGTCGTGCTGCTGCTCTTCGTCGCCTATATTCTCTATGCCGACCGCAAGATCTGGGCGGCGGTGCAGTTGCGGCGCGGTCCCAACGTGGTCGGCCCGTTCGGCTTGCTGCAGTCCTTCGCCGATCTGCTGAAATTCGTCTTCAAGGAGCCGGTCATTCCGTCCGGCGCCAACAAAGCCGTGTTCCTCCTTGCGCCGCTGGTGTCGGCGGTGCTGGCGATCTCGGCCTGGGCGGTGATCCCCGTCGACAATGGCTGGGCCGTCGCCAACGTCAATGTAGGCATCCTCTATGTCTTCGCCATTTCCTCGCTCGAGGTTTACGGCGTGATCATGGGCGGCTGGGCGTCCAATTCGAAATATCCGTTCCTCGGCGCGCTGCGTTCGGCGGCGCAGATGGTGTCCTATGAAGTCTCGATCGGCTTCGTCATCGTCACCGTGCTGCTCACCGCCGGCTCGCTCAACCTGACCGATATCGTGCTGTCGCAGCAGGGCGGGATCGGAACTCGGCTTGGCCTGCCAAATACTTTCCTCGACTGGAACTGGCTATGCCTGTTCCCGATGTTCGTCATCTTTTTCATCTCGGCGCTGGCTGAAACCAACCGTCCGCCGTTCGATCTTGTCGAGGCCGAATCGGAACTCGTCGCCGGCCACATGGTCGAATATTCGTCGACGGCATTCCTGCTGTTCTTCCTCGGTGAATATGTCGCCATCGTCCTGATGTGCGCGCTGGCGACCATCCTGTTCCTTGGCGGCTGGCTGCCTCCGTTCGACTTCGCGCCGTTCACCTGGGTGCCCGGTGTGATCTGGTTCGTGCTCAAGGTTTGTGTCATGTTCTTCGGCATTTCCATAGTGAAGGCATTCGTGCCGCGCTACCGCTACGACCAGTTGATGCGTCTTGGCTGGAAAGTGTTCCTCCCGATCTCGCTGTTCATGGTGGTGGCCACCGCCGCCGTCCTCAAAATCACGGGGTTTGCGTGATGTCCGCTCTTTCTCAAGCCGCCAAGTCGCTGCTGCTGCAGGATTTCGTCAGAGCCTTCTTCCTGTCGATGCGCCAGTTTTTCGCACCGAAGGAGACGATCAACTATCCGCACGAGAAGGGGCCGACCAGCCCGCGCTTCCGTGGCGAGCATGCGCTGCGCCGCTATCCCAATGGCGAGGAACGCTGCATTGCCTGCAAGCTGTGCGAAGCGATCTGCCCGGCGCAGGCGATCACCATCGAGGCCGGTCCGCGCCGCAATGACGGCACGCGCCGCACCGTGCGCTACGACATCGACATGGTGAAGTGCATCTATTGCGGCTTCTGCCAGGAAGCCTGCCCGGTCGACGCCATCGTCGAGGGGCCGAATTTCGAGTTCGCGACGGAGACGCGCGAGGAACTTTACTACGACAAGGACAGGCTGTTGGCGAATGGCGACCGGTGGGAGCGCGAACTGGCGCGCAACATCTCGCTGGACTCAC
>JBDSLV010000230.1:0-3251 GCA_039916205.1 Mesorhizobium sp. | reverse complement strand
GCGCAATTACCTCTCGGCCGGCCTGGAGGCGGGCGGAGACTGGTCGATCCAGTTCCCCGACCAGCAGGCAGCCATCAAATGCGGCGTCGTGGTCTCCGGCCAATGCTGGCTGTCCATCGACGGCGTTGCCGATGCAGTGCTCCTGGAGACAGGCGACTGCTTCCTGCTGCCGCGCGGGCGGCCTTTCCGCCTTGCCAGCGACATAGCCCTGACACCGGTTGATGCCCGCACGGTGTTTTCACCTGCACGCTCAGGCGGCATCACGTCTCACAACGGTGGCGGCGATTTCCTGCTGGTCAGCAGCCGCTTTGCCCTTGCCGGTGACCATGCCGGCATCCTTTTGCGGATGCTGCCGTCCATCGTGCACATCCGCGGGAACTCGGCGCTGCGCTGGCCGGTGGAGCGGATGATGCAGGAGTTGCGCGAGCACCAGCCGGGGGGCTTTCTGATTGTCGAGCACCTTGCCCACATGATCCTGATCGAGGCCCTGCGGCTGCATATGGCGGAAGGCATGAAAGGTGGGGTCGGCTGGCTCTTCGCCCTTTCGGACCGGCAGATGGGTGCGGCGATCAGTGCCATGCATGACGATCCGGCACATGGCTGGACATTGCAGACCTTGGCGGAACGCGCCGGCATGTCCCGCTCGACCTTTGCCCTGCGGTTCAAGGAGACGGTCGGCACCCCTGCCATGGACTACCTGACGCGCTGGCGCATGTTTTTGGCCGGCGACAGGCTGGCGCATTCCAGCGATCCGGTTTCCACCATTGCCTTGTCGCTCGGCTATGAATCCGAAAGCGCCTTCAGCACGGCCTTCAAACGGGTAATGGGCTGTTCGCCACGGCAATATGGCCGTGGCCGGGCTTCCGCCTCCCTGCCAAATGGCGAAACCGAAGCCGCCAACGCCAATCGGCTCGAGCGCGCCGCAAGCTGAGTACCGTTTTAGGGTCTTGGCCCGACGGTTTTCCGGTAATCCGGTTCCAGCAGCCTGGCGATCTGGGCGTTGGCGATTGTGACGAACAGTTCGGGATCGTCGAAAGCCCGTGCTGAAAGCATTGCTCCATGAACCGACGCCATCAGCATTTGGGCCTGCTCTTCCGGCCGATTGTCGAAGTGGAACAGGCCCTGCTCGGCCCCGGCCTGCAGCACCGACGTGAGCCATCTCGCGAGGCTATGGAAATGCGCACGCACGCGCGATGCGACCTCTTCCGGCAGCATCTGCATCTCGCTGGCGAGCAGCGCACAGACGCAGAACGGCAGCGAGGCATCCCGAATGCATGCCTGCCAGAAGTTCAGGTAGGAATGCAGTTGTTCGGCAGGGTTTGAGAACTGCTGGTGAAGAGACTTAAGGCCCTGTTCCGTCTGCTGCCGGTAGCGATCCACCAACATCGAGACCAGCTCGGCCTTCGTTGGAAAGTGATGGTGGATGCTCGCCTTCCTGATGCCGATCGCGGCCGAGATATCGGCGTAACTGAAGCCGTTATACCCACCTGCCACGATAAGCGACTGCGCGACGTCGAGAATTTTGTCTGAAGTCGAAGCCATTGATTTCATATCGCTGCCTACCTTCTGGTAGGATGACTGTCAAGAATGTCGCTCACTCCCGCATCTCTCAATGAGGTGTTCAGCCGCCGGTTGACTCAGCCTTGCCTTCCTACTAGTAGGTAGACAAAACAGGAGTCTATCGATGCATAACCAATCTTCGACCCAAACCAGCTGGCTGCGATCCTATTATTTCACACGCGCGATCTTCTCTATCGCCTGGGTTTCCGCCGCCATTCTCGTCAGTGGTCAACCCAGCCTCGCCGCGTTTCTGCTTGTGCTCTACCCGGCGTGGGACGCCCTCGCCAATCTGGTTGACGCCCGGTTCAACGGTGGCCTTAAAGCCAATCCTTCCCAATCATTGAATGTCGTGGTCAGCACGACAACGGCGCTCGCCGTAAGCGTAGCGGCCGGCAGCAGCATGTACGCCGTTCTGGCCGTGTTTGGCGTCTGGGCGATCCTGTCGGGGCTGCTCCAACTGTACACGGCAGCAAGGCGTTGGCGTTACAATGGCGCGCAATGGGCCATGATCCTGAGCGGCGCTCAGTCGGCCCTCGCCGGCGGCTTCATGATCAGCCAATCCCTTGGCACCGTTGCGCCGACGATCCTGAACATCGTCCCCTACGCGGGCTTCGGCGCGTTCTACTTCCTGCTTTCCGCAATCTGGCTTGTCGCCTTGGCCTTTCACAAAGCAGATGCGTAAGCGGTCTCCCGAAGCGCGTCGCATCAAAGTGGATTTATGCGACGCGCATTGGGCCTTTGTGAATGCATGCCACACCCAAAACCGAGGTCGCTCATGCGTGACACGCATTGGCTACTTGCGCTTCAAGGCGTCCGCCAATGCCGCGCCGAAAGCACCTTGGCTCGCCGGCTTCTCAGGTTGGCGCTGCGGCGCCGGAGAGCGTGGCGCCGGCCTGCCCCCGGGATTGTCGCGCGGTCCGCCTTTCGGTGCTCCGCCATCACCATCCTTGCGCATGGAAAGCGCGATGCGCTTGCGCTTGATATCGACTTCGACGACGCGCACCTTGACCACGTCGCCGGCCTTGACCACCTCGTGGGCATCCTTGATGAAACGGTCGGCAAGCTGCGAGACATGCACCAGCCCGTCCTGATGCACACCGATATCGACGAAGGCGCCGAAGGCGGCGACATTGGTGACAGTGCCTTCTAGCTGCATGCCGGGCTTCAGGTCCTTGATATCGTCAATACCGTCGGCGAAGGTCGCGGTCTTGAAGCCGGGGCGCGGGTCGCGGCCCGGCTTTTCCAGCTCCGCCAGGATGTCGCGCACGGTCGGCAGGCCGAAACGCTCATCAACAAAGACACGCGGATCAAGCGCCTTGAGCGCAGCACTGTCACCCATCAGGGAACGCACATCGCGCCCGCAGGCAGCGACGATCTTCTTCGCCACGCCATAGGCCTCCGGATGCACCGATGATGCGTCGAGCGGTTCCGCGCCATTGGCGATGCGCAGGAAGCCGGCGCATTGCTCGAACGCCCGAGGTCCAAGCCGGGACACGTTGAGCAGCTCGCGGCGGCTGGCGAAGGGACCGGTGGCGTCGCGATGCGCGACGATGGCATCGGCCAGCGAGGCGCCAAGGCCTGACACGCGCGCCAGAAGTGGCGCTGATGCCGTGTTTAGGTCGACCCCGACGGCGTTGACCGCGTCCTCGACCACGGCTTCCAGCGAGCGGCCGAGCCGGTACTGGTCGACA
>JBDSLV010000229.1:0-7661 GCA_039916205.1 Mesorhizobium sp. | reverse complement strand
CTTCAGAGAGAAATCCCTTCGTGCACTATTGCCATCACCATCGACCTGGCATTCATAAGAACACATTGCAGGATCGTCCGAGACTGTATCAATCATCTGGACCGAATTTCATGAAAGTGCATTTTCTGGCTGTGTTCAGCATTGTTCATTGCTGGAGTTCGTCTTTTTGCTGAAGCGGCGGTCAAGCAAGGGGATGATTTTCCGCATCGGGCGTTGGATCGACACCCGGTCCGCAATGCCAACGGCATCGGCAGGCAAAGCCATTTTCAAAGCAACCGACGTTTCCATCTCCGGGCTTTCGTTCGAAACATCGACCGCGCCGCTGGTCTCCATCATCATCACCGCGTTCGGTGGCCTCGCTCAGACGCTGCATTGCCTGCGGTCGATCGCGGCAAACCTTCCTCTCGTGCCGATCGAGCTTATCGTCATCGAGGATGCTTCCGGCGATCCGGAGATGGCCGTCCTAGGCAGCATTCCAGGTCTGAGATTTCGCGCTCTGGAAGAAAACCTCGGCTATGTGCGCGCCTGCAATATCGGTGCTGCCATGGCGAGGGGAGAATTCCTGCACTTTCTCAACAATGACACGGCCGTGTCGGCAGGCTGGCTCGATGCGATGCTGAGCCTGTTCGGTCGTCCACAATGCGGTGCTGTTGGATCGAGATTGCTCAATGCTGATGGCAGCCTGCAGGAAGCCGGCAGCGTCGTCTCACGCGACGGATCAGCCTGGAATTTTGGCCGTGCCGATCACGCCTCGCTCAGCGACTACACCTATGTTCGTGAAGTCGACTATTGCTCGGCCGCGTCACTGTTGGTCCGGCGCGATGTGTTTATGGCACTCCACGGCTTCGACGAGGCCTTCGCCCCTGCCTACTACGAGGATACCGACTTCGCGTTCCGCCTTCGAGAAAGAGGACTGAGCAGCTTTTACCAGCCGAAGTCGGTGATCTATCACCTGGAAAGGTTTTCGCATGGCGGGAACCCTGACAGCGGCACGAGATCGCTGCTTCGGGTCAATCAGAAAAAATTTGTCGCCCGATGGGGACAAGTCCTTGCGCGCGAACATTTCAACGCTGGTGAGTTCATGTTCTTGGCAAGGCAGCGCGCAGCGCTTCGCAAGATCGTGCTGGTCGTCGCGCGTCCGAAGCCTCCTTTGGACACGGAACGCGGTTCAGTCCGGCTCCTGCGGATCGTCGAGGCTTTGACCGAACACGGGCTTTTGGTGAAATTCTGGCCTCACGGCGCCATGCCTGAACGGCCTCATGTGGAGTCGCTGGAGCAACAAGGTGTTGAGTTCTTCCATAGCTGGCGCCACCAGAACCAACTCGGGAGATGGCTGCGCCAGAACGGGGAGTGCATCGATTTTGCCTTGCTTGTCGGCGCAGCCGCGTCGCCGTCGATGGTCAAAAGCATCCGATCGGCTAGTGCCGCGCAAGTCCTTACTTTTGACGGTCGAACGGACCTGCTTGGACAGGGCGACCACAAAGATGCCTTGCCGGTCGACGATTTCTCGAAGGCGCAGCTTTGGCAGATTCTCTCGCGGAGTATCGACGCCCAGCCATATCGCTCGATTGCCGAGCGCTTCGATCCAGCCCGAATGGGCAAGCGTGCCCTACGGCAGGGTTGGGGCCAGGCTCATTTCGGCGCGGCAGACGCCATGCGTGGCGAGCCACCCGAATGAACGAGCCGATAGTGGCGATTTGCATGCTCGCGATCGGCAAACCAGGCTATGCGCTGGCGGCGCGTGAAGCCCTCACGTCCTTGCTCCGGAACACGGTTTTCGAAATCTATGTAACGACGGACCGATTCTCCGCTCGACTGCTACCGCCCTCGCCGCGCATCCATCTCAACGTGATCGACGCCGCACGGCCGCAATACCGGGCCGACGGATTTCTGGCCAAATTCGACGCTCTGGCCTCGTGCCTCGGGCAGACCAGCGCCGAGATCATTTTTCAAGTCGACGCCGATACCGTCCTGTTGCGCCCCCTTTCTGCGGCAGAGGTGGTGATAGCGCTGGGCGAACAGCGGATGGCAATGGTCGAACAGACCGGCATCGCCGGATCGGGCATGACGCCAGGGGATTTCCAGCAACATTACAGCAAGCGCTCGCTAGCGTTTATCGACGAGTCGGCGGCGGCTCCTCCGCAGATGTCGTTTCGCTATTTTAACAGTGGCGTAGTGTTGGCTTTCAGAGACGAGTTGCTGCTTCTTCTGGAATGGGTGGCGGCACGACGACTGCTTCTGCCTGCCGATCACTCGATTGGCCATCACATGGTCGCCGACCAGGATTATTTCCAGGTGTGGGCAAACACAGTGGCGCCGGATCGATGCGCTTCCCTGCCCTGGCAATGGAACCATTGCAGTCATTGGGATACCGACTTTCCCCGGCCGGACGCGCTGATCGCCCATTTCAGCAACTTCTGCAACGGCCCCGAATTCGAAACCGTGCTCGCGATGCATACCCTTGTTGCCGACGCTCCTGCCTTGCTAGATAGCGCGCCGACAGGACAGCCTGCCGGCCTGGCGTTCATCATCATCACGTACAACTCATCCAGGGTCATCGGCTACTGTCTCGACGCCTTGCCGGACCAGCATGAGATCATTGTCATCGACAATGCCTCATCCGACGACACACTCGATCACGTGACGCGGGAAGGCGTGACGATCATCCGGAACAGCAGCAATGAGGGGTTCGCCGCCGCCGCCAACCGAGGCGCCGCCGCCGCGACCGCTCCATATCTGTGCTTCCTCAACCCGGACTGCCTTGTAACATCTGCGGCGGTCGAGGCGGCACTGTCGATGCTTTGCGAAAAACCCGATGCGATGATCGTCCCCAAATATGTCGATTGGCATGGCGTAGTCGTAGCCGGTCGCCAGCCCGGCTATTCCAGGCTCAAGCTGACAGCCGACCTTCTGGACAATAACGGCATGGCAAAATGGGCCAGGCGCCTGAGGGATTTGCCGGGCCACCACAACCAAAACTGGAGCTGGCCGCTCGCGGCCGCTCTGTTCGTTCGACGGGAGACTTTTCGCGCCATCGGCGGTTTCGATGAGAGATATTTTTGCTACATGGAAGATGTCGCGGTCGGATTTGAAATGGCACGGCGTGGCCTCGAAATCGTCGAACTGGATCATGTGCTGCCGCATCTCGGTCAGCACGGCGCCGATATTCCGACGTCGACCAGGACCTCGTTGATCGACAATGCGCGGCTCCAGTTCGCACGGCTGCATTATGGCCGCGTCTTCGCGGCGGCGCTTCGCGGCCTGCGCTGGGTCCTCCGTCGCCGCCTCGATATCAAGGACGCGCTACGCCCCAAAAGGCGGCGTGCGCTGAAAAGCCGATGAACTACTACGTTTTGCCAGGGATCGGCATATATGGCGGCATCAAGGTCGGCTTCCAGTTCGCCCAGTTGCTGACGGAGGCTGGCGTGCCGATCGCTGTCGCCACCCCTGGCAGCCTTGCGCCGTCATGGTTCCGATGTGCTCAGCCTGTGGCGGACAGGCAGCAGATCGTCGCCAGTGTCGGAAAGAGCGATACGCTCATCTTCTCGCTGCCGCACGACTATCCCGAATTGAAGGCAACTGGGTCGCGGCTCATCTTCCACTGCCAGGGTACTGATCCCCTCATCAACCCGATTCTGCACGACAGGGACGTGACCGTGCTGACGTGTTGGGAGCAGGCGAAGAATTATGCAATGATCGTCGCCAGGCGCGATGCAATCGATGTCGGCATATCGATCTCCGACGTTTTCTTCCATGACGGATCCCCCAAGGACGAGCAGTGCGCAGCCTTCATGCCACGCAGAGGTGCCGCGATAGCTCAGTGCGCGATGAAGCATGTGCGCTCCCTCCGCTTCCTGCCGATCGACGGCAGCAGTGAAGATATTTGCGCGAACAGTCTCAAGCGATCCGGGTTTTTCCTCGGCACGGCAGTCGCTGAAGGCTTCGGATTGCCGGCGCTCGAGGCGATGGCGGCAGGCTGCGTTGTCGTATCGGTTCCAGTTGTCGGCGGGATGGAGTATCTCCGGCACGGGCACACCGCATGTGTCGCTGAGCCGAAAGAACTGCCAGCCGCGCTTGCCGAAATCAGCCAGCAAGGCGCCGGCTTGCGGCGCGCCGCCTTGCGCGACCGAGGCGCGGCGATGGCATCCCGCTACCGCATCGCGATTCAAAGAGGGAAACTTAGAGCTGCCATGGAGGCTGGCTTGAAGGACGCCTTGTCATGGATCTAAGCGTCATCATCCCGTCGTGGGGCCTCACGGCGCTGCTACGAAGTTGCGTGCTTCATCTCGACCAGGCGTTGGCGAGGACGCAACTCGGTAAGGCCTGTATTGTCGTCGTCGACAATGGCTCCGCCATCCCCTACCGCCCCGAGGATCTGGCGCCGCCGCACGTGCGGATCGTCAGGCTGGACCTAAGGCATTCCTTCTCGGCCGCCTGCAATCGTGGTGCGCGCGATGTTCCGGCCGCTCGCTACCTCTTTCTCAACAACGACGTGTTCCTGCATCCGAACGCGTTGGCGGACATGCTGGGCATATTCGCTGACCACAGGATCGGCATCTGCGGCACCAGGCTGGTCTTGCCCGACGACATGATCCAGCATTGCGGTGTGCGGTTCGACGCAGGAGAACGCGGGCCCTATCATCAGGACCATGGCCAGCGAAGCGCCAGGGTGAGCCGCGCGACGACCTTCCCGCAAGCGGTGACGGGAGCTGCCATGATGATCGACCACGCTGCCTTCGCCACGTTGAACGGCTTCGATGAGGCCTTTCCCTTCGGCTACGAAGACGTCGACCTCTGCCTCCGCGCCCGGCAACTGGGAATTCGGATCGCCTGTGGCCAGCGCTGGGATTCCTTGCATCTGGAATCGACCTCAAACCGGAAGCCGGACCGCCACAAGGCTTCGCGCGACCTGTTCTTCCAGCGCTGGCGCGGGCGCTACTCAATCGATGGGGACGAGAGCGGGTGATGCATAGAATCGCAGTATCTCTGATCGTCCACACACGGGATTCGGCGGCAACCTTGCCCCGTCTGCTCGCAACCACGTCATGGGCGGCCGAACGCATCATCGTCGACATGCAAAGCAGCGACGCTACCGTCGAGATCGCGCGCGCCGCCGGCTGCCGGGTGCTGGACTGCGCAATCGTCGATGCCGTCGACGCAATCCGCAACCAGTATCTGCCGGAGGCACGCCATGACTGGATGCTTGTTCTCGATTCCGATGAGTATCTCGCCGCCGATGCCGAAGAAGCGCTTTGCCAGGTTGTCGCCGCGCACGGCGATAAGTTCGATGCCTTTGCCTTGCCAAGGTTCAATTCCGTAGCCGGCCAGATCATGCAAGGTTCCGGCTTCTATCCGGACCATCAGATCAGGCTTTTCCGAAAGGGTACGGTCGCGTGGCAGCAGGGCAATCATCGCGTGCAGCAGGTGCTGACCGGCGCCAAACGACTTCGTCTGCTGGAGACGCCAGACTGCATGCACATTCACCACGAAAACTATCTCGACATTGCCTCGTTCGTTGCTCGGCAAGCGCGCTATGCGCTGACCGATACCTACGATCCAGACCCCGGAAATTTCGATTTCAGCACCTATGTCGCCGAGGCCTATGCTGAATTCGAACGGCGCCACGAGCCGTCCAAGGATGGCGAACTCTCCACCGCAGTGGCGACAGTGCTTGCCTGGGACCGCATCATGCGGGGATTGATCCACTGGGACCGGCTGGGCCGCCAACACCCGCTCAACGCGGCCTTCTCCTTGCCGATCGTGCCGCTCGCCTCACCGTCACCCAGGCTGCGCCATCTGCCGCGCGAGATCGGGCGCCGGCTTCGCCGGTTCCTGGCGCGCGAACGGCGCTGATCGTCAGCGTGTTGCGCCATGCGCAATTTTGATCAAGCTAGCCACGCTCTCGGGTGCCAAAACGGCTGCGCCAAATGCGAGGAGGCTTGAGTGAACCCAACCGAGAAAGCGCTGTGGTTCGTCGAAAGCCACCTGCCGGAAGCTGTTACACTTGACGATGTCGCACAAAGCAGCGGCGTGTCACGCTTTCATGTGACGCGGGCCTTTGGTGCTGCCACCGGCCGCTCGGTGATGGGCTACATGCGCTCACGCCGGTTGACCGAAGCCGCACGCACGCTCGCCGCCGGAGCGCCTGACATTCTCTCGGTGGCGCTCGATGCCGGCTACAACTCGCATGAGGCGTTCACCCGTGCCTTCCGTGACCAGTTCGGCACCACGCCGGAACTGGTTCGCGCGCAAGGTACACTCAAGAGCCTTGACCTCGTGGAGCCGATCCTGATGGACCAGTCCTTTCTCTCCAACCTCGAACCGCCGCGTTTCGAGACCAGCCGGCCGTTCCTTATCGCCGGTCTAGGCGAGCGCTACAGTTGCGAGACCAGTGCCGCCATCCCGATGCAATGGCAACGCTTCGGCCCCTACATAGGCAACATCCCCGGCGAGACCGGCGACGTTGCCTATGGCGTCTGCGTCAACGGCGACGATGCCGGTAATTTCGACTATATCGCCGGCGTCGAAGTGTCCGATTTTTCCGATCTCCCCAAGGAATTTTCCCGCGTGCGCGTGCCGGCGCAGAGATACGCGGTCTTCGCCCACCGCGAGCATGTCTCGACCATCCGCCGCACGGTCAACACGATCTGGAACAAATGGCTGCCGGCCTCCGGCCATGAGATCTCGGATGCGCCGGAGTTCGAGCGCTACGGCCCCGAATTCGATCCGCGCAGCGGCAATGGCGGGCTGGAGATCTGGATCCCGGTCAAAAGCTAGAGCTGCAAATTCCAAGTCTGGCCGACCAGATCCTTGCCGAAGGAATGGTGGCGCTCCTCCTCGATAAGTTTGAAGCCGGCAGTCTCGTAGATATGGCGGGCGGCGGTGAGAATATCGTTGGTCCACAGGGTCAGCGTCTTGTACCCCTTGGCGCGGGCGAAGCCGATGCATTCCTCGACCAGCCGTTTGCCGATGCCAAGGCCGCGCGCCGAAGGCTCGACATAGAGCAGGCGCAGTTTCGCCACCGCGTCGGACTTGCGCACGAGAAAGACCGAGCCGACGACCTCGCCTTCCCGTTCGGCAATCCAGCTGCGCTCCCATTTCGGATCGAAGGATTTTATGAAGGCGCCGAGAATCTCGGCGACCAGCGCCTCATAGGTTTCGTCCCAGCCATAGTCTTGCGCGTAGAGCATGCCCTGGCGACGGACGATCCAGCCGATGTCGCCGACCTGCAGCGGTCGCAGGATGTAGGGGACTTTGGGCTCGGCCCCCTCGCTCAGCAGACGCTGCACGGTCTGCATGGCCTTGACCAGCAGGTCTTGTTCCTGAGCCGGAAGGCGCTCGAGCAAGGCCGCGACCTGGTCGTGCGAATCCTGGTTGAGCGGTGCGAAGGCCTGCCGCCCTGCCGGTGTCAGCACGATCGACGAGCGCCGCGCATCGGCTTCGGTCGCGGCACGCTCGACCAGGCCGCGCTCCTCGAACTTCTTCAGCAGCCGGCTGAGATAACCAGCATCAAGGCCGAGATCGCGGGTGAGATCGGTGGCGGTCAGGCAATCGCGATTTGCCAACTCATAGAGCACCCGCGCCTCGGTCAGCGAGAAGGCACTTTTCAGCAGCCCCTCGTCGAGCAGCCCGATCTGGCGGGTGTAGAAACGGTTGAAGGC
>JBDSLV010000228.1:0-11751 GCA_039916205.1 Mesorhizobium sp. | reverse complement strand
GCAGCTTGCACGCGGCCTGGGGCTCCCGGTCGCGGCGGCTGCGTTTTCGTTCCTGTCGGGCGCGGTCGTGCTCGGCATCATTTCGATCGCCGTGGTGAAGCTGCAAGGCATAACGCTTGACTGGAAGGCGCCGGCGCCCTGGCTGTTCGTAGCCGGAGGCATGCTTGGCGGTTTTTATGTCACGCTGTCGACCATCCTGACGCCGCGCATCGGTGCTGCCGCCCTGATGGCATTCCTGGTGGCGGGCCAGTTGCTGGCCGGCATGCTTATCGACCGCGTCGGCTTCTTGGGCGTCGCAGTGCGCGAGATTTCGCTCGGCCGCATTGCCGGCGCGGTGCTGCTTCTGGCCGGGGCGCTGCTCGTCCGGCTGTTTTGATTTCCGATGCGCGTCGATCTCTTTGACTTTGATTTGCCAGAGGAGCGCATCGCGCTTCGCCCGGCGGAACCGCGCGAAAACGCCAGGCTTCTGGTGGTCAAGCCGGGTGAGGGGCTTGAGGACCGAACGGTCGGCGACCTGCCGTCCTTGCTCAGGGCCGGCGATGTGCTGGTTTTCAACGATACCAAGGTTATTCCGGCGCAGCTGAAAGGCATCAGGCGGCGCGGCGAGGCATCGGCGCACGTAGAAGCCACCCTGCACATGCGGATGGCCCCGGACCGCTGGCTGGCCTTCATGCGCCCGGGCAAGCGCATCGCGGTCGGCGATCGCATCCATTTCGGCCATGACGGCAATTCCTGTTTTCTCGGCCAGCTCGATGCCACTGTGATCGAGAAAGGCGAAGGCGGCGAGGCCTTGCTCGGCTTTGACCTCTCCGGGCCGTTTCTGGACGAGGCGCTGCATACAGTTGGCCACATCCCGCTGCCGCCATACATCGCCTCGAAGCGCGATGATGACGAGCGTGACCGTGCCGACTACCAGACAATCTACGCCAGGGAAGAGGGTGCGGTGGCGGCACCCACCGCCGGACTGCATTTCACGCCGGAACTGTTTGCAACACTCGACGCCATGGGTGTCGAACGCCGCTTCGTCACCTTGCATGTCGGCGCCGGCACCTTCCTGCCGGTGAAGGTCGACGACACGGCCACGCACAAGATGCACGCCGAGATCGGTTCAGTGAGCCAGGGGACCGCCGACGCATTGAATGCAGCCAAGGCGCGAGGCGGGCGCATTGTCGCCGTCGGAACGACATCGCTGCGCCTGCTGGAGAGCGCCGCCCACGAAGATGGCACGCTTGCCGCATGGTCGGGCCCGACCGACATCTTCATCACGCCAGGCTATCGGTTCCGCACCGCCGACATGCTGATGACCAACTTCCACCTGCCGCGCTCGACGCTGTTCATGCTGGTTTCGGCTTTTAGCGGCCTCGACACGATGCGTTCGGCCTATGCGCATGCCATTGAGGTCGGCTACAGATTCTACTCCTACGGGGACGCAAGCCTGCTTTTTCGAGCGAGATGAGCAATGGACGATGATCTGCATGCATTTGATCGCGACAGGCTGATCGCGGAAGTAAAAAAGCTGCGAGCCGGCATTCGCGCGCACCGTGATACATCAGGCCACGATCTTTGCTGGCACCATCCGGACCTGTGGGGCCTGTTGCCGGAAAAGACCGAGCCGGCCATCGTCATTCCGCCATGGCCCAAATTCATGCGCGGCTGTATCCGCTACCGGCAATCCCTCGATGAGCAGGCTCCTGGCGCACCGATACATGACAAGGAATTCAATGGGTAAGGCGTTTTCGTTCAAGGTTCTGGCAACGGATGGCAAGGCCAGGCGTGGCCTGATCGACATGCCGCGTGGCGAAATCCGCACGCCTGCCTTCATGCCGGTTGGCACCGGCGGCACCGTCAAGGCCATGTATATGGATCAGGTGCGCGGCGTCGGCGCCGATATCATCCTTGGCAATACCTACCATCTGATGCTGCGGCCGGGCGCCGAGCGGATGGCGCGGCTTGGCGGGTTGCACGAATTCGCCCGCTGGCCGCATCCAATCCTGACCGACAGCGGCGGCTTCCAGGTGATGTCGCTGTCGAAGCTGAGAAAGCTGACGGAAAAGGGCGTCACCTTCCGCTCGCATATCGACGGCGCGGCCTACGAGATGTCGCCGGAACGCTCGATCGAGATCCAAGGCTTGCTCGATTCCGATATCCAGATGCAGCTCGACGAATGCACGGCGCTGCCGGCAGAGGTGAAGGAGATCGAGCGCGCCATGGAACTGTCGCTGCGCTGGGCCGAGCGCTGCAAGACGGCGTTCGGCGATCAACCAGGCAAGGCGATGTTCGGCATCGTCCAGGGCGGCGACAAGGCCGACCTGCGGATACGTTCGGCGCAGGCGCTGAAAGCGATGGATCTCAAGGGTTACGCGGTTGGCGGGCTGGCCGTCGGCGAACCGCAGGCGGTGATGCTCGAGATGCTCGAGATCACCTGTCCGGAACTGCCTGAAAACAAGCCGCGCTATCTTATGGGCGTCGGCACACCAGACGATATTTTGAAATCGGTGGCGCGCGGCATCGACATGTTCGACTGCGTGATGCCGACACGCGCCGGTCGCCACGGTCTTGCCTACACAAGACGCGGCAAGGTCAATCTGCGCAATGCCCGCCATGCGGATGATCCGCGCCCGCTGGACGAGGAAAGCGACTGCCCGGCGGCACGAGACTATTCACGCGCCTATCTGCACCATCTCGTGCGCTCGCAAGAGGCGCTGGGCGCCATGCTTTTGACCTGGAACAATCTTTCCTACTATCAAAAGTTGATGCAGGACATTCGCGCCGCCATCGAAGCCAGCGCGTTCGAGACGCGCGCCGCGGAGATATCCGAGGGCTGGGCGAGGGGCGATATCGGGCTGATCAGGTGAAGGTGGCATGTCTGGAATAGCAGCCACTACTCGTCACTTATACAATTCCGCTATAACTTGATTAGAAAGTCCATGGCGGAGGAAAATCGCATGGGGAGTCTGTAAAAATATAGTATTTCAGTGTAACGTAGGCAGCTGCGGGTCCGACTGCCATAAGGAAGCCAAGTTGCCTCTCTCTCCAATTATAGGGATCGATCTTGGCACCACAAATTCACTGGCGGCTTGGTTTGCCGAGGACGGGCCTTCACTGATCCCCAATGCGACCGGCGCCTTCCTGACACCGTCGGCCATCGCAATCAACGATGACAAGGAACTGCTCGTTGGGCAGGCAGCCAAGGATCGGCTTGTTTCGCATCCCGCCACAAGCACGGCACGCTTCAAACGTTACATGGGTACAGAGCATGTTGTCAGCCTCGGCAAGAAAACATTCCGGCCGGAGGAGTTGTCGGCATTCGTGCTGCGTTCGCTGAAGGCGGACGCTGAAGCGCATCTGAAACAACCGGTATCTCAGGCCGTCATATCGGTGCCGGCCTATTTCAATGATCTTCAGCGCAAGGCAACCATTGCCGCGGCGCAATTGGCTGGATTGAAGGTCGAGCGGCTCATCAACGAACCGACAGCGGCTGCCTTGGCATATGGACTACATCACAGGCAAGACGAGAGTACTTTTCTCGTCGTTGATCTGGGCGGTGGTACATTCGACGTTTCGATTGTCGAGATGTTTTCAGGCGTGATCGAAGTGCGCGCTTCATCTGGCGATACGTTTTTGGGTGGCGAGGATTTTACAGATGTCCTGTTGACGTTGCTGGCCAGCGATATTGGGCGTGACCCCGATAGTTTGACCAAGGCTGAATTTTCTCGCCTGCGCGCGCTGGCTGATGAAGCCAAACACAAACTTTCGGCCAGCAATCAGGCAGAAGTCAGGTATGTTCTGGGCGAAGAAGAAAAACAGCTCCGCATTTCGCTAACCCGATTTGAAGAGGCAACAGAAAATCTAGTAAGCCGCATGCGAGCTCCACTGCAGCGCGCGATGAATGATGCAAACCTGCGCAGTGATCAGCTCAGCAGGATTATTCTCGTTGGTGGCGCGACAAGAATGCCAGTAATCAGGTCCGCAGTTACAAAGCTCTTCAAAAAATTCCCCGAACACAATCTTGATCCCGATCACGTCGTGGCTTTGGGGGCGGCTGTGCAAGCTGGCCTCGCGTCAAATCATCAGGCGCTGGACGATATCGTCATGACCGACGTATCGCCGTTTACGCTTGGTATCGATACGTCGCGTCATGCTGGGCCGGATGGCCAGACCCAAACCGGATATTTCAGTCCTATCATCGAACGTAACACGGTTATCCCTGCGAGCCGTGTCGAACGTTTTCACGCCATGAAATCGGGACAGAGGCAGATCGAGATAAAGGTCTTTCAAGGAGAAGCGCCACGGGTGCATGACAATGTGTTTCTCGGGACACTGGATGTTCCAATTCCGGTCAACATGCATGCCAATGAAGAAGTCGATATCCGCTTTACCTATGATACGTCCGGCATGCTCGAGGTGCTTGCAACGGTGATTAGTAACGGCCAACAAAAAAGTTTCGTGATTGAAGGAAATCCAGGAGCCTTGTCGCAGGAGGAAATATCCCAAAGGCTCAAGGAGCTTGAAAGGATTAAGGTCCATCCCCGAGAAGAAGCCGAGAATGCTGGCTTTGTTGCCCGCATTGCAAGGGGTTATGAAAATGCCCTTGGAGCGCGGCGGCGCCGCTTGTCGGAATTGCTCAGTCAGTTCGAAGCCGTTCTTGCGCGACAAAATCGCAAGGAAATTGCCAATGTGAGGCAGTTGATGGGCGACGAGCTGGATGTGCTAGAGAAGTACGATGTCTACTGACGCCTTTGAAGTGCTTGGTATAGGCCGTGATGGTGCGACGGAGAACGATCTCAAGAAGGCCTATGCGGCAAAGTTGAAGCAAACTCGACCGGCACAGGACCGTGAAGGTTTTATTGAGCTACGTGACGCATACGAAAAAGCGCGGCAATACATTCGTAACGCAAAGCCGCCAGGAAATTTAGTCACTTCGGTCAAAGGCAGCTATAAAACCGACGTCGATCTTGAAGACGAAATTAGTAATATTATAGAAATTGAACTGAATTTTTTGTCCAGCCAAATTTTGACTTCACCAGCTATCCGGGTGTTAAAAAAGATAGAAATTCTGGTCGCTGATCCTTGGCAATGGCAACGGATGGAGAATTGGCTTCAGGTTCTGGACGATGCTGACTTGCGGACTATCGATGATCTGCAGGAATTCGACGCATTGCTGTTGAGTTATATTTGCCAGGAATCCGGCGTTGAGGAACGGTCTAACCCTCTGGTAAAGCCGTGGATGAGTCATCAGTTAATCGAGCTGTTCGATCGTCGCTTCGGTTGGGTTCGCAACAGCGGGTCGGACTTTCTGCAAACCCGCGAACTCGACTGGTTTCGCTCCCTAAACCCCGTCCATATGCCTCCAGCATTCGCGGCTTCAATTGTTCCGTCAGCGCAATCCAACGATGTAGAACCACCAGCCTCCAAGACAAGCGACCGTCCTTGGTTTCTGGGTTCGCCGGTAATACTGTCTGTTGTCTTTGTCGTCTTCAAAATACTAATGTATCACACCCCGCCCTCAACGAGCGACGTTAGTGGCACATGGTCTATCGGTCACTCTGCCGTCGTTGATGGGCAAGGTTGTCAGTGGGTGCCTAAGCTTCCAGGGCAGGAATCCAGGAGAATTAAGATTCCCTGTCCTTAAACCATGCTCTCATCAGCTCTCAGGTGCTCAGCGAGTTCGAGGCGCGCAGGCTGCAGCCGGTGATCTGGTAGTGGCCGTCAGGCTGTAGCTGGAGTGTGTAGACTGCCTCGTAGTCCTTGCCGTCCGGGCCGACGATCAGTACCTGCTGGACGATCGAGGTTGAACTCGTCTCCTGCACCTTGCCGAAGGAGTAGGTCTGTGGCTTGCGCACCGGCGGATAGCCATTGGTCACCATGTTCATGAAGGCGTCTACCGTCGGAAAGATCTGCCTCACGTTGGGTGCGGCGAAACTATAGGCCGTGGCGCCGTCATTTGCGATGAGGGCCTTCAGCTGACCGTCGATGACAGCCTGGCCAGCCTTGACTTCCGCGTCACCGGCGAAGGCCGATGAGGCGAGGATGAGTGGAACGACTGCGAATGCGAAAAAAGCGCGGCGCATGGCCTGTCTCCGTTGTCCCTCGAAAATGTTCCCTCGAAATAGTGCTGTCCGAAGACGCATCATAACATACGCTTGGCGGTGCATCGCGGTTTCAGCGATTGTGAATATTCGCCACCGAGCTGCCATGCCGAGGGCTTAAGCCTCCTTTAAGGCGTGACGCTCATCGTAAAAGCGGTGGATTCGATCGAAAAGCACACGGGACGAATGATGTTCGAACAGTCTGTTGATCGGCGCCTTTTGCTGAAGGCCGCCGCCAGCCTTGTTGTCCTGGCGCCGTTGCCGGCCTGGGCGACTGCCGCGCCTACCGTCAACGAAGTCGCCTTCGATCCGACGATACCGGCACTTGGCAATCCAAGGGGTGATGTGACGATCGCCGAGTTCGTCGACTATCAATGTCCGGTCTGCAAGCTGGTCTTTGTCGAGTTGAAGAAGCTTCTCGCCGAAGATGGCGGCGTGCGGCTGGTGATGAAGGATTGGCCGATCTTCGGCGATGTCTCGCGCGACGCGGCGCGGATGGCGCTGTCGGCGGGGTCCAGCTATGGCGCTGCCGTGGACGCATTGATGGCCAACGAGCGCGGACTTTCGCAACGCCGCACCGATACCATCCTGGCTTCCGTTGGCGTTGATGTCGCGACAGTTCGAACCGGCCTTGCAGCAGTTTCCGACGTCGATGCGGTGCTTGCGCGCAATGATGCCCAGGCGACAGCCTTCAAGTTGCGAGGAACGCCGGCTCTGGTGATCGGCGGCAAGCTGTACAAGCGCGGCATGCCGTTGGCGGAGCTGAGGGACGCTGTTGCCAAGGTGCGCGCAGGGTGAGATTGATTCCAGCGCTTGAAAGCCTGCCTCCAGTCTGCCAGAAGGGCCGCTTATGCTGATGAGCTTGAGCGGGACGACGCCATGAGGGCATTTTTCGTGCAGATCAAATGCGAGCTGGGCAAATCCTATGAGGTTGCCAGCGCGCTTGCCGATGCCGAAATCGCCTCGGAGATCTACTCGACCGCCGGCAACTACGATCTGCTCGCCAAATTCTATGTCGACGACGAGGAAGATGTCGGACACTTCGTCAACGAGAAGGTGCAGGTCATTGCGGGCATCAAGGACACGTTCACGGTGGTGACCTTCCGGGCATTCTAGGCGCGGACCGGCACCTGCCCGGGGACGAGGCAAAGCCTGATCAAGGTCATATTTCAGCTGCCTCAATTTTAGGCAGTTGCAATTTACTGATCGTCCGAAACTCCCAAATCACCGATTGCGCTTGATTTTCTCCGACGACGCCAGTGAAATGGCGTCACAGGGGAGTATGCGATTGGCAGCGTTCGATGAAATGCTTCCGGAGGTCTCCGGACTTAGACAACCGTATTCGGCTTATGATCGCTGGCTGAAGGAACAGGATCCGGCCAGGCTTACCGAGAAAATGCAGGACGCCGAGCGCGTCTTCCGCAAGACCGGCATCACCTTCGCCGTCTATGGCGAACAGGAAGCCTCCGAACGGCTGATCCCCTTCGACATCGTCCCCCGCATCATATCAGGCAATGAATGGCGTCGGCTGACGCAAGGCATCGAGCAGCGCGTGCAGGCGCTGAATGCCTTCCTCGATGATATCTACCATCGCCAGGAAATCTTGCGCGCCGGGCGCGTTCCTCGGGAGCTGATCGCCAAGAACGAGGCTTTCCTGCCGGAGATGATCGGTGTGCGGCCGCCAGCCGGTGTCTACACGCACATCATCGGCGTCGACATCGTCCGCATCAGCGAGAACGAATTCTACGTGCTCGAGGACAATGCGCGCACGCCGTCGGGCGTCTCCTACATGCTGGAGAACCGCGAGACGATGATGCAGCTCTTTCCGGAGTTGTTTCAGCAGATCAAGGTGCGGCCCGTCGAAAACTACCCGCAGCTCCTGCGTCAGTCGCTGGCAGCGGTGCGGCCGCAAAGCACCAAGGGCGCCCCGACCATTGCCGTGCTGACGCCAGGCAGTTTCAACTCCGCCTATTTCGAACACGCTTTCCTTGCCGATCAGATGGGCGTGCAACTGGTCGAGGGGCAGGATCTGCGTGTCGTCGACGGCCATGTCGCGATGCGCACGACCGAAGGTTACAAGCGGATCGATGTGCTCTACCGGCGCGTCGATGATTCTTTCCTCGATCCGCTGACCTTCCGCCCAGACTCCGCGCTTGGCGTGCCCGGCATCATGGATGTCTACCGCGCCGGCAATATCACCATCGCCAACGCACCCGGCACCGGCATCGCCGACGACAAGGCGATCTATTCCTACATGCCCGAGATCGTCGAGTTCTACACCGGCCGCAAGGCTATCCTCGGCAACATCCCGACCTGGCGCTGCTCCGAGCCGGACAGTCTGAAATATGTGCTCGAACACATTCACGAGCTGGTGATCAAGGAAGTGCATGGTTCCGGCGGCTACGGCATGCTGGTCGGGCCGGCGGCGACCAAGAAGGAATGCGAGGAGTTCGCCAAGAAGCTGGCGGCAAAACCCTCGAATTACATCGCCCAGCCAACGCTGGCGCTGTCGACATGCCCGATCCTGACCGAGAAGGGACTGGCACCGCGCCATGTCGATTTGCGGCCCTACGTGCTGGTCTCCGACCGCATCCAGATCGTGCCGGGCGGGCTGACGCGTGTGGCGCTCAAGGAAGGCTCGCTGGTCGTCAATTCCTCGCAAGGCGGCGGCACCAAGGACACCTGGGTGCTGGATGACTGATTTTCACCTGAAAGGTTTTTGATGCTTTTAGGCCGCACCGCCAACGGGCTTTACTGGATGAACCGCTACATCGAGCGGGCCGAGAACATGGCGCGGCTGGTTGATGCCGGTTTGCGCATGGCGCTGACCCGCACGCAGAGCGCGTCGGAGGAATGGAGCTCGGTGCTTCTCAGTGCCGGTTCGGATGTTGCCTTCACCCAGAAATATTCCGAGTACACCGCCGCCAATGTCGCCGACTTCCTGCTGCGTGACGTGTCGAACCCTTCGAGCACGATGGCGTCGATCGAGACGGCCCGCAACAACGCCCGCATGGTGCGCACGGCGCTGACCCGCGAAACCTGGGAAAGCATCAACGAGGCCTGGATGTCGTTGAAGCGGATGCTGGCCAAGCCGATCGACGAACGCGACCTGCCCAGCGTCCTCGACGCGATCAAGCGCGAGACCGCGCTGATCCGTGGCTCGTTCTACGGCACCATGCTGCGCAACGAGATTTTCGACTTCTCCCAGCTTGGCACCTATGTCGAGCGGGCCGACAACACGGCACGCATTCTCGATGTGAAATATTACGTGCTGCTGCCGTCGATCTCCTGGGTTGGTTCGACTCTCGACAATTACCAATGGGAATCGATCCTGCGCTCGGTGTCGGCGCACCGCTCCTACCGCTGGGTCTACGAAGCCGATTACAAGCCGACCAACATCGCCGACTACTTGATCCTCAATGTGCGCATGCCGCGTTCGCTGACCTTCTGCTATCGCTTCCTGTCGGAACATCTGAAATTTCTCGGTGACGACTATGGGGAACGTCAAGCCTGTCACGCCACGGCGGAGAAGACACAGGCCATGCTGAGGGCAGGCTCGATCAAGGACATATTCGACACCGGCCTGCACGAATTCCTGGCCAATTTCATTCTCGACAACACCAAGCTCGGCGACGAGATCGCGCAGGATTACAAGTTCAATTGAGCGGGAGCATGATTCCGGACCGAAAGACCGCGCTGGCGAAACCTGGGACCCGCTCTTCGGACAGGATCATGCTTACAAACGGACGATAGACATGCGGCTGAAGATCACCCATCGGACGGAATATCGCTATGACGCGCCGGTGCAGTACCTGCTGCAACGGTTGCGGCTGCTGCCGGTAAACGGGCCGACTCAGACTGTGTTGTCCTGGGCGCTGAACATCGAGGGCGCACGCGAGGAAGTGCGCTTCGTCGATCATTTTGGCAATGACACACGGCTGTTGAGCGTCGAGGGTGAGCGAGACTTCATTACCGTCGAGGCCGCGGGCGAAGTGGTGACGCGCGATACATCAGGCGTATCAGGACTGCACCAGGGCTTTGCGCCGCTCTGGCTGTTTGTGCAGGAAACGCCGTTGACCACGATCGGCGACGGCATTCGCGAACTCGCCGCGGCGGTCGGCAAAGGCACTGACATCGAGCGACTGCACCGGTTGATGGCAATGATCGGCGAGCGCGTCGCCTACACACCCGGCACAACCAACGCCACGACGCCGGCCGAGGAGGCGTTGGTGCTCAAAACCGGCGTCTGCCAGGATCACAGCCACATCTTTGCCGCCACGGCGCGCGCCATGGGTTTTCCGGCTCGTTACATCAGCGGCTATCTGATGATGGACGCTGCGGTCGAACAGGCGGCAAGCCATGCCTGGGCCGAAGCGCATGTTCCTGGGCTCGGCTGGGTGGCCTTCGATGTCGCCAACGGCATTTCTCCCGACGAACGCTATGTGAAGGTGGCAAGTGGCCGCGACTACCGCGATGCCACGCCGGTATCCGGGATTCGGCTGGGACAGGCGGAAGAACAGCTTGCGGTCACCGTCACGGTAGAGCAGTAGTCTTTGGCAATATTGCTGCCAGAAGAGATTCCATGACCTATTGCGTCGGCCTGAAGATCGATCGCGGGCTCGTGTTCATGTCGGACACGCGCACCAATGCCGGCATGGATTCGATCTCCACCTTCCGCAAGATGCATGTCTGGGAACAACCGGGCGAGCGCGTCATCGTCTTGATGTCTGCCGGCAACCTGGCGACGACGCAGGCCGTGGTCTCCCTGCTTGACGAACGCACCAAGGCGATCGCGGATCGCCACGCAACGCTCCTGGAAACGCCGTCCATGTATCAGACGGTGCGGCTGGTCGGCGATACCGTCAAGGAAGTCATCGCCAGTTCGTCGCCGGCCGGCGAGAAGGCGGATTCCTATTTCAATGCCTCGTTCATTCTCGGCGGTCAGATCAAGGGCAGCGAGCCGCGCCTGTTCATGATCTACCCGGAAGGCAATTTCATTGAATCGACCGACGACACGCCTTTCTTCCAGATAGGCGAGACGAAATACGGCAAGCCGATCATCATCCGCGCCTATGAGAAGGCGATGAGCCTTGCCGAGACGGTGAAGCTGCTGCTGGTGTCGTTCGATTCGACGCTGAAGTCGAACCTTTCGGTCGGCCTGCCGCTCGATCTGCTTTTCCTGGAGAAGGATGCGTTCAAGGTCGGATTGAAGAAGCGGATCGGCCAGGATGACCAGTATTACCGCACGATCTCCGATGGCTGGTCGAATGCGTTGAAGACTGCATTTGCCAGCTTGCCGGATTTTCCGGGGTAGGCCGCCAAGGCTGCTCCGCAGGCATTGCCGGAATATATTTCACATGTTAATCAATATTTGGCTGATGGTCCTCGTTGCAACGGGTGGCCAGGCGCGACCATGTTCGGGAGAGTGCAATGGACAATGATGACTTCCGGCAGTGGTCGCGGCGCGCCGCCGACTGGGGCGCGGACTACCGCAGCACGCTGCGCGATAGACCAGTCAGGCCGCCGGTTGCATCAGGAGATGTTTTCAAAAGCATCGAAGTGTCACCGCCTGAGGCGGCCGAGCCGATGGAGCGGATTTTCGCCGACTTCGAGAACAAGATCCTGCCGGGTATGACGCATTGGCAGCATCCGCGCTTCTTCG
>JBDSLV010000227.1:0-5708 GCA_039916205.1 Mesorhizobium sp. | reverse complement strand
ATGCGCGGTTCGATCCAAGGCGATTCAGCGATCCCGACCTATTCCGGCATGCGGCAAGGCATGATGGACACGCTGCGCGAATGGCCGCTGGTGTTGCGTTGCAGTGCCATAGGTTCGTTGCTTGGCGCTGTGCCCGGTGTCGGCATCGCGGTGCTGGACTGGATCGCCTATGGCCATGCGGCGCGGCGGCCGGGACCGGGACCGAAATTCGGCGAGGGCAATGTGCGCGGCGTCATCGCGCCGGAAGCCGCCAACAACGCAAAGGAAGGCGGTTCGCTGATCCCAACCATAGCCTTTGGCGTGCCCGGATCGGCCTCGATGAGCATTCTGCTCGGCGCCTTTGTCGTGCATGGCCTGGTTCCAGGTCCGGACATGCTGGGAAAGAACGCCGCGGTCACCATTTCGATGGTGTTCAGCATTGCGGTTGCCAACATCATCGGCGCCGTCACCTGCCTGTTCCTGACCCGGCCGCTGGCGCGCGTCGCCCGCGTTTCGGCCGCCGTGCTGGTGCCGTTGGTCATCACCTTCATCGTTATCGGCGCCTTCCAGACCAACATGAGCGCGCTCGACTTCGTTCTGCTGATCCTGGTTGGCATGACCGGCATGGCGATGAAGGAATTGAACTGGCCGCGCTCGGCATTCTCACTGGGCTTCGTGCTCGGCCCGAGCCTCGAGAGCTATTTCTTTCTCGCCTATCAGATCTCGGGCTGGGCCTGGCTGACACAGCCGCTGGTGCTGATCCTGCTTGGCCTTTCCGTGGCCGGCGTCGTCAGGCAATCGGTGTCCTGGGTCAAGGCCAGGAACAGCACCGGCGCCCTCCCGCCGCCATTGCCCGACCTGATCGCCAGCGGCGTGCTGACGCTGCTGGCCGTGGCGGCCTTTGTCACGGCCGCGGCATGGTTTCCGTTTGAGGCCGGGATATTTCCGATGATCACCTCCGGCCTGCTGGCGCTGTTTTCACTGGTGATCTCGATACAGACAGCCTTGCGGTTGCGGCGGCAGACGAATGATGGGCTGATATCCGCCGGGTCGGCGACGCCCAGCGGCGAATGGGCACCTTCCGGCGACAATGCCATGAAGGGCAATCTCGCCATCATCGGCCTTTGCCTGGCACTGGCCGTGCTGGTGATTCTGATCGGGCATCTGGCAGCCACCTTCGTCTTTGTGGCGGGAGCGATCCTTGCGCTCGGCCCGGCATCGCGGCGTACGCCGCTGAGTGTCGCGGCGGGCACGACATTCGTTGTCTTCGCGGTGTTCGATATTCTGGTGTCGCAGCCCTGGCCGACACCATGGCTGGCGCGACTTTTTTAGGTTTGCACTGACAGCGTCTCTACCAGCCGGCGGCGCAACAGCTTGCCGTTGTCGCTGTACGGCAGTGACGCCACCAGCCTGATCTCGCGCGGCCGCCGGTCCGGAGCAACGTTGGCGCGCAGGAAGGCCCGGAACTCCTCGACGCTGCCATGTTCGGAAACGATGAAAGCAGCAATCTCCTGCCCCATCGTCTCGTCGGGGAAACCAGCGACGGCGACGTCGACAACCTTGGGATGGCCGCGAAGCAGTTTCTCAATTTCCTGCGGCGCGACATTGACGCCGCCACGCACGATCATGTCGGATTCGCGATCGACGATGGTCAGGAAGCCATCATCGTCGACAAAGCCGATGTCGCCCGGAATACCCCAGTCGGCGCCCATGACGGCGGGATCGACGAACTGTCGGTTGCCCGGCAACAGCACCGCCGAAGCCATGGTCGAGGTCCAGGCCTTGATCAGCCCTGGCTCGCCCTTGCCGAGCAGTTCCCCGCTTGGCCCAAGCACATCGATGCGCACGCCGGCGAACGGCCGGCCGGTGGTCTCGGGCTTGGCCAGAACGTCAGGCCCCGCCAGGGTGGTGATATTGCCGGTCAGGCTCGCGGCGTAACTGATCTGATAGCCGGGAGACAGATTGCGGTAGGCGGCAATCTTGTCTTCCGCCCGTGCCGGGCCGCCGATGCTGTAGAGCAGCGGGAGATCGGGAAACAAGGGTGACGAACGCTCACCGACTTCCCGCACCAGCCTTGAGATCACTGGTGGCGGCAGCGCGGTTCCGCTTGCCTTGAACGAGATCAACGCCTCGATCAGTTCGGATGGGGTGAACAACGGCGGGAAGAAGTTGACCGTGCCGCCAGAAAGCAGATACCCAAGTAGCTGATGGCGCGTCGCCGAATAGGACAGCGCCATCGGCGTCAGCATGCGTTTTGCTGTTCCTTCCAGCATGCGCCTGCGGGTGGCGACGCGCCGGCCGAGCGCGTCATGGGACTGGATATAGGCTTTTGGGTCCCCGGTGGTGCCGGACGAGAACATCAGGAAAGCCGGATGTGTATCGTCGCCGCCGGGTTCGGCGGCACCGCCGGAGCTTGAGGCCATCTTCCAATCGGGCTGGAAAATCGCATTCGGATAGAGATCGTCGCCCGGCGGGCTGCGGCTTTCGAAGATGACGGCAAGCAAAAAATCGCGTGCATAGCGCGCGCGCTGGATTCTGGGTGCCCGAAAGTCGATCACGGACGGCGTGGCGCCAATCTTCCAGCATGCCAGAATTGAAAGAACGACGTCGATGTTGTCAGCCATGGCAAGGCCAACGCGGTCGCCGGACCGCAATCCGGCGGCTCTGAAATTGCTGGCAAGATGCCCGATCCGAGGCAGGCATTGGTTGTATGTGATCTGCTGGCGGCCGTTGATCATGGCGACACGGTCGCCATGGGTCGCGAAGGCGGCGAGGACGTCCTGGCCAAAGCTCATTGTTGGGCTGAAATCTCGGCCGCTGCCGTATTCCGCGCGGCGAGGAAGGCGATGATCTCGCCGTCGATCGCATCCATGTTGGCCTCGCGGAACTTGTCGTGCGTTCCGGGCATGACGACGGTTTTCACGCTGGCCTTGTCGGAGGCCCAGCCCTTGTATTGCGCCGTGGTGCTGGCGCCCCATTCCGAACTGGCGAGAATCAGGACGTCACAAGGATAGGACGACGGCAGGAACCCGGCGGCGGCACGGACAAGCATGCTCTTGAATGCCTTCTGGCGCGTGTGCCGCCCAAGGCGCGTTTGCCCCAACCCAATAGCAGCCAGCCCATCACGCAAAGTGCGCCAGTAGACCACCTTGCGCGTGATCTGGCGGCGCCGGAATGCCGTCATGGTGTCGTCCGGCATTGGCTTCAACCAGGCTGAGCCGGGAGGCGGAGGATCGATGAGCAGCAGAGCCGGCCGTTTGCCCGTCGCCTCATATGTCATGCGGCCGACCTCGATCGCCAGCAGGCCGCCAAGGCAGATGCCGCCAATGACGTCCGGATGCCGGCCCGTCACCGAAGTCAGACCTTCAAAATAGCTGGTGCTGATTTCGCCGACGGTTGAATAAGGCGTCTCGCCCGGCTCAAGCCCCATGCCGCGCACGGCCAAAACAGCATATTTCTGCTTGAGGCGCTTGCCGAAGCGATTGGCGAACAGGGCCGAGCCGGAAATGCCGTGGATCATCGCGATAGGCTCATGGCCGGTGCTGCCCGACACAGGCACGATCAACTGCCGGGCCGGATGGACCGGCACCAGAGACGCGATCAGCCGCCCGAATTCGCGCGGTGTCTGGGCTTCGAGCAGGACGGAGGTCTGCAACTTGACGCCGAACCGTTTCTGAACGGCAAGCACCAGCGTCTCGGCCATCAGCGAGTCGCCGCCGAGATCGAAAAAATTGTCGTCGAGATCGACAGCCGGAACCTGCAGTTCGGCAGCGAAGATACCGGCAATCGCATGCGCCGGCCCGTCGCTTGGCACCGTATAGGCAGGTCGGATCGCCTGTTGCACATTCGTCGGGAAGCCCCAAACCGATGGATCTGTACGCTTTTACGCACAGCCCTCCCGGCTTAACAAGTCCATTCCCTGGTGGTTGCGGAAAAGGTGATGTCCGGACGCAGACCAAGGCTTTGCTTCGGTCGTTCATTTTCCAGGCCTGTTTTCTGCCCTGCAGGTCTTTCCGGAAACAGCTCGAAAAGCATGCGATTTTGGACATTAGTCTTGACAGAAATACAGATGTTCAATACCGGTCAGGCACTTGAACAGCATGCGAAGTGGGAGGAATGAGCGGTATGGCTTCCAATGTTTCGTTGACGGGCCTTGCCCGCGATCTTGAGGTGCGGGCCAAGTCGGGCAAGCCCATCCGCATCGGCCTGATCGGCTCCGGCGAGATGGGTACCGACATCGTCACCCGCGTCGCCCATATGTCGGGCATCGAGATCGGCGCCATTTCCGAACTGAATTTGCCGGCGGCCAGCAAGGCTGTCGACATCGCCTTCCAGGAAACCGGCCATGCGCGCGAAGTGTCGAACGCTTCGGCCATGACGGCTGCCATGGAAGCCGGCAAGGTCGCTGTGACCAATGACGCCAACCTGGTCATCAACAATGACCTTATCGACGTGGTGATCGACGCCACCGGCGTTCCAGCTGTCGGCGCCGAGATTGGGCTGCGCGCCATGGAGCACGGGAAGCATCTGGTGATGATGAATGTCGAGGCCGACGTCACCATCGGCGCCTATCTGAAGAGCGAGGCCGACCGGCTCGGCGTTACCTATTCGCTGGGTGCTGGCGATGAGCCTTCTTCCTGCATGGAACTGATCGAATTCGTCTCGGCCATGGGCCACCCGATCGTTGCCGCCGGCAAGGGCAAGAACAATCCGCTCAACATCGATGCGACGCCTCCGGCCTACGAAGAGGAAGCCAGGCGCCGGCACATGAATGTGCGCATGCTGGTCGAATTCGTCGACGGCTCCAAGACCATGGTCGAGATGGCGGCGATCGCCAATGCCACCGGGCTGGTTCCCGACAAGCCCGGCATGCACGGCCCGGCGGCGACGCTTGGCGAATTGTCCAAGGTGCTGGTGCCGGAAAAGGATGGCGGCGTGCTGTCCAGGGTCGGCGTCGTCGACTATTCGATCGGCAAGGGTGTCGCGCCCGGCGTCTTCGTGGTCGCCGACATGTCGCATCCGCGCATCTCGGAGCGCATGGAAGACCTGAAGATGGGCAAGGGTCCGTACTTCACCTTCCACCGCCCCTACCACCTGACTTCGCTCGAAGTGCCGCTGACCTGTGCCCGCGTCGTGCTCTACGGCAAGGCCGACATGGTGCCGCTGGCAAAGCCGGTGGCCGAGGTCTGCGCCGTGGCCAAGAAGGACATGCAGCCGGGCGAGAAGCTCGATGCGATCGGCGAATATTGCTACCGCGCCTGGATCATGACGGCGGCGGAAGCGCGCGCCGCCAAAGCGGTTCCCTGCGGCCTGCTGCAAGGCGGCTCGGTCACCGCGCTGATCAAGAAGGGCGAGCTCATCACCTATGCCAACGCAGCGCCAGCACCGGGCTCCAAGATCGCTGAACTGCGCGCCCGCCAGGACAAGCTTGTTTACGGCACAGTGGGAGCGTGATCATGGCCGGAGCCAGCAAAGCCGTCGCGGACAGCCGCGCCAATCTGCCTTTCATCTACCGTCAGTACAGTGCCGAGCAGCTCAAAGGGGTACTCTACAAGATGTATCTCATCCGCCGCTTCGAGGAGGGCGCGGAGGAATGCTACAAGCGTGGCCTCATTCACGGCACCATGCATCTGTCGATCGGCCAGGAAGCAAGCGCCATGGGTATCTGCATGCCGCTGGCCGAGGATGACCAGATCACCTCGACCCATCGCGGCCATGGCCACTGCATC
>JBDSLV010000226.1:0-5551 GCA_039916205.1 Mesorhizobium sp. | reverse complement strand
GACTGGAAGCCGCCGACAGCACCCCAGGGCGGCTATCAGAGCCTTTATGTCGAGCGCGTGCTGCAGGCGGACAAGGGCTGTGATTTCGACTTTCTCGTTGGCCGGCGCGACGCCGGTATCCCTCGGCATTCGCACTAGAGAGATGCGCGATGACGGATGAACTCGGCAACTATGCCATCTACCCAAGCCTCAAGGGCCGCAGCGTCTTCATAACTGGCGGCGGCAGCGGCATCGGCGAGAGCCTGGTACGCCATTTCTGCGCACAAGGCAGCCGTGTCGCCTTCGTCGACCTGGCCGAGGAACCGTCCCGGCAGCTGGTTGAGGCGATTGCCGCCGAAGCCCATCCAGCACCGCTGTTCATCCCTTGCGACCTGCGCGACATCGAGCAATTGCAGGCGGCAACCGTGCAGGCAATGCTGCAAAACGGCCCGATCCAGGTGCTGTGCAACAATGCCGGCAATGATGACCGTCACCAGACCAAGGACGTAACCGTCGCCTATTGGGACGACCGCATGGCGGTCAACCTGCGCCACCAGTTCTTCGCCGCCCAGGCGGTTCGCCCGCAAATGGGTTCGCAGGGCGGTGGTTCGATCATCAACTTCGGCTCCATCACCTGGATGGTGGGTGATCCCGACTGCCCTGCCTATGTGACGGCCAAGGCAGCGGTTTACGGCATGACGCGGGCACTGGCCCGCGAGCTCGGCCCCGAACGCATCCGCGTCAACTGCATGGTGCCGGGCTGGGTGATGACCGAGCGCCAGGTGCGCTTGTGGCTGAACCCGGACGGAGAGCGTCAGATCGCGGAACGGCAGTGCCTGCCCGACCGGCTGCAGCCCTCCGATATCGCGCGCATGGCGCTGTTTCTCGCCGCCGACGACAGCCGCATGTGCACGAGCCAACAGTTCATCGTCGATGCGGGCTGGGTGTGATCCCAAGCCTCAAGGGAAGAAGGTAGTTTCATGCGTCTTGTTCAGTTCAGAATGTCCGACGGCGGCAGGCGGGTTGGCCGGGTCTCCGAGGATGGCAACCACCTTCACCCGCTCGACAAGACGAGCACCGTCCTGGAATTGGCCGCAGCGGCGATCGCAGAGGGCGTTTCCATCGCGGCCCTTGTCGAAAAGCGGACCAGCGCCGAGACAATCGATTACGACCAGTTGCTGCGCGAGGGCCGCGTGCTTGTTCCGGTCGACCATCCAGAGCCGGCGCGCTTCCTCGTCACAGGCACGGGCCTGACCCATACGGGCAGCGCTGCCGCACGCGACAAGATGCATGTGCTGACCCACGGCAAGGATGCCGAGGAATCCGATTCCCTCAAGATCTTCCGCATGGGCCTCGAAGGCGGCAAACCCGCCGCCGGCCAGATCGGCATCCAGCCGGAATGGTTCTTCAAAGGCGTCGGCACTTGCGTGGTGCCGCCGGGTGCCGCGCTGCCGATGCCGGCATTCGCCAAAGCCGGCGCCGAGGAAGCCGAGATTGTCGGGCTCTATCTCAACGGCCCCGATGGCCGTCCCTACCGGATCGGCTACGCGCTCGGGAACGAGTATTCCGACCATGTGACCGAAGCCGAGAACTATCTCTATCTCGCCCATTCCAAGCTGCGCTCCTGCTCGATCGGCCCGGAGCTTTTGATCGGCGATCTGCCCGATGAGGTTCGCGGCCATTCCCGCATCCTGCGCAACGGCGCCGTCATCTGGGAGCAGGACTTCCTGTCTGGTGAAGCGCACATGTCGCACTCGATCGGCAATCTCGAGCACTTCCATTTCCGCTATCCGATGCACCGCAGGCCGGGCGACCTGCATGCCTATTTCTTCGGCGCGGCGGTGATGAGCTACGCCTCCGGCGTCCAGACGGCGCCCGGCGACGAGTACGAAATCCAGGCACAGACATTCGGCAAGCCACTGCGCAACCGGATGGAACAGGTGCCGGACGAAGGACTGGTCGCTGTCACCCAGCTGTGACGGCGAAGGTCCAAACCACGGTCCACCAGAACGACAATGGGAGATTGAAAATGGGACTGAAGAGACTGTTTCTGAAAATGGCGACCATCGGGCTCGGCATCGGCCTGATGACATCGGCGGCACTGGCCGCGAACCTCAGGGTTCTGGCCTGGGACGGCTATGCCGACCCGGACTGGGTCAAGGATTTTACCGCAGCGACCGGCATCGGCGTCGATGTCGTCTTCATCGGCAGCGATGACGAGATCTGGGCCAAGATCAAGGGCAGCGAAGGCCAGGACTTCGACGTCTTCGCCGTCAACACCGCCCAGTTGCAGCGCTACATCAAGGCCGACCTGGTGTCGCCGATCGACGTCAGCAAGCTTGCCAACCAGAAAGAAGTGCTGCCGCGCTTCCGCGATCTGACGGCGGTGAGCGGCGTCACCAAGGATGGCAAGGTCTACGGCGTTCCGTTCTGCTTCGATTCGATCGGGCTGATCTACGACACCGACAAGGTCAAGCCGGCGCCGACATCGATGTCGGTTCTCTGGGACCCGGCATACAAGGGCAAGGTGCTGGCCTACGACAATGGCGAGCACAATTTCTCGTTCACGGCGCTGACGCTCGGCTACAAGGATCCGTTCAATCTCAGCGAAGAGCAGATGGCGGCGGTCAAGGCCAAGCTGGTCGATCTCAAGCGCAATGTGCTGAGCTTCTACACCACCGCGGACGAGGCACAGCAGATCTACCAGAACAATGATGTCGCGCTGATCTGGGCCAACTACGGCCAGCAGCAGGTCAAGGCGCTGCAGAAGATCGGCGCCCATGTCGCCTACGTCAATCCAAGCGAAGGCGCTCTGGCCTGGCTCGACAACTGGGTCATTTCCAAGGGCGTCCGCGACAATGCCGCCGCTGAGAAGTGGATCGACTTCATGCTGACCAAGAAGGTCAGCGGCGAGCTTTCCGAGCGCACCGGCTTCGGCAACACCGTGACGGAAACCGGCAGCGCCGGCGGCAACGACAAGCTGGTCTGGCTCAACAATGTCGAGGACCCGCTGAAGCGTTCGGACATGTGGAACGAGGTCAAGGCGACGCCCTGATCTCTTCGCGTTATGATTTGATGGACCCGGCGGTCCGGAGATTCCGGACCGCCGAGAAGCGCATGTCGAGAGTATTCCATGAACCAGACCACCGACCTGCTGACGCTGCGGTCCGTCTCCAAATCCTATGGCAATGTGCCGGTGCTGCACGGCATCGACCTGTCGATCAGGGATGGCGAATTCCTGACCGTTCTCGGCCCTTCAGGCTCCGGCAAGACCACGGTGCTGCGGCTTATCGGCGGACTTGAGCCGCTGACCGCTGGCGAGATCCGGCTGGACGGTCAGGACATCGGCCGCATGCCGATCAACCGGCGGCCTTTCAACACGGTGTTTCAGGACTACGCGCTGTTCCCGCACCTGACCGTTTCCGGCAATGTCGGCTACGGGCTTTCCGTCCGCCACGTGCCGCGCAAGGAGATTGCGCGCCGCGTTGCGGAGGCACTGGAACTGGTTCAGCTCGGACGCTTCGCCGATCGCTTTCCAGCGCAGCTTTCCGGCGGCCAGCGCCAGCGCGTCGCCTTGGCCCGTGCGCTGATCTGCCAGCCGCGCCTTATCCTGCTCGACGAGCCGCTGGCCGCGCTCGACCTCGAACTGCGCCGGCAGATGCAGGAATTCCTGAAATCCATCCAGCGCGAGATCAAGACCACCTTCCTGTTCGTCACCCACGATCAGGAAGAAGCCATCGGGATGGCCGATCGGATCTGCGTCATGGAGGCCGGCCATATCCGCCAACTCGGCACGCCGCATGAACTCTACTACAAGCCCAACTGCGAATTCGTGGCGCGCTTCTTCGGCGAGAACAATCTGGTGGCTGGCAAGCTCGGGTCGGTGCAGGGCGAGCTGCGCTCGATCGAAACGGCGCTCGGCCGCATGGTCTGCTCGATCAGTGACCAGCCCCATTTGAGAGCAGCGGCGGATGGGGGCAGCGCGTTCGCGGCCTTCCGTCCCGAAGCCTTGCACCTTGCAACGGCGCAGGACATCGACAACCGTTTTTCCGGCACCATCGCCGATCTGGCGTTTGCCGGCTCGTCAACCGTCGCCACCATCACAGCAGGCGAAGGTAACCGCCTGAGGCTGCGCGTCCCAAGCCGCGTCGACGGCAGTGCGTTGAAATCCGGCGAGGCGGTATCCCTGTCGTTCGCGTCGCATGAAGGCCATCTGGTGTTGGCATGAGCAGTGCCAGCTCGATACAGCCCGCGGAGAAACGGCTGTCGCAGTTGGTGACAGTGCTGGCTTTCACCCTGCCGGTGGTCTTCGTTCTGGTGCCGCTGGTGATCTTCCTCGGCTACAGTTTCTTCAGCGTCGACCAAGGCACGATCGTCCATGATCTGTCGTTGGGCAACTATATCCGCTTCTTCACCGACCCGGTCTTTCCCAGGGTGTTCTGGAACACCATCGTCTTGTGTCTCTCGGTGGCGGCAATCTGCATTCTGTTTGCCTATCCCGCCGCCTATTTCCTGACCATGCTGAAAGGGCGCTGGCGCTATGCTTTGCTGATGCTGCTGCTGGTGCCGCTCCTGATGAGCTACGTCATCAAGATCTACGCCATCCGAAGCATCCTTGGCCTCAACGGCTTTCTCAACAAGGCGCTGGTGGCGGTTGGCATCCTGCAGGAGCCGTCGACACTTTTCGTCTTCAACATGAACGCCATCCTGCTGACGCTGACGCTGCTGCTCATCCCCTTCGCCATCCTGCCTATCTTCCTGTCGCTGGAGCGCATTCCGCAGGTCCTGCTGCGCGCCTCCGACGATCTCGGCGCCAGTGGCCTGCAGACCTTCCTGCGCATCACCTTGCCGCTCAGCTTGCCCGGCGTCGCGTCGGCGGCAAGCTTCGTGTTCGTGCTGGCGATCGGCGATTTCCTGACGCCGCAAATGGTCGGCGGGGTCAGCGGCTTCACCTTTGGCCGTATTCTCTACAGCCAGTTCGGCACGGCCTATAACTGGCCCTTTGGCGCCGCCCTGTCGGTGGCGCTGGCCATCGTGGTGATCGCCGCCATTCTTGTCGGCGAACGTTTCGGGCGCAGCCGGGGGACTTCGATATGAGCGCCCTGCCCCGGCCGTCGACGATCTTTCTGGCGGCGATCACGACGCTTGTTGCCGTGCTGCTCTACAGCCCGCTGTTCGTGCCGATCGTGTCGTCGTTCTTCACGATTTCGCATGGCGACGTCGACTGGTCTTCGCCGACATTCGCGACCTATGTGGCGCTGGCCGAGAACCACGACATCCTCGCGGCCTTGCGCACCACGCTGATCGTCGGTGTCTGCACCGTCATCCTGTCCGTGGTCAGCGGCACGCTGCTGGCGCTCTACTATCACGGGCGCAGGGCGGGACGCTCGACGCTGCAATTCATCATCTTCCTGCCGTTCCTGATGCCGCCGATCATCAGCGGTCTGGCGCTGCTGATCTTCTTTCGTGAAATCGGCCTCGAACGGTCGCTGCTGACGGTCGTCATCGGCCACACCGTGTTCGTGCTGGCGATTGTCTACCGCACGGTGCTGATGCGCCTGCAGTCGATGAG
>JBDSLV010000225.1:0-2511 GCA_039916205.1 Mesorhizobium sp. | reverse complement strand
ACCGGAATGCCGAGAAGGGCCGCGCGCTGAAAGCCGATGAAGTCAGGGCTCATCTTGTCGGCATTGACCCAGGCGCCCCCGGAGATGACGAAAGTGGCGCCGCGATAGATGGTCAGCGTGCCCAATGTCACCACGATCGAGGGAATGTTCAGCCGCCACACCAGCAAGCCGTTGATGGCGCCAAGCACCAGCCCGACGGCCAGTGCGATGACGATCAGCAGCGGGATCGGGATCGCCGGATGCGCGGCGTTCAGCATCGCCACCACCATGCCGGTGAAGCACAGGTTCGAGGCCATCGACAGGTCGATCGACCGTGTCAGGATGACCACCATCTGTCCCAGCGCCAGGATCATCAGGATCGAGGTGTCGTTGAACACCTGGCGCAGATTGTCTGGATCGGCGAAGGCTGGAAAGCGTGTCGAAATCAGCCCGATGAGCACGATGATGGCGGCAAGCAGCCAGATCTCGCGGTATTTGAACAGAAGCTTCATGCCGCGATCCCCGCTGCCGTTCTGACCAGGGTTTCGGCGTCGAGGCCCTTGTTGTCGTAGACAGCCGCGATCAATCCCTCGCGCATGACCACGACGCGATCGGACATGCCGAGGATTTCAGGCAGTTCGGATGACACCATGATCACCGACAGGCCCTGCGCCACGAGTTCAGCCATGAAGCCGTGCACGGCGGCCTTGGAACCGATGTCGATGCCTTTTGTCGGCTCGTCGAGGATGATTACCTTGGGCGTTGTCGCCAGCCATTTGGCAATGACGATCTTCTGCTGGTTGCCGCCCGACAGCGTGCCGACATCCTGGCTGAGCGACGATGCCCTGAGGTCCAGCCGCTCGGTATAGGAACGGGCCAATGCGAATTCCTCCGCCAGCCGCAGCATGCCGGATTTGGACGTGTGTTTGAGCGAAGGCAGCGAGACATTCTGGAAGATCGGCAGGCCGATGACCACGCCCTGCTTGCCGCGTTCTTCCGGCACATAGACGATGCCGGCATCGATCGAATCCGCCGCCGATTTCGGTGCGATTGCCTTGCCTTCCAGTGTGATCGTGCCGCTTCTGGTGCGGGTGATCCCTGATATCGCCTGCATCACCTCGCTGCGCCCGGCGCCGACAAGGCCGTAGAAGCCGAGGATTTCACCCTTGTGCAGTTCAAAGCCGATGTCGTTGAACTCGGTCGGATGCGACAGGCCGGCGACAGACAGCACCGGCGCGCCGATCTCGGCCTTGCGCTGCGGAAAGATGTGGTCGACCGAGCGGCCGACCATCATGCGCACGATCTGGCTCTGGCCGGCATCCTTGATCAGCCCTTCGCCGACCATTTCGCCATCGCGGAAAACCGTGTAGCGGTCGGCGATGCGGTAGATCTCGTCAAACTTGTGGCTGATGAACAGGATCGCCTTGCCTTCGCTCTTGAGGAATTCGATCAGCAAAAAGAGCTCTTCGATTTCCTTCATCGAAAGTGCGGCTGTCGGCTCGTCCATGATGACGATTTGCGCATCGATCGACATGGCGCGGGCGACCGCAACCAGGTGCTTGTTGGCGATGCCGAGGTCCTTCAGCCGCGCGTCGGCGTCGATATGGCCGGCATGCATGGTGTCGAGCACTTCGCGCGCATTCTTGCGCATGGTGCGCCAGTCGATGGTGCCGAAGCGCGAGCGTGGCGCATGGCCGAGGAAGATGTTTTCGGCCACGGTCAGGTCGTCGAACAGCACGGTTTCCTGGTGGATGGCCGTGACACCATAGCCGAAGGCGGCATGCGCGCTGCGCAAGGCAACGGGCTGGCCGTCTATGCTGATCGTACCGGCATCAGGCTGGTAGATGCCGGTCATGATCTTGACCAGCGTCGACTTGCCGGCGCCGTTCTCGCCGATCAAAGCGGTCACCTCGCCCGGATAGAGCGACAGGCTGACATCATGCAGCGCGCGCACGCCCGGGAAAGTTTTCGAAATCCCGGACAGCGTCAGGCGCGGGGCCGGAGGCCGCTCCTGTATCGCGTTGGGTTGGGCTGTCGTGTCCATATCCGTATCAAGCCCTGAAACAAGATCCGTTTAAAGCCGCGGCGGGATCTGGTCCCGCCGCGCCAGGTCGAAGGACGCCAGGATCAATAGATCTTGGAGAACTTTTCGATGTTGCTCTTGTCGAACTGGAAGGGCGGAGCCATCGCAGCCGAGTTGCTGTCGTCGAGCGTGACCTTGCCGACGCGGCCGATCGACAGCGTTGCGCCCGGCTTGGCTTCTTCCTTCTTCACCGCCAGATCATGGGCGAGGTAGACGGCGGAGTAGCCGAGGTCGATCGGGTTCCACAGGGCAACCGCCTGGCTGGAGCCGTTATCGATGAACTTCTTGAACTCGGACGGGAGCGCCAGACCGGTGACATTGACCTTGCCGATCAGACCTTCATCGGTCACCACCTGGGCGGCGGCAACGACGCCGACCGTGGTCGGTGCGATGATCGCCTTGAGGTTGGGATAGGACTTCAACAGGCCCTTGGCTTCGTCCGTGCTCTT
>JBDSLV010000224.1:0-7587 GCA_039916205.1 Mesorhizobium sp. | reverse complement strand
CTGGCACGACACGCCGGTCTATATCAGGGAAAAGCTGCCGCTCGACGCGGTGATCCAGGGACCGGCGATCCTCGAGCAGATGGACGCCACCACCGTGCTGGAGCCTGGCGACCGCGCCCGCTCGGATGCCGACGGAAACATCATCATCGACATCGGCGAGGCCTGAGATGCCTGACATTGATACGGCAAAGCTCGACGCCATCACGCTTTCGGTTCTCCAGGCCGCTCTGCAGCAGGTTTGCGACGAGATGGACCTGACCTTTTCGCGCGCCGCGTTCTCGCCTGTCATCGCCGAGGCCAATGACCGTTCCGACGGCATCTATTCGGCGGTCGATGGATCACTGATTGCGCAAGGCAGCCAGGGCCTGCCGGTGTTTGTCGGCGTCATGCAGTATTCGACCAGGACGGTGATCGAGATGATCGCCGACGGACGTTGCCTGGCGCCAGAGCCGGGCGACATCTACATCGTCAACGATCCTTATCTCGGCGGCACGCATCTGATGGATGTACGCTTTGCCATGCCGGTCTACCGGGCCGGGAAAATCTTCTGCTGGCTGTCAAACACCGGCCACTGGCCCGATATTGGCGGCTCGGTGCCTGGCGGATTCTCGGCCTCGGCAACGGCGGTCGAACAGGAAGGCCTGCGCCTGCCGCCGGTCAAGCTGTTCAAGAAGGGCGTGCTCGATCCAGAGATATACGCCATCATCTGTTCCAACATCCGTGTAGCCGATCAGCGCATCGGCGACATCCGCGCCCAGGCCGCAGCGCTGCTGATCGGTCAGGACAGACTCAATGGAATCCTGGATCGTTACGGAGATGAAACAGTCGTCGAGGCGATTGCCGAATTGCGCAGGCGCGCCGCCAACCAGATGCGCGCCAATATCTCGGCCATTCCCGACGGCACCTATCGTTCGCAGGCTTTTGTCGATTCCGACGGGGTGGTGAACGAGCCGCTGACCATTGCGCTGGCCGTCGAGAAGCAGGGCGACACGCTGACCTTCGATTTCACTGGCTCGTCCAAGCCCTGCGCCGGCCCGATGAACAGCGTGCTGGCGACGACCCTTTCTTCCGTTTATCTCGCCATGCGCCATATTTTCCCAGATGTGCCGATCAGCGCCGGCGCTTTCGAGCCGCTCATCGTCAAGCGGCCGGAAGGCACCTTCCTCGACGCGAAATATCCGCGCCCGGTCTCGGGCTGTGCCGCCGAAGTGTCGCAGCGCATTGCCGAGGCGGTGTTCGCGGCGATGGTGCAGGCACTGCCCGACAAGGTGACGGCGGCACCCGCCGGCTCTAGCGGCAATTTCGCGCTTGGCGGCAACGACCCGGCGCGCGGCCGCGACTACGTCATGTACCAGATCTCCGGCGGCGGCTATGGCGGCAACTCGGGCCATGATGGGCTGACCAATGGCTGCTCGACCATCGGTATCTCAAAGTCGCCACCGGTCGAGATCATGGAACAGGCCTTTCCGGTGCTCTATCGTCACTATGCCTTGCGCGAAGGTTCTGGTGGCGCCGGCAAGCAACGCGGCGGTTTTGGCCTCGCCTACGAGGTCGAGATCCTGCGCGGTGACGCGCGCGCCTCCTTCGTCATGGACCACGGCCGTTTCGGACCGCAGGGTGCACTCGGTGGCAAGGACGGCGCTGTCAACACGGTGACCGTGTTCCGCAACGGCGAAGCGCATGTGCCGCCGCATCTCTCCAAGGAACAGGATATCGCACTGAAGGCCGGCGATCGCGTGCGGGTCGGCACGCCAGGCGGCGGCGGCTATGGTGACCCTTTTGCGCGCGACGCCGAACTGGTGCTGCGGGATGTGTCGCTGGGATACTATACCGCCGAAGAAGCCGACGAAAAATTTGGTGTTGCCCTGTCGGCGGGCGGGCTGACCATCGACCGGGACGCAACGACGAAAAGACGCGCAGGCTGAATTGCCAGAGCCACTGCTTGGTGCTGCCGGTCCGCTACGCCGCGATCGGCGTAAGGCATGTCGTTTCCGTCTCCGCCGGGGTCACAAAAGCCCGTAGACTTCTCCGGTCAACGGAGATCTGCAACATGCGTCTTTTCGGTCGTTTCGTGCTTGCCGCCTCGGTTGCCCTGGTTGTCGCCACGGGTGCCGCTTCCGCTCAGGACAAGAAGCTCAGGATCGGCACCGAAGGCGCCTATCCGCCCTTCAACTACGCCAATGCCGACGGCACGCTCGGCGGCTTCGACATCGATCTCGGCAAGGCGCTGTGCGCTGAGATGAAAGCCGAATGCGAGTTCGCCGTGCAGGATTTCGACGGCTCGATCCCGGCGCTCCAGGCAGGCAAGTTCGATGCCATCATCAACATCACCATCACGCCCGAGCGGGCCGAGAAGGTCGACTTCACCCACAAATATTACCAGACGCCGCCGGCCATTGCCGTGCCGAAGGATTCGACCATCGCCGGCACGACGCCGGATGACCTGAAGGGCAAGGCACTGGGCGTGCAGACCGCCACCATTCACCAGAAATTCGCCGAACAGAAATACTCGGGCTCGACCGTCAAGGCCTACCCGACCGGCGACGATGCCCGCACCGACATGGCCAATGGCCGCCTCGATGCGATGATGGACGGTTCGATCATCCTGACCGAGTGGCTGAAAAAGCCGGACGGCGCCTGCTGCAAGCTTCTTGGCACCTTGACCGCGGACCCGGCCATTCACGGCCCAGGCGTCGGCATCGCATTGCAGAAAGGCAGCAAGGAACTGGCCGACAAGTTCAATGCGGCCATCGACGCGCTGCGAGCCAACGGCAAGTACAAGGAAATCAACGACAAGTACTTTGCCTTCGACGTCTACGGCAGCTGAGCGACCGTTTGGAAACCCTACTCTGGCGGCCATCTGAAGGCGTTTTCTGCGCTTATTGCAACGCCGCGCGTCCTCTCGGACGCGCAAAGGACGCTGCAACATCTTACTGGGCGCATGATCCCTTTCCGAAAGTCGATTTCGATTTTCGGGGTCATACGCAGGCTCAGGGACCCGAATGTCCGCTGCGCTCCGGTTCTCGAAACCACCATCGTATGACTCACCAGAGCGGGTTTCGAAACGGTGTCCGGACCTCAATGCATGATGGAGACTTTCTTGGCTGAGCGGCGCTCCCCTTTTTACAGCAGCATCGTCGGACTGGGCGCGACCATGGGCCGGGTCGGTGGCGATTTCATCTCGGCCAAATATTATTCCGGCATTGCCGATGAGCATCTGAACACCCGCAAAAATGTCGGCGTCCAGGATCTCAGCACCATGGGCAAGATGGACATCAAGGGCCCGGATGCCGAGGCCCTGATCAACCATGTCATCGTAAATGATGCCGCCGCGATGAAGCCGGGCCAGGTGCGCTATTCCACCGTCTGCCGCGAGGATGGCGGCATCATGGATGATCTCACCGTGTTCCGGCTGGGGTCAGAGCATTTCATGCTGGTCACCGGTTCGGTCAACCGCCTGAAGATGCTGCCCTGGCTGCAGCACCATTCTCAAGGACGAAGGGCCTATGTCACCGACATCACGGCTGCGATCGCCTTCCCGACCATCCAGGGGCCGCGCTCGCGCCAGCTCTTGAAGGCGATGGTCGCGGATGCCGATCTCGACGGATTGAAGCGCTGGTCGTTCGCATCAGGGCGGGTTGGCGAGACCAAGGTGCTGATCTCGCGCACCGGGGTGACAGGCGAACTCGGCTTCGAACTGTTCGTGCCGGCCGACGAGGCCGCCTCGCTCTGGGACGTGCTGATGCGGGCAGGGGCGGATTTCGGCCTGAAACCCTATGGCGTGCTGGCGATGTTCACGCTCGGGCTGGAAAAGGCCTACCCGGCGCATGGCATCGACATGGATGAGACGCGCACGCCGTTCCATGTCGGTCTCGACCGCTGGATCAAGTTCGACAAGGGCGATTTCATCGGCCGCGAAGCGCTGCTTAAGGTGCGCGACAAGGGCCTTGATGAACAATGGGTCGGCCTGATCCTCGACGGCGACAAGCCGGCCGCTACGGATGCCAGGGTTATGGCCGAAAGCGAGGATGCCGGCGTCGTCACCTACAGCGACCACGGCTATTCCCTCGGCAAGGTGCTGGCGACCGCGCATCTGCGGCTGCCTTTCACCGCGATAGGCACGCAACTCAGCATCGACATCGACGGCAAGCCGACACGCGCCACGGTGGCACCGATCCCGTTCTTCGACCCTGAGGGTGTAAGGCTGCGAGGATAGCGTTGGCCGCACGGCTGATCCTAAATCGTTTTTGTTGGTCCTTCCAGTTCATGGTATGACTGGCGAATGAGGTCCCCAAATTCGAGAATCAGCCGTTCGGCCAAGACTGGCCAATTTGTATTGACCCGAGCGCACGGCGAGAAGATCAGCGCCGTGGAAGGCATGAAGCTGTCACCCCGCATGAGTGAGCTACTCAGTCAGGGTGCCCGGCGAGGGTTGTCCGGCGATGAGCGCCGTTCGCTCATCAAGGAAGAAGTTCGCAAGAAATAGTCCTGCGGCATTGTCGCGAATTGCTCGTAGTGGCCAGCCCTTGGCGCTGCCCCTCACCTGCCTGCCGGCATCCTCTCCCCGTGTAGGGACGAGGAGAGGGGCGCTCTCACTGACGATTTCGCCAATAGCCGGCATTGCACGAAGGGCGCTAGCGCTGCGGCCAGCCCCTCTCTCCCCGTTCTGCGGGGAGAGATGTCCGGCAGGACAGTGAGGGGCGGCGCCAACGGCAAGACTTCTTTGTGAGCCTCCTCGAATGCTAGCCGGCTCCTAGCCCCTTCGATCCAGCCTCGCCACCAGCCGGTCACCCACCCACTGGATGCCGCAGACCAGGATGATTAGCACGATGACCACCGCGATCATGACGTTGGTCTCGAAACGCTGATAGCCGTAGCGGATGGCGAGGTCGCCGAGACCGCCGGCGCCGATGGCGCCAGCCATGGCGGAGGCGCCGATCAGCGTCACCAGGGTCACGGTGAAGCCGGCGACGATGCCGGGCAGCGCTTCGGGCACCAGCACCTCGCGGATGATCGTCCAGCGGTTGCCGCCCATGGCGCGCGCCGCTTCGATCAGTCCATGGTCGACCTCGCGCAGCGACACTTCGGCAATGCGCGCATAGTAAGGCGTGGCGGCGATCGACAGCGGCACGATGGCCGCCCATGTGCCGATCGAGGTGCCGACGATCAGCCGCGTCACCGGGATCAGCGCCACCAGAAGGATGATGAACGGCACCGAGCGGAAACCATTGATGATCGCGCCGAGCACCCGGTTCATCCATCGGTTTTCGGCAATGCCGCCGCGCTCGGTGGCAATCAGCGCCAGCCCGAGGGGCAGGCCGAAAACCAGCGAGATGAGGCCCGATGCGGCCGTCATCAGCACGGTCTCCCAGATCGAACGCAACAGAAGCTCAAACAGAACCGGTGACATGGCCAAGCACCTCCACCCGCGCGTCGCGGGCCTCTAGAAATCTGATCACCCGCGCGAGGTGGTTTGTATCGCCGCCGGGAACGGACAGGAACAGCGTCCCGACAGGCTGTTCCTGAATATGGTCGATGCCGCCATGGACAAGACGGAACGGGCCTGGAACGGCAGCGGCGAGGTCGGACAGCAGCGGGCCGCGCGCGGCCTCGCCGGCGACGTCGATACGCAGGATCGTTTCCGCGCCGGCCTCGGGCGCCAGCCGGGCAGCCAGCTCGGCCGGCAGCTGTGGCCGGATGCCGCCGAGCAGGCTTTTCGTGATCTCGGAGCGCGGGTCGGCAAAGACCGACCAGACCGGGCCTTCCTCGACGATGCGGCCGGCATCGATCACCGCCACACGGTCGGCGATCGAGCGGATCACCTCCATTTCGTGGGTGATGAGCAGGATGGTCAGGCCAAGCTGCCGGTTGATATCCCTGAGCAAGGCGAGGATGGAACGCGTCGTCTCCGGATCGAGCGCCGAGGTCGCTTCATCCGACAACAGCAGGGCCGGGCGCGCCGCAAGCGCCCTGGCGATGCCGACGCGCTGCTTCTGCCCGCCCGACAGCGATGACGGATAGGCCTTGGCCTTCTCCGACAGGCCGACGAGGTCGAGCAGTTCGGCGGCGCGCTGCAGCCGCTCGGCTTTCGGGCGACCCGCGATCTTGAGCGGCAGCGCCACATTGTCCTCGACTGTCTTGGCCGACAGAAGATTGAAATGCTGGAAGATCATGCCGATGCGCCGCCGCAGCGGCTGCAGCTCGCGCTCGCCAAGCCGGCTAATCTCGCCGCCTTCGATGAAAACTTCACCGGAATCGGGTCGCTCCAGGCCATTCAGGCAGCGGATCAGCGTCGATTTGCCGGCGCCGCTACGGCCGATGATGCCAAGAATCTCGCCCTTGCGCACGGTCAGCGACACGCCATCAAGTGCGGCCGTTGCGCCGAAGCGGCGCTTCAGATCAATCAGGCGCACGACGTCCCGCGGCATGCCGGCAGGGGCGCCGGCGTTGGCCGTGGGGTGGGCTGATGTTGGGAAATGCTGGTTCATGCGCGGTCCTGCTTCTTCGTTCCGCAAAATACGAATGCGGCCCGCGCATGGCGCGGACCGCTTTCATCTCCGATCAGGCACTTCGGTGCCTGAAAGTATGCTCAGTAGGCGCTGATACCTGTGCCCTTGTAGACCTTGTCGAACTCGGCCTTCACGGCCTCGTTCTGGTAAGAAGCCACCAGCGTCTTCACCCAGGCTTCGTTCTCGCTGCCGACCTTCACCGCGATGAAGTTGCGATAGGGATTGTCTGATATAGCTTCCTGCGCGATGCGGTTTTCAGGCGTCAGGCCGCTTTTCAGCGCCCAGTCGGTGTTGACCACGGCGGCGTCGAGATCCTCGACCGAGCGCCCGACGATGCCGGCGTCGAGTTCCTTGATCACCACCTTCTTCGCGTTCTCGGCGATGTCGGCGGTGGTGGCGAGAATGCCGGTGCCGTCCTTCAACTTGATCACACCTTCGCTCTGCAGCACGCGCAGCGCACGGCCTTCATTGGAAGGGTCGTTCGGCACGCCAATGACCGCGCCTTCCGGCAGGTCGGCGACCGCTTTGAACTTCTTCGAATAGAGGCCGATCGGCCAGACGCCGGTATAGCCGACGCTGACGATGTGATAGCCCTGCGTCTTGATCTGGTTGTCGAGATAGGGCTGGTGCTGGAAGGCGTTGGCGTCGATTTCGCCGCGCTCCAGCGCCTCGTTGGGCTGGGTGTAATCGTTGAACACCACGGTCTCGATGGTCAGGCCCTTTTCGGCCGCCTGCGCGGTAACGACGCGCCACACGTCCTCGTCCTCGCCGCTGATGATGCCGACCTTGATCGACTTCTTGTCTTCGGCGAACGACGCCTTGGGCGCCACCAGTCCGCCGGCGGCGACCGCCGAAGCGAAAAGCAGAGCAAGGCCGGTGCGCCGGCTAACAGCTGACCAAAGGGAAGGGGACAAAGTGTTCTTGACGTGGGACATGATGGATCTCTGCGGTTGTGAAGTCACGGCAGCAGGGCGGATTGCCCAGGCTTGATCACATCGTCAGAAATTCTATCGATTTTATCAAAGAAAGCGTTTCGCCGTTCTCGTCAAAGCCGGGAATATTCTCTCAAAAATTTGAA
>JBDSLV010000223.1:0-8770 GCA_039916205.1 Mesorhizobium sp. | reverse complement strand
GATAGCCGTCATAGCGCATGGCTGTGATGACTTGCAGCCACTCCTTGTAGTCGCCCTGCCACTGCAGGAAACCGCCATAACCCTGCTGCTCGCCGGCGCCGTAATGCGCTGCTTCAGAGGAGGCTTCGAGATAGTAGTAATCGAGTCCGTAGGTCAGCGTGTGAGCGATATCCCAGGCGTCGAAACGTGACGAGTTCTTGATGTTGAAGCCCGACGTGGCAACGTCATAAAAACGGAAATTGCCAATCATGTTGGTCGGCCAGACCTGTGTCTGCTCGGCGCGGGTGCGGTTGTGATAGGCGTTGGCGCTGAGGTCGATAAGGTCGTTGTCGTCGGGCTTCCAGGTGTATGCCGCGGTGTAGGTCTGGTTGGTGGTGTTGGCGTCGTAGCGGCTCAGCGTCGGCGAGGTCGAACCGCTCGAGCCGGTGATCTGGTCATTGTAGCGCTGCAGGATGACGCCGAGCTTCAGTTCGTGGCCGTCGGCCGGCCGCAATGTGGTCTTCAGGTAGCCGCTGGTCACCCGCTCGCCGGTCCATGGCACGGTGGCGCCATTGCCATCGGTGTAGCTGTCGCGGTCGCGGTAGATCAGGTTGCCGATGACATCGGCGTTGTCGCTGAAGCGGTAGGCGCCAGTGGTGCTGGTGGTGAAGCCGCCGCCATTGTCCTCATAGCCGAGCTTTTCGCTCAGTGCCCAGCGTTCGTCTTTCTTGAGGAAATCGCCGGCATCCTTGGTCTCGAAGGAGACGACGCCGCCAATGCCGCCCGAGCCATAGGCGTTGGATACCGGACCGCGAATGACGGTGGCCTCCTTGATCAGGTCGGGCTCGACATAGAACGAGCCGGAGCCGTGGCCGACGCGCCAGTAGTCCTGACGTGCGCCGTCGAGTGTCACGACGACGCGGCCATATTGCTCAAGGCCGCGAATGTTGATGGCGGTCGCCGGATCGTCACCGTTCATCGAGGCGGCGACACCTGGTGTGGTGCGGAAGATGTCGGCGGCGGTGTCCGGCTGGATGCGCGCGAGTTCGTCCTGGTCGACGGCGCTGATGGCGGCCATCGAATCGATGACGGCGGTCTTGATCATCGTCGCCGAGATGGTGATGAGGTCCAGCATTGTCGCCGGCTGGTTCCGCGCGGCCTTGGCCGGAACGAGGCGGCCTGCCTTGGCGGCGGCGCCCTTCTTTTCCTGCTCCTGCGCATTGGCCATCGGCGCGGCGCAAAGGCCGAGCACGAAGGCGAGCGCGGTGCTCGCCATCAAGGTCGTGTTGGTTGTCGTTCTCATGGTGATGCAAGCCCCCAAGCAAAGCAAAACTGCTGGCGGTGGCTGAATGGCCTTGGCTGGCATGATCGAAAATCCCTCGACCGGCGGGTCAGGGCAGGGGTCACATATTAAAACATGATGACATAAGTCAACTTTAAATTTATAGGCCAACCAGCGTCATCAACGAGCATGTGGCACAGGAGCGAAACGGCATGGCTGGCACTGAGAGCGGGCGGGGGCGGCACGGCATGCCATGGTTTCAACCGGGCCGGATCGCGGCGATGTTGCTGCTGGCACTGTCGGTGCTGGCAACGTCCTGCGGCTTCAAGGCGCTCGCCGCCGACACTGTGGTCGACTCGCTGGGACGAACTGTCGCGCCGGGACAGGCAAGCCGGATCCTGACGTTGGGCTCCGATGTCACCGAGATCGTCTATGCGCTGGGCGCCGGCGAGCGGATTGTTGCTGTCGACCGGGGCAGCAAATACCCTGATACCGTCACGCAGAAGCCCAATGTCGGCTACCGCCGTCAGCTCTCGGTCGAAGGCATCGCTGGGCTGCGCCCTGATCTGATTCTGGCGGCGCAAGACAGCGGGCCGCCCGAGGCGGTCGAAGTGCTGAAGTCGCTGGCGATCCCGATTGTCTTCATTCCACAGGACAACAGCCGGGAAGGCATAGAGCGCAAGATCACGCTGATCGCCGCCACGCTTCGCCTCGAGGACAAGGGCAAGGTGGTTTCGAGCGAGGTGCTGAACGCGTTCCAGGTGGCTGCTGATCTGGCATCGAAGATCCCACCCGAGCGGCGCAAGAAGGTGGTGTTCTTCCACGGCCTCGTGCGGTTGAGCGCCGCCGGCGCCGGTACCTCGGCGGACGCCATCATCCGCTATGCCGGCGGCCTCAACCCGATGGATGTGGTGCAGGGCTACAAGGCGGCATCTGAGGAAAAGCTGATCGAGCTAGCGCCCGACGTCATCCTGATGATGAGCGACAGCAAGGGCGGGCCGACCTTGGAGCAAGTGTTCGGCAACCGGGCGCTGGCCGCCACGCCGGCAGCGGCGAACAAGGCGCTGATCGTGCTCGACGGTGCCTACATGATCGGCTTCGGGCCGCGCACAGCCGATGCCATCCGCGATCTGGCAAAGGCGCTTTATCCCCAGGGATAGGTGCCATGCCAGTCATCTGATGGGAAATGATGGTGCCGGCCTTGGCCGATGCCCAAGCCGTCGCGCTATACCTCCGGCAAAGCGGAGGATTGGATGGCGGGCACGGATTTCGAGCCGGATGTGAAGGTCCGTACCCGGGAATACCGGATCGGCTGCGTCGGCGCCGGCATGATCATGGCCGAATGCCATCTTGCCGCCTATCATCAGGCCGGCTTCCCGGTGGTGGCGATTGCCTCGCGGACAAAGGCCAGTGCCGAGAAGGTCGCCAGACGCTGGAGCATTCCGACCGTCCATGACACGCCTGAACACCTGATCGAGGACAAGGATGTCGAGATCCTCGACCTTGCCTTTCCGCCGGATCAGCAGCCTGCGCTGATCCGCCATGCGCTGAAGCAGAAGCACATCAAGGCGATCCTGGCGCAGAAGCCGTTGGCCCTGTCGCTCGAGGAAGCAGTCAGGCTGCGCGATGAAGCGGCGAAGGCCGGCAAGATCCTCTCGGTCAACCAGAACATGCGCTACGACCAGTCGATGCGCGTGCTGAAGCAGATCATCGACAGCGGCGCGCTGGGCGACATCGTCTTCGCGCAGATCGACATGCATGCGATCCCGCACTGGCAGGGCTTTCTTGAAAACTACGACCGGCTGACGCTCGCCAATATGAGCGTGCATCACCTAGACGTGCTGCGCTTCCTGTTCGGCGACCCCGACGAAATCACCACGCTGACGCGCAAGGACCCGCGCACGGCGTTTGACCATTCCGATGGCATCACCGTGTCGACAATCCGGTTTCCGTCCGGCGTGCTGGCCTTGTCGCTTGAAGATGTCTGGTCCGGTCCGCGCCAGGGCGGCTATCACGACGACCAGCATATCAACTGGCGCGTCGACGGTACCAAGGGTGTTGCCAAGGGCACCATCGGCTGGCCAACAGGCGTCGCCTCGACGCTGACCTATGCTTCGACCGACACGACTGGCGGTGAATGGATCAGCCCAAGCTGGGAGACGATGTGGTTTCCACATGCCTTCATCGGCGTGATGGAGCAGCTTCAGCATGCGGTGAAGACAGGCACGCCGCCAGCACTCTCGGTCGCCGACAACGTCAAGACGATGGCGCTGGTCGAAGCCGGCTATCGCTCGATCGCCGAGGGCCGCACGGTGCGGCTGTCGGAAATATCGACTGACTAAACATTGGTGGCTGAATCGCTTTGCGGTTGAATCGCTTACGGGGAGGAATTCACATCATGATGCAGGCAGGTATCTTCACCGGCTATTTCCCCTACGGCCTCGAGGAAGTCGCCCAACGCATCCGTGCGCTCGATTTCAACACGGTGCAGCTCGACCTGCATTTCAGGGATATCGATCTCTCGGCCGGGCAGATCACCAAGGATAAGGCGAAAAAGGTCCGCGATACGTTTCGCGGCCACAACCTGCCGGTCTGCTGCATTTCCGGCTACACCAATATCATCCACCCTGAAAAGGCCGAGCGCGACAAGCGCGTCGGCTATCTCAAGGAGATCATCCGCAACGCGCGGGATTTCGGCAGCCCCTATGTGATTTCGGAAACCGGCACCTACAACACCGAATCCGACTGGGTGCATCACCCCAAAAACAAGACGGAAGAAGGCTTCGAAGAGTGCCGCAAGGTGATCTCGGACCTCGCCCAGACCGCCTATGATCACGGCGCGGTCTTCCTGCTTGAAACCTATGTCAACAATGTCGTCGGCTCGGTCGAGGAAACGGTGAAGATGTTCGCGCAGGTCGACCATCCCGGGCTTGGGTTGTTGATGGATCCCACCAACTATTTCGAGGCGCACAATATCGACCGGATGGACCAGGTGCTGAACCAGGTGTTCGACACGTTGACCGACAAGATCAGGATCGCGCATGCCAAGGACGTCAAGCGCTCGGGCGGCGACAAGTCAGAGAAGCATGCCGATATCGGTGACGACAACGCGCATGAGGGGCTGACATTTCGTGGTGTCGGCGAGATCGAACTGCCGGCCCCGGGGCTCGGCTCGCTGAACTACGACCTCTATCTGAAGCGGCTGAGCGAAAAGCATCCCAACATTCCCGTCATCATCGAGCATCTGACCGAGGACGACGTGCCGCGCGCCAAGACATTTCTGGATGGAAAATTCCGCGCCAACGGCCTTTGAGGCCGAGCGGGAGAAGACGATGGCGATGGCAGCCAAGACAAAGCGCGACTACAGCCTGGTCGGCGAAAGCACCCGGATCGCGATCGAGACCGGGCTGGCTTCAGCCGAATGGTATCACACTGATATACCGCGCAAGGCGATGAAGGAGCTGATGCAGCGCTCGGACGGACCGGCGATCCGCGACACGATCGTCTGGATCGCTGCAATCCTTGGCTCTGCCGCCGGCATCATCTGGTTCTGGGGCACGTGGTGGGTGGTGCCGTTCCTCTTCATCTACGGCGTGCTCTACGGATCCTCCAGCGACTCGCGCTGGCACGAATGCGGCCATGGCACCGCCTTCCGCACCCGCTGGATGAACGATGCCGTCTATCAGGTCGCCAGCTTCATGCTGATGCGCAATCCGGTGCAGTGGCGCTGGAGCCATGCCCGCCACCACACCGACACGATCATTGTCGGCCGCGATGCCGAGATCGCGGTGATGCGGCCTCCCGATCTGTTGCGGGCAGGGCTCGCCTTCACCGGCATCCTCGATTTTCGCTATGCGCTGCCGACGCTGGTGCGCCAGGCGTTCGGCAAATTGTCGGATGACGAGAAAAGCTATGTCCCCGAAATGGAGTGGGCAAAGGCGGTGACAGCCGCACGCCGGCATGTCGCTATATATGCCGGGACAGTGGTGCTCGCACTATACCTGTGGTCTTTCCTGCCGCTGGTGCTGATCGGCCTGCCGCGTCTTTATGGCAGCTGGCACATGGTGCTGACCGGCCTGCTGCAGCATATCGGCCTCGCCGACAATGTCGTCGACCACCGGCTGAACACGCGCACGGTCCATATGAACCCGATCAGCCGCTTCATCTACTGGAACATGAACTACCATGTCGAACATCACATGTTCCCGATGGTGCCTTATCATGCGCTGCCGAGGCTCCATGCGCTGATCAAGCACGATCTGCCGGAGCCGAACCCGTCGATGTGGCATGCCTATCGCGAGGTGTGGCCGGTGCTCATCAGGCAGCTTCGCTACGAGGATACTTTCCTCAAACGCGAACTGCCGCCGACGGCGCGGCCTTACCGGGATGAGTTCCATGCACTGACAATTCCGGCAGCGGCGGAATAGCCAGCCTCGAGGCGAACGCTATGCCTGCCACATCCCGCTGCCGAGCGCGGTGTAAAGCACTTCGGCGTCGATGCCGAGCGGGCGGTCCTCCTTGAGCGTTGGCACCAGCACGCGGATCACGGCATGGATCGCGGCAGTGCGCGGTGCCGGCGTGAACCCGTCGCGCAAGTCGATCGCCTGGGCCGCGGCCATCAGTTCGAGTGCAACAAGCCGCCGCCATAGCAAAATCATCCCGGCGCATTTCGCGATCGTGAGCGGCGTTTGCGTGGCATGATCCTCGACGCCTTCGGACACGGGCAGGAAGTCGAGCATCACCGGATTGGCCTTGTGGCGGATCGCGGCCAGGATTGATGTCGCCGTCTTCTGCAGCGGCACAAAACCGGCCGATGCACCGCCGACCGGAGACAGGTATTTGGGCAAGCCGTTGCGACCCGAACCGGTGATCTGGATGAAGCGGGCGGCACTGGCTGCCGCTGCCTGGGCGATCGCCAAACCGAGCGTCTCAAACGCCAGCGACAGCGAGGCGGTGTGAAAATTGCCGGTGGACAGAACGAGGTCATCGTCACCCAGAACCAGCGGATTGTCGGCGGCGGCGTTGACCTCGATCTCCACGGCGAGCCGCGCCTGGTCAATCGCATGGATCAGCGCGCCATGGATTGACGGCATGCAGCGGATCGACAACGGGTCTTGCAAGGTGGTCGGTGCCGGTGCCTCGTCGCGGTCGAGCAATTCGCGCAAGCCTTTCGCCGCCTGCTGCTGGCAGAAGGCTGGCCGCGCCATGTGCAAGCGCGGATCAAGAATGGTGAGGTTGGCGCCGATCCCTTCCATGGTCAGCGCACCGGCCTGTTGCTGTTGGGCAAAGACCGCCAGCGCGTCCGTCACCGCAAGCGCGCCGCCCCCGGCGGAGACTGCTGAAGCGTTGATCAGCGACAGCCCATCCTTGGGCGCCAGGCTGATCGGGGCGAGGCGCGCCATCATCAGCGCTTTTGCCGCTGGCATGCGCCGGCCCTGGTAGTCGGCCTCGCCTTCGCCGATCAGCATGCGGGCGAGGGCGGTCATCAGCACCAGGTCTCCGGCGCCGATCGAACCCAGCGACGGCATGACCGGATGGACGCCGGCATTGAGCGCATCTACCAGCGCGGCAAACACATGCGGTGAAAGGCCGGAACCACCGGCGGCCAGCATCGCCACCCGGGCAAACATGGTTGCCCGCACAGCCTCGACGGGTAAGGCCTCGCCGCCCGCCGCGCCACGGCCATCGAGGAGCTGGCGCTGGAAGGTGCTGGCATCGCCTTCGACCGCCGTGCCGAGATTGGCGCCGAGGCCGGTGTTGAGACCATAGATCTGCTGGCCGGAAGCGGCGGCGCCATCAAGCACTTTTCGCGCCTTGTCGAGCCGCTCGATGACATCGGGTGCCACTTCCACCTTGCGCGCTTCGCGGGCGACAGAGGCGACGTCGGCGACGCTGATGCCGGCTCCGGTGAGGACGAGCGCGCTCATGCGAAACGAAGCCTCTGGCCAATGCCTTGTGCCTGAGCCTTGGCCAGCATCGCCTTGCCGAGCGCGATGTCGGACAGCGACAGGCCGCGATGCCAGAACAGGATCGTCTCGTCGTCGCTTTCACGCCCAGCTTTGAGCCCGGCGGCGATCTGGCCGAGCTCGGCATGCAGCGTCTTCTCGCTCAGCCGCCCGGCCTCGACATGGGCGCGCAGCGAACCGAACTTGCCGCCCTTGCACTGGCCCCAGTCGTCGACCACCATTTTCTGCATGATGTCGGTCAGGGAAAGCTCCACCGCGCTCATCGTGCCATAGGGCACGACCAGCGCACCGGGCTTGATCCATGCGGTCTTCAAGAGCGGTTCCGGCTCTGGCAGACGCGAAGCCTCGATGACGATGTCGGCGCCTTCGACGCAGCTTTGCCAATCGGCCACCGCCTTGACCGGCTTGCCGAGATCGGCGGCCAGTTTTGCGGCGAAGCCATCGCGGCTTTCCGGCCGGCGCGAATGGACACGGATCTCGTCGAAGTCGAAGAGATGGTCGAGCAGCCGCACATTCCAGTAGGCTGTGCCGCGCGCGCCGATATGGGCCAGTACCTTCGAATTCTTGCGCGCCAGATGTTTGGCGCCGATAGCGGTGATGGCGCCGGTGCGCATGTCGGTGATGACGGTGGCGTCGAGGATGGCGCGCGGTGTGCCGGTGCGCGGATCGAACAGGTTGAGGATGCCGAATTCCGACGGCAGGCCGTGCAGGTAATTGTCGACATAGTCGCCGACAATCTTGACGCCGGCGGTGTCGAGCGGCGCCACGTAGCCGCGCAGGACGTTGAAGTGGCCATGGAAGGCCGGGTCCGGCTCGAGGTGGACACGCGGTTCGATCACAGTCTGACCATTGCCCTGCGCGACAAGCCCGGCCTCGACCGCGGCGATGATTTCGCCATCGGTCATTTCAAGGGCTTCGATGTCGAGGGCGTTGAGATAGTCGATATAGATGGGCTTCATGCGCACACCGTTCCTGCTGATCCACATCCTGAGCCCCATCTTTCCATAACAGGCCGCGAGGCGACACGAAAGTTTGTTGGCGCATTGTCTGGACGGGGCCGCTCAAATGCTGTTCAAACCAGCCCGTTATCGACTTGTCGGACAATTCCCCATGAGTCCCGGTGACGTGGGAGAGTTTCCCCGGACAGTTCCGCGCATGACGGCCATTTCGCCAGACGAAACCGCGTCACAGCCTTCAACGGCAATGACAGCAACCAATGCGCGTCGTGTGGCCCTGATCGTTGCGATCGCCTTCTTCATGCAGTTGCTGGATTCGACGATCATCTCGACCTCATTGCCGCAGATGGGGGCTTCCTTCGGCGTGCCGGCGGTGGCGATGAGCATTGGCATCACTGTCTACATGCTGACCATGGCTGTCTTCGTGCCACTGTCGGGCTGGCTCGCCGACCGGTTCGGAGCGCGCAACATCTTTCTCATCGCCATCGCGCTGTTCACGCTGGCTTCAATCGCATGCGGCTTTTCGCAAAACTTGAGCCAATTCGTTGCCGCTCGCGCGGTTCAGGGCCTGGGCAGCGCGCTGATGA
>JBDSLV010000222.1:0-8558 GCA_039916205.1 Mesorhizobium sp. | reverse complement strand
GTCGTCGCCCTTGCGCATGACCGGTTCGCAGTCGGGCGAGGCGGCGGCAATTGCGGCGCGGAAATCCATATCGCCATCGGGCAGAGGCTCGCCCTGTGCGAGGACGATCGCCACCGGCGGGCAGTTCTCCAGTTCGCTCAGCTTGCCGCGATTGGCGGGGTTGGTCACCACCAGTTTCGCGCCGCTGTAGCCCAGCCGGTGCTCGATGGCTTTCGGGCCAAAGGCGGTGAACAGCGGCTGGTAGACGGCGCCGATGCGCCATGTCCCAAGGATCAGCGCCACCAGGTCGGGAATACGCGGCAGCATGCCGGCAACGACATCGCCGGGGCCGACGCCCGCGTCTTTCAGCATGTTGCCGACGCGCGCTGCCTTGTCGCGCAAGTCCTCGAAGCTGAATTCGGTGAGCGCGCCATCGGCTGAAATTGCGCGCAGCGCCAGCCGGTTGGCGCCGGTGTGGCGGTCGCAGCATTCGACGCAGGCGTTGAGGCCGGCGAGGTCGCCTTGCAGCCTGGCGATTTCATCCTCGAGGCGAAACCGCGCCACGGCATCGTCATAGCGCGGCAGGCGCGCCGAGGTGGGCGTTCTGGTCATTGCGTATCCCTCCCTGCCGGCCTCCTCGCCGGCGGCCATCATTCTACATCAGCATCATCTGTTTGGTAGAATCATCAAACCTTCCCAACTGCTTGTTTTTACGCAATTCCGATCATCGCCGGTTGCACGTTGCGCAGCCGGGCCAAGCAGCATTGTCGCCGTGCTACACCGGCTCCACAATCAACGACTCGCCGGATTTCGCAAAAAACGTGCAGGTCATGGCGACAGGGTCCATCACCCAGGCCGCGACACCTGCATCGGCCAGTTGCCGGCTGAAGGTATAGTAGTCGGTTTTGCCTCGCGCATGCGCGTCGAGCGCCAGCCGCGCGGCCTCGACGCTATCATGGTCCGCGACTTCGTAAAGTTCGTGGATGGGCGCCGACGACAGGCTGTTGCCTTCGCTGTCGGCATAGTCTGAGTGACCATCCGAAATATGCGTGCGGTAGAAGACGACGCCGAGGCCGCGCAACGCCTTGAGATAGTCGCCAACGGTGGCCTGGCTGACGCCCTTGTGGGCCCGGTCGATGTCTTCCAGTGTAAACGCCATGGATGGCATTATAGGCGGGACCGCCGGGGCGACAACTCTGGCGTTAGACTACTGCCGGCCTGAATTGGCCTCGCGAAAAGCGTCAGCCCAGAGATTTCATGAAATAGACCGAGCTTCTGGGCGCGCCGAAGGGATCGACGAAGTGATGTAGCACGATGCCACCGTTCTTGCCGTGCCCGTCTAGCCGCAACACGGTTGCGGGCCGTTGGAGGGGGCACAGCACGCCTTGGCCTTTTTCTCTTCCGCCAGCCAGCGGTCGCGTGGCTTGCAACTGGCCGGCCGGGGCGAGAGCTCGACATGCACGGCACCATCGACCGTCTGGGGCAGGGCAGCCCGGTAGAGCTGGATGGGGCGCACACCGTCGCTGACCTCAAAGGTGAGCCTGGCGGCATGATCGAGGCCGACATGTTCGGTCACTTTGCGGATGATCGCCGAAAACTTGCCGGCGGGCATATGCGTGCGGTCCTCGCTGACGTCCCACAGTTGGACGAAGATTTCCGACCAGGATTCGGGATTGGCGCCGCAATCCAGCGCGGCGAACTGGCCGGCCTTGACCTCGGTGACATGATAGCCCGGCTGCACCGGCCGGCCGTCGTAGAAGAACACCAGCGGCTTGTCCTTGTGGCCTGCCAGAAAGTCCAGCAAGGCAGCGATGGTGATATCTTCGGCATCATTGGCGATGGCGGGGGCGATGGCGGGTTGAAATTCCCGATTGTCAGAAGCGAGCATGTGCGGTAATCCTTATTTCGATATTCATAGGATTGTTGAAATATGGATGAACGTCAAGCCCTCTCTGCCTTTGCCGCGCTGTCGCAGGAAACGCGCTTGCGGATATTGCGCCATCTGGTGATTGCCGGTCCGGACGGCATTGCCGCCGGCGCTGTTGCCGACAAGGTCGAGGTCTCGGCCTCGAATGTCAGCTTTCACCTGAAGGAGCTTGAGCGGGCCGGGCTGGTGAGTGTGCGGCGCGATTCCCGCTCGATGGTCTACAGCGCCGAATACGACGCCTTGAGCGGGCTCATCCGTTTCCTGATGGAGGATTGTTGTTCCGGCCGGCCGGAAATCTGCGCGCCGGCATTGGCGTCGGGCTGCTGCGCGGCCGATGAGAAAGCGCCGGCTCAATGATTATCGAGCCGCTTGACGGAAATTCAGCCGAACTGGCCGCGGCGCTGCTGGCGGCGGGCCTTCCCGCGGATGATGTGAGCGACGCCGGCCGGCGGTTCTTCCGCTTTTCAGAAGACGGTCGCACCGTCGGCTTTGGCGGTTATGAACTCTACGGCGCCGATGTCCTTGTGCGCTCGCTGGTAATGCTGCCGCAAACGCGCGGACAGGGGCAGGGAACCGTGGCGACCAATCTGTTGCTCGAACAGGCAGTGCAAGCCGGCGCAAGCACGGCTTACCTGCTGACCACGGATGCCGCCCGCTTTTTCCAACGCCTTGGCTTTCGGCCCGTCGATCGCCAAACGGCACCGGCGGCAATCCTTGCTACACGCCAGGCGGCATTGCTTTGCCCATCCACCGCCGCGCTCATGGCCCGGCCTTTATCCGGGTCGCGCTGATGCCAGAGTTTGATCTGCCGCGCCGTCTGGTCGCCGAAGGCCTGGGCACGGCGTTGCTGGTGGCAACGGTGGTCGGCTCCGGCATCATGGCGCAATCGCTGACGCAGGACGGCGCGCTGGCGCTGCTGGGCAACACCTTGCCCACCGGTGCGATCCTTGTCGTGCTCATCACGATTTTCGGGCCAATCTCCGGCGCTCATTTCAACCCGGCTGTCTCCATCGTCTTCGCCTTGTCGCGCCGCCTCTCGGCCGGCGATTGCATCTGGTATGTGCTGAGCCAGTTCGGCGGCGGCATTGCCGGCACCGTGACCGCGCATCTGATGTTCGGCCTGGCATCGGTGGCGCTGTCGACGCATAGCCGCACCGGAGCGGCACTATGGTTTTCGGAAGCTGTCGCGACCTTCGGGCTGCTGGCGACTATCCTCGCTGGCCTGCGCTTCGAGCGCACATCCGTGCCGTGGCTGGTCGGTCTTTACATCATGGCGGCCTATTGGTTCACGGCGTCGACATCGTTCGCCAATCCCGCCGTCGCGGTGGCGCGTTCGCTAACCGATACGTTCTCCGGAATAAGCCCCGTCAATCTACCGGGTTTCATCGTCGCCGAACTGCTCGGCGCCATCGCCGCCATGGCACTGATGACATGGCTGTTGCGGCCGCAATCCGACACCAACCCGCTTCCCACCGAGGCCAACTCATGACCATCACCATTTACCACAATCCCGACTGCGGCACCTCGCGCAACACGCTGGCCATGATCCGGGCGAGCGGCGAGGAGCCTGTTGTTATCGAGTATCTGAAAAGCCCGCCCAGCCGGGACCGTCTGCGCCAGCTGATCGCGGCCATGGGGATTTCAGCGCGTGCCTTGCTGCGTGAAAAGGGGACGCCTTATGCGCAGCTCGGACTGGCCGATCCCAAATGGTCCGACGACCAGCTTATCGACGCCATGCTGGCGCATCCGATCCTGATCAACCGGCCGATCGTCGAAACGCCGAGAGGCACGCGGCTCTGCCGTCCATCCGAGCTTGTGTTCGACCTGCTCGACCATCCGGTTATCAGCTTCACCAAGGAAGACGGTGAGGTGGTGAGCCATGACCACGGCGTCCGGTGACCGAAGCCTTCGCAGTATCGAAGCTGCAGGGCGCTCGCCCATAGGCGCCATCTTAGCGCTGGGGATCACCCAGATCGTTGGCTATGGCACGCTCTACTACAGTTTCAGCATTCTCGCCGCCGACATGGCGAAGGATATGGCGTGGCCAACCGAATGGATTTTCGGTGCGCTTTCGGCCGCCTTGCTGGCGGGCGGCCTGACGGCTCCCTGGCTCGGCAACTGGATCGACCGCTTTGGCGCGGGCAGCGTCATGACCGCCGGCTCGATCCTTGCCGCGGGTGCGCTTATCGCCTGTGCCTGTGCTCCAGGCGCGGCTGCATTCGTGCCGGCACTGATTGCCCTCGAAGTCGCGTCCACCCTGGTTCAATACGGCGCCGCCTTCGCGCTGCTGGTTCAGATAAACCCGCATGCCGCGCAACGAAGCATAACCTATCTCACCCTCATCGCCGGTTTCGCCTCGACCGTGTTCTGGCCGATCACGTCGGCGCTGCATGCGCATATGTCGTGGCGCGCCGTCTATCTCGTTTTCGCCGGGCTGAACCTGCTTGTCTGCCTGCCGCTGCACGCCTGGCTCTCGCATGGGCTGGCCAGAAGCCGGCGCGCGGCGATCGAGCCGCTCCGGCATATCCGGGGATCGCTGCCCGCCTCGGCGCGTCCGCTTGGTTTCGCGCTGATGGTCATTGCGTTCTCGCTGCTGAACCTGGTCAGCGCTGCCGTGCTGGTCCATATGGTGCCGCTGCTTTCCGGGCTGGGCCTGGGCGCCGCCGCTGCCATCGTTGGAACGCTTTTCGGTCCGTCGCAGGTGCTCAGCCGCTTCGTCAACATGGTGTTCGGGATCAACCTGCCGCCGCTGACGCTTGCCGTCATCTCCGCCGCGCTGATGATGGCGGGCGTGATCGTGCTCGAGAGTACGGCGCCGTCGATATCAGGCGCGATGGCGTTCGCCATCGTCTTCGGCATGGGCAACGGGCTTTTCAGCATCGTCACCGGCGCGCTGCCACTGGCATTGTTCGGCAGTGAGGGCTACGGCCGCCTGCAGGGCCGTGCGATGTCGGCTCGGCTGATCGTGTCCGCCCTCGCGCCCTTTGCCCTGGCATTCGCCATCGCCCATGTCGGCATTCCCTGGTCGCTGGTGGTGATGGCGCTTCTCGGTGGTCTCGCGCTGCTTGTCCTGGGAGCGATCACGAGATTGCCGAGCGGTGGGTAGTCACGGCGGGCCTGCGGAAATTCGCGTGGGAGCATGTCCCTGTGCCCGCTTCAGTTCAATCCTTGCTGCACACCCCGCAGCTTGTCGGGATTGCGCTGGACATACATCGCGGTGATCTTGCCCTCCTCGATGGCAAACGCGGTGGTCTGCGGCAGGCCGTCGCTTTCGACGCTGACGAAGCCGGGCAATCCGTTGATGAAGCCGAAGCGCAGCGCCTTCGAGAAGCCTTTGGCGTAGATCGTCGTGAGCAGCACCTGGCCCGCCATTACCGCTTCGAGGCCGATGATCGGCACGGTGGCCGATGGCCGTTTGCCGCCGCCATCGGAATAGAGCGTCACGTCGGCGGAGAGCAGGGAGCGCAGCGCGGCCATGTCGCCATGGCGCGAGGCGGTGAAGAAGGCGCGTGCGATCTCAAGGCCATGCGCCCGGGGCAGGTCATGTCTGGGCCGGCTGGCCCGCACGCGGGTGCGGGCTCGGCTGGCAAGCTGCCGGCAGGCGGTGACACTGCGTTCGATCGTCTGGGCGATCTCGTCGAAACCGAGGCCGAACACATCATGCAGCAGGAAGGCCGCCCGCTCGCCAGGCGAGAGGCGCTCCAGTGCCATCAGCAGGGGCAAAGTGACGTCGTCGGCCTCGTCCTCCTGCTCCTCGATCACCGGTTCGGGGAGCCAGGGACCGACATAGCTCAGCCTGCGGCGGCGGGCGGATTTCAGCTCATCGAGGCAGAGCCTCGTCACCACGCGGCGCAGGAAGGCCTCCGGTTCGCGGACCGTGCCGTGGTCGGCGTTCAGCCAGAACCGCACGAAAGCATCCTGCACCACGTCTTCGGCGTCCGCGACCGAGCCCAGCATCCGGTAGGCGACGCGGGTCAGCCGCGGCCGCATGTGGTTGAAGGTTTCGGCCGCGGCGTCGCTCACGCCGCTTTCCAGGCCGCGGCGCGCTGGGTTCTGCTTGTCGGCCCCAGATTGAAGCCGATGGCGATGCGGTTCCAGCCGTTGATGACGTTGATGATCAAGGTGAGTTTCACCTGCTCCTCGTCGGTAAAGTTCGCCTTCAGTTCGGCGTAGACATCATCCGGCGCCCGTTCGGTCGCGACAAGCGTGAGCGCTTCGGTCCAGGCCAGTGCCGCACGCTCGCGCGGCGTATAGAGCGCGCATTCCCGCCATGCGTTCAAGAGGTAAATCCGCTCCTCGGTTTCACCAAGTTCGCGAGCGGCCTTCACGTGGATATCCAGGCAGCCGGCGCAACTGTTGAGCTGCGAGGAGCGGATCTTGATCAGCTCCAGCAGGCCGGCGTCCAGGCCCTCATGCGCGCCGGTGCTGAAGTCGAGCCACGCCTTCATCGAAGCGGCGGCAGCGGCAACAGGGTTCAATCTCGGGGTCATCATCTTGGTCTCCATCACTTCGGAGGGCCTCCGTGGCGCTCCGAAGCTAAGACGAGACAGGGCTACCGCGATGTGACCGGTGGGCCCGAAATTATTTTGCGCGGTCATATGACGAGGAAGCAATGCGGATGCTGGCGGGCGCGCCGGCATCCGCACGCGGCATCCCCGTCAGGGGTGTGTCAGGAGCGGGTTTTCCTCCTGCCTGCTTAAACCGAAATTAACCTTTCGTTAACCATGGCTGGCTAGCGTTTAACCAATCAGTAAGGATTCGCAGCCAGTGACCTTCGCCGCCCCGATCGAGAAGAAATCCATACGCTTTCGGGCGCGGTCTTTCGTTGCCTTCACGCTGACACCAGAGGCTCCGCTGGACGCGTGGCTGGAGGGGCTGGATCTGTGGATCGGCAACTCGCCCGGCTTCTTCACAGGCCGCCCCGTGGTGCTTGATCTCCACACGCTGAAGCCTGAGGTCGATGAGATCGGCGCTCTGGTCGGGCAGCTTGGCGAGCGCGGCATCCGCATCTATGCCATCGAGGGGCACGGCAATGCGGCGCTTGGCGCCGAACTGCCGCCAGTGCTGACCGGCGGCAAGGAGGCCTCCACCGACGGCCTGTTCCCACAGCCCGAGCGGGGGGCCAAGGCCGGTTCGCCGGCCAAGGCGGACGAGGCCAAGACGGATGAGGTCAAGTCGCTGGAGGCGGAAACGCCGAACACGCTGATGATCAAGTCGCCGATCCGCTCCGGCCAGTTGATCTTTCATCCGCATGGCGACGTCATCGTGCTGGGCTCGGTCGCCTCGGGCTCCGAGATCATGGCCGGCGGCTCCATCCATGTTTACGGCACATTGCGCGGACGTGCCTTCGCCGGTGCGCAAGGCAATGCCGGGGCGCGCATTTTCTGCCGCAAGAACGAAGCCGAATTGCTGGCGGTCGACGGCTGGTACTGCACCGCCGAGGAAATGGACCCGTCGTCGCGCGGCCGCGCGATCCAGGCCTTTCTTCAGGATGGCGTGCTCAGCGTCGCGCCGCTCAACTAACACCACTCGAAACAGCACCGCTCAACCAACAATAACGGAGGCACATATATGGGCAAGGTCGTGGTCGTCACATCAGGCAAGGGGGGCGTCGGCAAGACCACCTCGACGGCCGCGCTTGGGGCAGCGGTCGCCAAAACCGGCAAGAAGGTGGCGCTGGTCGATTTCGATGTCGGCCTGCGCAATCTCGATCTGATCATGGGCGCCGAGCGGCGCGTCGTGTTCGATCTGGTCAATGTCATCCAGGGCACGGCCAAACTGTCGCAGGCGCTGATCCGCGACAAGCGGGTCGAGACGCTGTTCCTGCTGCCGGCCTCGCAGACGCGCGACAAGGATGCGTTGACCGAGGAAGGCGTCGGCGAAGTCATCGACAAGCTGCGCTCGGTATTCGACTACGTCTTCTGCGACAGCCCGGCCGGCATCGAGCGTGGTGCGCAGCTGGCAATGCGCTTTGCCGACGAAGCCGTCATCGTCACCAATCCGGAAGTCAGTTCCGTGCGCGATTCCGATCGCATCATCGGGTTGCTCGACGCCAGGACGATGAAGGCCGAGAGAGGCGAGGCGATCGCCAAGCACGTGCTGGTGACGCGCTATGATGCAGCGCGCGCCGCGCGCGGCGAGATGCTGTCGATCGACGACGTGCTGGAAATCCTGTCGACGCCGCTGCTCGGCATCATTCCCGAAAGCCAGGACGTGCTGCGCGCCTCCAACATCGGCGCACCGGTGACACTGAGCGAACCGCTGAACGCCGCCGCGCGCGCCTATATCGAAGCGGCCAAGCGGCTTGAGGGCGAGAACCTGCCGGTCGTCGTGCCGTTCGAGCGCAAGGGCTTCCTCGACCGTCTGCTGGGAAGGAGGGCGGCATGAACCTGCTCGACCTCTTCAAGCGGCGCTCCAGCGCGCCGGTGGCACGCGAACGGCTGCAGGTGCTGCTGGCCTATGAGCGCCGCAACCGCAACCAGCCCGACCTCGTCTCCATCCTGCGCGAGGAAATCATGGCGGTCATCGCCAGGCATGTGCAGATCGACCAGGACTATCTGAACGTCTCCATGGATCGCGGCGAGACCATGTCGACGCTGGAGATCGACATCCAGATCCCCAACAAGAGCGCCGTGCCGCTCGCCATGGCGGG
>JBDSLV010000221.1:0-8016 GCA_039916205.1 Mesorhizobium sp. | reverse complement strand
CGCCGCAGCGGCCGCATCGCCCGGCGGTCGGCACCGGAAATGTCGCGATCAACGAAGCGGATGACACCGTCACTCGGCAGGAGCCGCAGCAGGGCGCGGCCGAGCGTTGATTTCCCCGAACCGGATTCGCCGACGATGCCGATGGTTTGATTTTTCTTCAGGCGTATCGAAATGTGGTCGACCGCTTGCAGCATCAACGGCTCGCCACCGAGGAAACCGCCGCCGATCTTGAAGGTGACCTCGACGTTGCGGCCTTCGAGCAGCACCGGCGCGTTCGGCGGTGGCGGCGCCTTGGTTCCGGTTGGCTCGGCGGCCAGAAGCATCCGGGTGTAATCATGTTGCGGATTGGCGAACAGTGCTTGCGCCTCGCCTTCCTCGACCACCTCGCCATAGCGCATGACATAGACCCGGTCAGCGAAGCGGCGGACGATGCCAAGGTCGTGGGTGATGAAGACAATCGCCATGCCGAGCTTGCGCTGCAGTTCGGCGAGAAGCATGAGGATCTGCGCCTGGATGGTCACATCAAGCGCCGTCGTCGGTTCGTCAGCGATCAGGATGTCGGGATCATTGGCGAGTGCCATGGCGATCATGACGCGCTGACGCTGGCCGCCCGACATCTCATGCGGATAGGATTTCATCCGCCGTTCGGGATCGGGAATATGGACCAGCCGCAACAGCTTGAGTGCCTCCTCTCTCGCTTGCGCCGCACCAAGCCCACGATGCCGGCGGATCGGCTCTATCAGCTGGTTGCCGATGGAATAGAGCGGATCGAGCGAGGTCATCGGCTCCTGGAAGATCATGCTGATCTTGGCGCCGCGCACCTTATTGAGTTCGGATTTGCTCAGTGTCAAAAGATTGCGGCCACGATAATCAACTGAACCCGTGGCCTCGCCGTTCGAGGCCAGTAGGCTCATCGCCGCCATCATCGTCTGGCTTTTGCCGGAACCGGACTCGCCGACCACGGCAACGGTTTCGCCTGCCTTGACGTGAATGTTGATGCCCTTCACCGCCTCGACCGCGCCATCGAGCGTGCGGAAGCGGACGCGGAGATCTTTTACGCTGAGAATGGTTTCTGGCGTGTCCATCTCAGCGATCCTTCGGGTCGAGTGCGTCACGCAGGCCATCGCCGACGAAATTCAGGGCGAACAGCGTGGAGACCAGGAAGAAAGCCGGAAACAACAGCAGCCAGTTTGCGGTGCCGATGTTCTTGGCGCCGACCGAGATCAGCACGCCCCAGCTGGTCATCGGTTCCTGGATGCCCAGGCCGAGAAAGGACAGGAAGCTCTCCAGGATAATGACCTGCGGCACCAGCAGCGTCATGTAGATCACCACCGGGCCAAGCAGGTTCGGAACAACGTGGCGCACCAGAATGCCACGCGCGCCAACACCCATTGCTTCCGCCGCCTGAACATATTCCTGGCGCCGGATCGACAGTGCCTGCCCGCGCACGATGCGCGCCATGTCGAGCCACAAGACCGCGCCAACGGCGAGGAACATCAGCACGAAGTTTCGGCCGAAGAAGACCACCAGCATGATGACGAAGAAGATGAACGGCAGCGAATAAAGCACATCGACGATGCGCATCATCACCTCATCGACCTTGCCGCCGGAAAAGCCCGCGGTGGCGCCGTAGAGCACGCCGATCACCACCGCGACGACGCCGGCAAGCAGGCCAATGGCCAGGGAGACACGTCCGGCCATCAGCGTTCGCGACAACAGATCGCGGCCAGTGTTGTCGGTGCCGAACAGGAAGTATTGCTGCTTGATCGCAGCGCTCATCACCACTTCGAGACCGTCAGGTGACTTGCTTTCGATCTTGGTGTCGTCGAAGGCATCGGAGCGGTCGAGGTAGCGGATGTTGCGGTCGTCGAGCGGCTTTGTCGAGGTAACGGTAACGAAGATGCGGTTGCCTTCCTGGCGCCAGTCCTTGATGTCGACGCGCATGCGTTTGATGGCGTCATCGAGCGCGGTCTCGATCATGTCGGCTTTCGGGTAGGCGGAGAAGCTCGGCGGCATGCGCACATAGTCGGCATAGATGGTCGTGTATTGATGCGGCACGAACCAAGGACCACAAATGCTGACAAGCCCAATCAGGACAAGGTAGTAAAGACTGAACATGGCGGCGCGATTGGCCTTGAGGCGCGCCCAGGCATCCCCCCACAGGGATCGGCCAACGACCGGTGCGGCAACTGCGATGTCAGTCATAGCGCACCCTCGGATCAACCACGGCGTACATGATGTCGACGATCAGGTTGAAGACAATAGTGAAGATCGCGATCACCACCACCGTTCCCATCACCAGCGTGTAGTCGCGGTTGAGCGCGGCATCGACGAAGTAGCGGCCGACACCCGGAATGGAGAAGATGGTTTCGACGATGATCGAGCCGGTGAGAAGTGCCGCCGCCGCCGGCCCGGTAAAGGAGACGATTGGCAGAACGGCGCCGCGCAAGGCGTGCTTGACCACCACCGACCAGTCGGAAAGGCCAAGCGCGCGTGCCGTGCGGATGTGGTTTGAGCGGAGCGATTCGATCATCGAGCCGCGCATCAGGCGCGCGACGATGGCGATCTGCGGCAAGGCCAGCGTCAGGATCGGACCGATCTTGTTGACGAAGGCGCCGTCACCCCAGCCGCCGATTGGCAACAGCTTCCAGGTCAGTCCGAACAGCAACTGGATGACCGGCGCAATGACGAAAGTCGGGATGGTGCTGCCAGCGGTCGCCAGCGCAATCACCGCATAGTCGCCAAGCTTGTTCTGGTTGAGTGCGGCAATGGTGCCAAGCACGCTGCCGAGCAACAGAGCCAGAATAAGTGCCGAAGCCCCGAGCTGGATCGATATCGGCAGGCCCTTGGCGAACAGTTCCCCGACGGTGAAGTCCGGCATGTTGTAGCTCGGGCCGAAATTGCCGCGCAGCAGATTGCCGAGATAATGCGCATATTGCAGCCAGAGCGGATCGTTCAGGCCGAACTGGGCTTCAAGATTGGCCTTGATCTCGGGGCTCAGGCCCCGCTCCTGGTTGAACGGGCCGCCTGGAGCGACGCGCATCAGGAAGAACGCCAACGTCACGATGACGAACAGCGTTGGAATGGCGGTCAAAAGCCGCCGGAATACGTAACGCAGCATCGGTGCCCCGCTTGACCTGGAACGGCGCGTCCACCTGGACGAGCAAGCCCCAGCGCTTCAAATCTTCGCATCGTGCTTTCCGGAAATCGATCCCGACTTTCGGGCCGATGCGACGGCAAACCGGAACCGCCGCCCCGAATGGAGCGGCGGCCTGGTCAAGGGTATCAGTCCTTGCTGACGAAGCGCGACGGGTGGATGTCCATCACATTGTCCACGAAGCCATGCAGCTTCGAAGAAACGATATCGTGGTAGCTGTAGTAGAGGAGCGGAATCTGGCCGACATCGTCGATCAGCACACGCTCGGCATCCGACAGGTCCTTCATGCGGTCTTCGGGCTTGCCTCCAGCGGCAGCGGCCTTGTCCATGGCCGCCTCGTATGGCGCGCTGTTGTAATCCGAATAGTTGTTGCCGCTGGCCTTGCGCGAGATGCCAAGGAAGGTTTCGGGATCCTTGTAGTCGGCGATCCAGGCGGCGCGCGCCACGTCATAGTCGCCCTTCTGCTCAAGGAAGGAGTAGTGGGTCTTGGTATCCGTGTTGAGCAAGGTGACATCGACACCAAGCGGCTTCAGTTGTTCCTGGATGGCGACCGCGGTGTTCTTGTGGTTTTCCGAGGTGTTGTAGCGAATCTCCATCTTCAGCGGCTTGTCGGGCGTATAGCCGAGTTTCTCGAGGACCTTCTTGGCCGCGTCTTCGCGGTCGATCTGCGACATATCGGCGAATTTGGCCATCGCCGGCGTGTAGCCCTGGATGCCAGGAGGCACCATGGAGTAACCGGGCAGCATTGCGTTCTGCCAGACTTTCTCGGCCAGGAAGTCGCGGTCGATGGCCATTGAGATGGCGTTGCGCAGTTCGGCGTTGTCCCACGGCGCCTTGTCCGTCTTGATGGCGTAGTAGTAAGTGCCGAGCTGCGGTCCGACGCGAATCTGGTCGCCGAACTTGGTCTTGAGGTCCGCCAGCTGTTCAGTCGGCAGATCGTCATAGCTGTCCAATTCGCCGGCTTCGAAGCGCTTCATCGCCGACGAGCGATCCTCGGTCGGGATGTAGTTGACAACATCCATCTTGACGGTGGCGGCGTCCCAGAATTTCGCATTCTTGACCAGCTTCATGTGGTCGTTGGGAACCCATTCCGCCAAGGTATAGGCGCCATTGGAGACCAGGTTGCCGGGCTTGATCCAATCGGCCCCGAGCTTCTCGATGGAAGCCTTGCTGACCGGATAGGTCGCCTGATGGGTCAGCATTTCGAGGAAATAGGGCGTCGGCGCCTTCAGCGTCACTTCCAGAGTTGTTGCGTCGATGGCCTTGACGCCCATATCCTCGGGCTTGCCCTTCTTGGTGTTGACCTCCTCGGCATTCTTGATCGGATAGAGCATGGAGGCGTATTCGGCGCCGGTGGCGGGATCTTCCAGCCTGCGGAAAGCGTAGACGAAGTCTTCCGCCGTCACCGGGCTGCCGTCTGACCAGAGGCCATTGCCGCGCAGTTTGAATGTGTAGACCGTGCCGTCATCCGATACCGTCCAGCTTTCGGCGGCGCCTGGGATCAGGTTGGTCTTTTCATCCTGCATAACCAATCCCTGGAAGAGGTCACGCAGGACATTGGCTTCATAGACTGTCGATGTCTTGTGCGGGTCGACCGATTCAGATTCGGCGGCGGTGCCTCTGTTGTAGACGGTCTCGGCCAGAGCAGGCGAATAGAACGCCCCAGCAGCCAAGGTCATGGTGGTGGCGAACACCGTCGCCTTCAGCATGTTTTTCAGCATGAAGTTCTCCCTGTCGACGCGGCCCCTCAGCCTCGCCGTTTGAGTGTTGACGCCCGAAGCCGATCAACTGACCCCTTTTTTGGGCGCGCCGCCGGTCCCTTCCGGCGGCTGGTGCCCAGACACTAGCGTGGAGAATTTTTATTTCAACAGACTCTCTGGGTCACCCAAAGTAAGCCAGCACGAAAGCTGTGCAGCAGCGGCTAAAACATCAGGCGAAACCATGCGCTTGACTTCATTTTCTCACCTCGATGCCTTTTTCACGGTCAATCTCGGGGCCACCACCGCACGCGGGAATGTGTTAATGCGTTCTTAAGCAACCTCCGGTTACATTATCAGCACCTTCTGTACGGCTCCTCATCTCAGATGCGTGAAGGACATGAACATCGAAACAAATAAAGCGACTCTCATCCGAAGCAGAACAAAGCAATGGAAAGAAGAGTCCGGCACATCAGCGGTCGAATTCGCCCTACTCTCGCCGCTCTTCATCCTGATTTTGCTCGGAATGGTTGCATACGGTATATACTTCGGCGCGGCCAGCTCGATACAGCAGATCGCGGCGGATGCCGCCCGTACAGCGCTTGCCGGCTTGAACCAGACCGAGCGCCAGACGCTCGTGGCCAGCTTTGTCACCAACAACGCCGGCGGCTATCCCTTCGTCGACGCCAGCAAACTGACATACCAGGCCAAGGACAGCGTGGCTGACGGCAGCCAGTTCGTGGTGTCCGTCCAATATGACGCCCGCAACCTGCCGATCTGGAACCTGTTCCCGGGGTTGACGATGCCTGGGACGACGATTTCACGCCAGTCAACGATACGCGTCGGGGGCATCTGAATGTTGGAGCATAGGCGCAAGGGGATCAGTCGGCTCGCACGGCTGATGCTTGGTGACAGGAAGGCGAATTTCGCCGTCATGACCGCGCTGAGCGCGCCGGTTGCCCTGGCGCTGGCCGCCGTGGCCATCGACGAGGGCTCGATATACACCGAGCGCCGGGAAGCCCAGTCCATCGTCGATCTCGCAGCGATCACCGGCGCCTCGAACATCAACAACATCCAGACGGCGGTGGTGACCACGCTTACCGACAACGGCATGCCAAATGTGGTCGTTCAGAACGCGGGGCAGACAGTTCCCGCGGCCGTTGGAAAAACAGTCGTGTCGATCACCCCCGGACGATACACGGCATCAACCGTCAATGTGACCCAGCGCTTCCAGGCCGGCGTGACGCCCTACAATGCGGTTCATGTCACGCTGCAAAAAATCCCCAACCGTTATTTCGCGAGCTCGCTCATCCCCACCCCGGTCATTGGCACCGCGGCCACCGCCACGATGACGCCGCAGGCGACGTTTTCGGTCGGATCAAGGCTTCTGAGCGTCAACGGCGGCATCCTCAATTCCCTGCTTAGCAGCCTTCTGGGTGGTAACATTTCGCTGAGCGTCATGGACTATAACGGGCTGATCTCGGCCGATGTCAGCGTGCTCTCCTTTATCAGTGCCTTGTCCACGCAATTGAACCTGACCGCAGCGACCTATTCGGATGTGCTGGCATCAAAGGCGACTGTCGGCCAAATCGCCACCGCGATGGCCAACGTTCCAGGCGTAGGCAATACGGCCAAGCTTGCCTTGCAGACGATCGCATCCAAGTCGACCAGTACGATCAAGGTTCCGCTTAGCAGCCTTGTCGATCTCGGCTCCGTCGGCAGCCTGGGCCTGGGACAGACACCGGCCGGCCTTGGCGTCGATGCAAGCGCGATGGGAATGCTGACCGCCGCCGCCGTGCTGGCAAACGGCACCAATCAGGCCCAGGTCAATCTCGGCGCCACCATCCCCGGCCTTCTCTCCACGACGCTCACCATCGCCATCGGCGAGCCGGCACAGTTTTCACCATGGCTATCGATCGGCCAGATTGGCACCACGGTGCGCACAGCCCAGACGCGCATCAAGCTGGTGGCATCTGTTGGCCTTGGAAATCCCAGTCTCGCCGGCGGCATCAGCTTGCTGGCCGTGAATGTGCCGCTCAATGTCGAAGTCGCCTATGCCGAAGCCAAGCTGACGGACATTACCTGTCCGACAGGGCCCTCCAGCATTTCGGTATCCATTGCCGCCCATCCAGGCGTTGCGGCTTTGCATCTCGCCAACAGCAACAGTTCCGGTTTCGGCGACTTCAGCCAGCCGCAGTCTTTCACGGACGCAGACATCGCGGACGTCAGCCTCAAACTGCTGCTGATCAACATTCCGTTGATACAGGTGATGGGCTCCGCGGCGACCGCGATCACCAACAACAATCCGACGACGCTGACCTTCAACGCGACGGACATTGCCAACAAGACGATCAAGACGGTTTCGACGCGCAACATCACGCAATCGCTCACCACATCCCTGGTCAGCAACCTGTCCTTGTCGGTCAACTTGCTCGGTCTGCCCCTGCTTGATGTGAGCGCGCTGCTTGGAACGGTCAAGCCAGCAGTGGTAGCGCTGCTGAACGGGGTGACGGCGCCGATCGACGATTTGCTCTACAATGTGCTGTCAGCACTTGGCGTCGGTGTCGGCCAGGCCGACGTGCGGGTGACGGGCGCGACCTGCGGCCGCTCCGTGCTCGTTCAGTAATCGGGTCGGAAGAGGCCTTCAGCCGAGCCGCGCGAGCAACCATCCGAGGGGTGACAACGAGAGCGCGGCTTCCTGCAAGGCCATGCCGGCGCCACCGAAAGCGATGACCGCCTCGGCCGCGATGTCCTGTGGCAAGGCCCAACTCACAGGCTCCTCGGCAAAGTTGAAAACCAAGAGCAGTCTTTCACCATCAACTTCCCGGACGAAGGCCAGAACATCGCCCTCGGCATCGAGGAAGCGGATGGAGCCGGACACCAGCGCGGGATGCTGCTTGCGCAGCGCAAGCGTCGCCCGATAGCTGGCAAGTACAGATGCGGCCTCGCCATTCTGGATATCGGTAGCGCGGCTGCGATGGCCATCCGGCACCGGAAGCCAGGGCTTGCCCGAGGAGAAACCGGCATTGTCGGCGCCAGCCTCCCAAACCATTGGGGTGCGGCAACCATCCCTGCCCTTGAAACCTGGCCAGAAGCGGATGCCGTAGGGGTCGCGCAAGTCCTCAAAAGCGATCTCGGCCTCCGGCAGCCCAAGTTCCTCGC
>JBDSLV010000220.1:0-8409 GCA_039916205.1 Mesorhizobium sp. | reverse complement strand
GCTTCGAACACTTCCAGAGCCTCGACGCCCGACGACGCCTCGTGCACGGTATAGCCGCGCGACGTTAGCGCCCGCATGCCGCCCATGCGCACCGCGTCCTCGTCCTCGACGAGAAGCACCGTCGCCGATCCCGACAAATCCTTGGCCACATCGGCGACCTTGGCCGTCACCGCGGGCATTTCGCCAGGCTCGCCGGCTTTTTTCGCTTCCGCGATGTGGCGCGGCAGGAAAATACGGAAAACCGTGCCTTTGCCGACTTCGGAATCGCAGAAGATGAAGCCGCCGGTCTGCTTGATGATGCCATAGACCATGGAAAGGCCAAGGCCAGTGCCCTTGCCTACTTCCTTCGTGGTGAAGAAGGGCTCGAAGATCTTCTTCAACACCTCGGGCGTGATGCCGCTGCCGGTATCCTCGACTTCGACCACGACATAGTCGGCCGGAGTCAATTCGCGGTAGGAGAAGGTCTTGCACTCTTCCGTCGTCACGTTGCGGGTGCGCACGGTAAGGTCACCGCCTGTAGGCATCGCATCGCGCGCATTGACCGCCAGATTGACCACGACCTGTTCGAACTGGCCGATATCGACCTTGACCGGCCACAGATCACGGCCATGGTCGACTTTCAGCTTGATATCGTTGCCGACCAGGCGGGCCAGCAACATCCTGATATCGGCGAGCACGTCGGTCAGGTTCAGCACCTCGGGCCGCAACGTCTGCTTGCGTGAGAAGGCCAGCAGCTGCCGCACCAGCGAAGCCGCCCGATTGGCGTTCTGCTTGATGTTCATGATGTCCGGGAAGGACGGATCCGACGGGCGGTGATTGGTCAACAGCAGGTCCGATGCCATGATGATGGCGGTCAGCACATTGTTGAAATCATGGGCGATGCCGCCGGCAAGCTGGCCAACCGCTTGCATCTTCTGGCTTTGCGCCATCTGACCCTCGAGCGCCTTCTGCTCTGTTGTCTCGACGGCGTAGACGATGGCCGACTCCTCCGCACCCTCGCCGCCGGTGCCGTCGGCGACCGCATTGACGTAGAAGCGGATGTGCCGCTCGTCATTGCCTGGCAGCAGCGTATCGATGGGTTCGATGTCGGCCTGCCGTTGGCGTGCCTTCTCGAAAGCTGTGGCAAACGCCGGTCGGTCGCGTTCGTGGATGACGGTGTCGAGCCGCACCCGGCGATCGACGGCATCCCTGTCCACGACCGAGGAAAACAGCGACAGGAATGGCGCGTTGGTGCGCAGGATGCGCCCGTCATGGTCCACGCCGGCAATCGCCATCGGCGTCGAATTGAAGAAGCGGGTGAAGCGCACTTCCGAAGCGCGCAGATCGGCGGAAGCATCTTCGCCCTGGGTCCGGTTCAGCACGATCGTGCGTGTCGGCCCATTGAGCCCTTCACGGCTGGCCGAAACACGATGCATGAAGCGCACCGGCAGCGCCTCGCCGGTCATCGTCGTCAGATCGAGATCGATGACCGCATTGCGCGTCGAGCCGGGGTCGGCCTTGACCGAGCGCACCAGCGCCATGCCGTCGCCGGCAACGATATCCGGCAGGGCGACGGCGCCAGGTGTGAAACTGGCAAGATCAATGCCCAGCCATTCCGCCAGTGTTGCGTTGATGTAGGTGACGCGGCCTTCCTGGTCAGCGGAGAAGAATCCGGCCGGCGCATGGTCGAGATGATCGATGGCTTTTTGCAGGTCGAGAAAGAACCGTTCCTGCTCGGCACGCTCCTGCGAGATGTCGGCAAGCTGCCAGGCGAGCATCGGCAGCCTTTGCCCGGGAACGTCGAAGGCGCGCGCGCGCGCGCGGTACCAGCGGGCGCCCGGTTCGGCCCCAGGCCGAATCGATTGCGCGAGCCGGAACTCGCCATCGCCCGGCTGGCCGTCGCGCAAACCGGATGCCAGCCGGTAAATGGTCACCGAGGCTTCGGGAACATCGGAAAGCAGCCCCTCGACCGTTTTCAGATCGGTCGCTGTCGCGGCCCCCGTCATCTCGGCATAGGCTCGATTGGCGTAGATGACACGGCCCTTGGTGTCCGTGACGAGAAGCCCCTGCGACATCGAATCAACAAACGCTTTCGACAGTTCGTCGCTCGTCGAGCGTGGCGCGACCTGCACGAAACCGATCGCCGTGGCGAACAGGAAGCCGACGCCGATCATGGCCAAAACGCCAAGCATTCCAAGCAGGAAAGGATCGCCAAGACGCTCACGAAACAGGCCGAAAACGATGGCCGCGCCTGTCAGGACGACGATGAAGACGATGAGTCGGGCAACCGCTCCAGGTCGCGTATTCTGGTCGACGATAGGTACCGGGTAGAAATCGCCGCGCGTTTCCTTGGCCATGTGCCCCCTGCTCGTGAATTCCGGTGTTCCGACACCTGCCCCGGACCGGTTGAATCACATTCTCCTGGTCCGGAAAAGGCCTAGGCGGCAAATGACCGGTAAAAATGATGTTGTTTCAGTCAGGGTATTTCAAGCTGTTCATGAAGCGTGAAGGCAACTTGCGGTGGCCCGCCGCAACGGTCTAGTGTCGCCTCTCTTCAAAGGGCGCATCAGGGGGCACCAATGCAATGGGTGGATAGCGTGGCGGGTCCCGGATATGCTGCGGCGCTGCTGTGGACGTTTGCGGCGCTTGTCCTGCTGGTCATCGTTCTCGTCATCATCAAGCTCGTCCGCAATCTGACATTTGGAACGTTTGTCGCCGGTGGCAGGAACCGCAAAACGCGGCTCGCCGTCATGGACGCGACCGCCGTGGACAGCCATCGCCGGCTGGTGCTGGTGCGCCGCGACGACATCGAGCACCTGATTCTGATCGGCGGGCCGACCGACGTCGTCGTCGAGCGCGACATCAGGCTTTCGGCGCTACGCCGCCCGGCGCTGACCGGCGACAGCGGCCTGCAACCCGTTGCCGCGCCAAAGCCGCGGCCACCTCAGGCTCCGGCTGCCGCCCCGGCGAGACAAGCACCTGCTCCACAGCCGGTGAATGCGGCTCCGCCACCTGCTCGCCCCCGTCAGGTGACGCCTGCGCCCGCGCCGGCACCAAAACCGGCAACGCAGAGCTACCAGTCAACCAACGTTACCCCCTTGCCCGCCTATGGGTCCGCGAATGCCAATGTCATCCGCCATGCACCTCCACCGCCGGCAAGGCAAGATTCCCAGGATTCCATTGATGATACGCTGATGAAGGAACTGGAAGTCTCCTTCGAACAGCCGCGCTCGGCAGGTCCCGTTGGCAAGCCAGCGCCCAAGGCACCGCCGTCACTGGACGACGAAATGACCAAGCTTCTGGGCGAACTCTCAAGCCAGAAAAGATAGCGTCGGGCGACCGTATAGGTCGAAGGCCGCAACCGCCCTTCCTGCAAGAAAATATGGTGTTCCAAAAGAAAATGGCCGGAAAACCGGCCATTTCAAAAATCAATAAAGCTGATCGTTTGCGTCAATCGTCGCGATAGACTTTTTCGCGGCGTTCGTGGCGCTCTTGCGCTTCGATCGACAAGGTCGCGATCGGACGTGCGTCCAGCCGCTTCAACGCGATCGGCTCACCGGTTTCCTCGCAGTAGCCGTACGTGCCTTCATCGATGCGCTGAAGTGCCGAATCGATCTTGGAAATGAGCTTGCGCTGACGATCGCGAGCACGCAGTTCGATGGCACGGTCGGTTTCCGACGATGCACGATCGGCGAGATCGGGATGGTTGGCGTTTTCCTGTTGCAGGATTTCGAGCGTTTCGCGCGCTTCGCGCAATATGTCATTCTTCCAGGTGACGAGCTTTAGGCGGAAGTATGATTTCTGCCGTTCGTTCATAAACGGCTCGTCTTCGGAGGGTACGTAATCGGCGGTAACGATGTCGTTCATTCGACTCACCCAAACTGCCCCAAATTTTGGGCCTATATATTCGCCGCTCAACGCCTGCACAAGCGCAATCGGCCTTCGTCTCACGCAATTGTTAATGTCTGGGGGGTCAGCACAACGCGACGCCTTTTGCCGCAACGGCTCAGTCCGCTTCGCACGTGATTCGGTGGATTTGGCAGGCATGAGCCATTGTGCGCAGAGCATTTCTTGTGGCTAATTCGGGGACGGCGGCTTGGCACCAATGGAGGTTCGGTGAGCAGACTTTACCTGTTGAGGCATGCCAAGGCCGGATGGGCACTGCCCGGTATCCGCGACTTTGATCGCCCGCTCGATGCCTCGGGCCGCACTGATGCCGAGATGATGGGCGCTGCCATGCGCGACAGGGGCTATGTTCCAGACCTTACCCTTTGCTCCAATGCAAAACGCGCGAAGGAAACCCTTGAGGGCGTGGCCGGCCAGACAGACACGGGCCGGGTGCTGTTCTTCGACACGCTCTACAGCGCGGATGCCGCCGGCTATCTCGCCGCTATTCGCGACAATGGTGGAACTGGGTCACTGCTGGTTATCGGCCACAACCCGATGACGGAAGATCTGGCAATGGCCATTTCGGGCGATGGCGAAGAGACAGCCAGGGCGATGCTGAACCACGGCTTCCCAACCTCCGGGCTTGCAGTCGTCCGTTTCGACGAGGATCTGGCACATGCGGCCCAGGGCGCGGGCTATCTCGAAGCCTTCCTGACCCCGGCCGATCTTTGACGCCATTTCAAAGCCGGGCTCCAAACCCTATATCGGACGGACCGCAGCCCGAGAGAAGACATTTTGGCATCATCGCTGACCACTTTCACCGACGAGGCGAGGATTGCCCTCGATACGCTGTCGGGCCGCGCCAGTGGGCTTTTTTCTCCATCGCTGCGCCTTGGCGTGACGGGCCTGTCGCGAGCAGGAAAGACCGTGTTCATCTCGGCCCTTGTGCACATTCTGATCCATGGCGGGCGCCTGCCGCTGTTCGAAGCGCAGAAATCGGGACGCATCGCCCGTGCCTTTCTTGAGGAGCAGCCGGACGATGCAGTGCCGCGCTTCCAGTATGAGGATCACATCGCGGCATTGGTCAACGACCGCGTCTGGCCGGATTCGACCCGCGCCATCTCGGAACTGCGGCTGACCATCGAATACGAATCGGCCTCCGGCTGGAGCCGCATGTTCTCGTCAGGCAAATTGTCACTCGATATTGTCGACTACCCCGGCGAGTGGCTGCTCGATCTGCCGCTGCTCGGCAAGTCTTTCGCTGATTTTTCGCGCGAGGCCTTCGAGATGGCAACCTTGCCCGTGCGCCAAGACCTGTCGCAGGCCTGGCGGACTGTATCGGCTGATATCGATCCCAATGCGGACGCTGACGAGATGACAGCGCGCCGCCTTGCCGAGAGCTTCGCCGCCTATCTGAAGGCCTGCAAACTCGACGAACGGGCGCTTTCGACCTTGCCGCCCGGGCGCTTCCTGATGCCGGGCGACCTTGAAGGCTCGCCGGCGCTGACCTTCGCACCGTTGCCACAACTGGCCGACAAACGGGCTCGTCCGGGCTCGCTGCACGCCATGATGGAGCGGCGTTATGAGGCCTACAAGACGCATGTGATAAAACCATTCTTCCGCGAACACATCACGCGCCTTGACCGGCAGATCGTGCTCATCGACGCCATGCAGGCCTTGAACGCTGGCCCGGGCGCCATGGCGGATCTCGAGCGTGCGGTCACTGAAATCCTCGCCTGCTTTCGCCCCGGCCGGGGCAGCTTCCTGACCGACCTGTTTTCGCGGCGCATCGACCGCATCCTGGTCGCCGCCACCAAGGCCGATCATCTGCATCATGAAAGCCATGACCGGCTGCAGGCGATCGTGCGGCGGCTTGCCGACCGCGCCGTAGCCAGGGCGAACTTCACCGGCGCCGATGTCGATGTGGTCGCCATGGCGGCGGTGCGCGCGACACGCGAAGGCACGGTCAAGCAAGGCCGCGAGACATTGCCCGTCATCATCGGCACGCCTCTTGCCGGTGAAAAAATCAACGGCGAAACATTTGACGGAAAAACCGAAACAGCCATATTTCCCGGTGACTTGCCAGAAAAGATTGATGACGTGTTCGATGTTTCCGGACCGGGTCACCGGCAAGACAACATCGATCCGGCGATCCGTTTCGTACGCTTCCGTCCGCCAAAGCTGGAACGCACCGCTGAAGGCGTAACGCTGTCGTTGCCACATATCAGGCTGGACCGCGCCTTGCAGTTTCTGATCGGAGATCACCTGGCATGACCGGGCCCCGCAAACCGGCGGCATTCCGCATCGAGCCGGAAGCTCCATCAAAGGCTGATGCGGCGCCGCGCCACGCGCAACCTGAAACGTTGCGAAAACCCCGCGCGGTCAAAACCGATGTCGCTATGGTCATACCGGCGGAAGTCGACGTCTTCGATGAGCCCGATGTCGTGGCGGCACAGCCGCCGCCCGCGATCGCACCGAGAAAACGGTCGCTGCTTGGCAGCATCTTTTTCGGCGCCTTTGGCGTGCTGGTTTCGCTGGCGGTCGGCCTATGGACCGACCAACTGATTCGCGACCTCTTCGCTCGCGCCGAATGGCTGGGTTGGCTGGCCGCCGGCATGGCCGCAATCGCTTTGCTGGCGCTTGTGGTGATCCTGATCCGAGAATTCCTGGCAATCGCTCGCCTCGCTGAAGTCGAGAAGCTGCAAAAGCGGGCGCTCGATGCCATCGCGCGTGATGATCCGAAGGCGGCGCGCGCCGTGGTCGACGAGCTTTCAGCCTTTGTCGCCGGCAAGCCTGAAACAGCAGGCGGCCGGCGTGCGCTTACGGAACTGCGTGGCGAAATCATCGATGGCGGCAACCTGGTCCGGCTGGCCGAGGCCGAAATCCTCGGCCCGCTCGATGCGCGTGCGAAAATCATGATTCTCGAAGCCGCCAAGCGCGTATCGCTGGTCACCGCCGTCAGTCCACGCGCGCTCGTCGATGTCGCCTACGTCGTGTTCGAAGCTGGCAGGCTGATCCGCCGCCTGTCGGAACTCTACGGCGGCCGGCCAGGAACGCTGGGCTTCTTCCGCTTGGCGCGCAGCGTGCTGGCCCATCTGGCAGTCACCGGTTCGATCGCCATCGGCGACAGCTTTGTCCAGCAGATTGTCGGCCATGGCCTGGCCGCACGCCTCTCGGCAAAGCTTGGCGAAGGCGTTGTCAACGGCATGATGACGGCACGCATCGGCATCGCGGCAATGGAAACGGCAAGGCCGCTGCCCTTCAGTGCCGCGAGGCGGCCGGGGCTGGGCGACTTCCTCTCCGCCCTGACATCATTCGCGGCAAGGAAAGACAGTGAAACCGGCGCGCCCGGCCAATAGGCGGCCTCATTCGACCACCTCCAGATTGTTGCCGGATTGCTGTTTGGCGGCCCGGAAGTGACGAAGCATTAACCAATCTTGTTCATGGTCAGAAGGGTTCCAAACAGTCTCTTTGTTGCCGGGTGTCGTCGATGAAAAGCGTATTTCTGTCCAGCGTCCTGCCCATGGCTGTCGCGCTCACCGCCACCGCGGGCTTCGCCGGAAAGGCTTTTGCCGCCGAACCGGACAAGCAGTTCTTTCAGTCGGCCGAGGGCAAATGGGTTGGCCCCGGCGAAATCGTCGCCGGCAAATACAAGGGCACGAAATTCAGCTGCAGTTTCACCGGCACCACACCTGACAGCAAGATCGGCATGTCGCTGGATGGCGGCTGCAGGGTTGGCGTGTTTACCCAGCAGATGTCGGCGAAGATCGAGCACAAGGGCCGCGAGGGCTACAGGGGCAGCTTCATGGGTGGCGCCGCGGGTGCCGGCCTCGATATCATCGGTGGCAATGTCGTCGATGCCCACAAGGTGGTCTTCACCATCAACCGCAATCAGTTGCGCGGCGTCATGCAGGCCCGCATCCCCGACGACAATTCGATGACCGTGACCATCGCCGTGCGGGTCCAGGACCAGTTGGTGCCAGTCATCGGCATGAGCCTGAAACGCGTGGATGCCGTCGAAGTCGGCTCCATCACGCCCAACTGAGCGAAACCATTCTTCAAAAACAAAGAGGCGGCGGCCCAACAGCCACCGCCCCTTCAAAGCAGCCGATCGGGTGTTAGCCCTTGATCGCGGCAGTCAGCTCGTCATAGGCCTTGCAGGCGTCGGCGGGCGTCGTGGAGCCTTGATACTTGGCCGTCACCGCCTGCACCTTGGCCGTCAGGTCAGCTGCCTTGGACGGATCCTTGGTGATTGCTTGCTGAAGTGCCGCAGCCATGTCCTGCGCCTTCTTGGTCGCGATCTCGGTCGTGCACTCAGGTGCCTTCGAACAAGCCGAACCGGCAAGGATCGCCAGGCCGACGGCAGCAAACAAAAACTTCTTCATGTCAGTCATCTCCTCAAAAGGGCTCGACTTGATCGTCGCTCACCCTCCAATGGGCCGAAGCCGAGCGTCCTTAGCCTTCGATTGTGGCAAGATGCAACGCGTTGCCGGCCTCAACTTGTGTAACGCGCCTGCAACATCGCCGGCGGCCCGGATTGAG
>JBDSLV010000219.1:0-5021 GCA_039916205.1 Mesorhizobium sp. | reverse complement strand
CAAGCAATTGGCTTTCCGTCCGCTACGCGGACCACTTCTCACCCCCCTCAAGGGAGAGGGCAAGGGCGCCCTGAATGCATTTCGGTCCCCATCTCCTCCTCGCTGCCCTCGAAGGCCTCGTCACCTCCGCCGTGCTGGCGCTGACGGCGCTTGGGATGTCGCTGGTGTTTGGTGTCATGCGCGTCGTCAACGTCGCGCATGGCGAATTCTTCATGCTGGGCGCGGTGCTGGCCTGGGCGATCACCACGGCGGTCGGCGGCCATCCGGCGCTCGGCTTCCTGGCGGCGCTGGTGATTGCGCCGCTGATCGTCGGCGCCATCGCGCTGGTCGCCGAGCGGCTGGTGTTGCGCCGGCTCAACTACAATCCGGAAGCCACCATCGTCGCCACCATCGGCATGCTCTACATCATCCAGCAGTTGGCGCTGACTTTCTACGGGCCGGAGGCGCGGCCGGTGGAGCCGCCGTTCAGCTACCGCATCCTTTTGCCGTGGTTCGGTTATTCCGGCTACAAACTGTCGATCATTGCCGCTTCTGCCTCTCTGCTGGTGGCGACATGGCTGGTGCTGACGCGCACCAGGATCGGCCTCATCATGCGCGCCACGCAGTATGACAGCGAGACGGCGCAGGCCTTCGGCATTCCGGTCGGCCGCGTCTATGGCGGCGTCTTCGCGCTCGGCGCCATGCTGGCGGCCATTGCCGCGGTGCTGATCGTGCCGATCAGCCAGGCGCATTATCTGATGGGGCAGGATCCGCTGCTGTTGTCGTTCATCGTCGTCATCATCGGCGGTCTCGGCTCGCTGCGCGGCACCGTCGTCGCCGCCGTGCTGATCGGCCTGTCGGACGGCATCATCTCGATGTTCTTCTCACCGACGCTGGCCAAGATCATCGCCACCTTGCTGGTCGCCATGGTGCTGGTGTTTCGGCCGCAGGGCCTGTTCGGGACGGCCTCGCGATGAGCGAAGCTTCGCCGGCAAAGGCCTATGCCTTGCATCTCGGCGTCATCGCGCTGCTGTTCGTGCTGAGCTTTCTTTTGCCGGAATACTATCACGGCCTGCTTGCCCGCATCATGGTGCTGGCGGTCTTCGCCATGGGCTACAACATGCTGTTCGGCTATGTCGGCCTGCTCAGCCTCGGCCATGCCATGTTCTTTGCCGCCGGCCTCTATGGCGCCGGCCTTGCCGTCATCCAGCTCGGCTGGAGCGTGCCGGCCGCCTTCGCCGCCGGATTGGCCTGTGGCGCGGTGCTGGCGCTGGTGATCGGCGTGCTGGCGCTGCGCACGACGGGCGTCGCCTTCATGATCGTCACCATGATGTTCGCGCAGGTTTTTTATCTCCTTATCCTCTATTTCGCGGCGTGGACCGGCGGCGACCAGGGCATGGTCGTGCCGCAGCCGTCACGTGTCCTCACCTTCGGTGCGACGGCGCTCGATCTCACCAACCCGACAGTGCGCTACATGACAGCGCTTGGGCTGTTCTCGCTCGTGCTGCTGGTCACGCTTGCGATCGTCCGCTCCAGATATGGCCGCGTGCTGGTCGCCATCCGCGAGAACGAGGAGCGGACCAAAATGCTCGGCTACGACACCTTCTCCAACAAGCTCATCGCCGTCGTTATCTCCGGCACCATCTGCGCGGCGTCGGGTGCCGCCTATGCGCTGCTGTTCGGCTATGTCGGATCGAGCTTCGCTTCGGTGCAGTACTCCATCCTGCCTCTGCTCTGGGTGCTGCTCGGCGGCGCCGCCACGACGCTCGGGGCCCTGATCGGCACGCTGTTCATGTACTATGTCATCGACATCACCAGCGGCTTCACCTCCGCCTATCTGCTGATCGTCGGCGTCGCCCTCATCCTGCTGGTGCTGTTCTTCCCCAAGGGCATTCTCGGCAGCATCCGCCAGCGCTGGCTTGGGTGGCTGCCATGATGCCGCTGCTGACCACCAAAGGCCTGTCACGCAATTTCGGCGGCCTGCGCGCGGTCGACAATGTCGACTTCGCGCTGATGCCGGGCGAGATCCGCGCCGTCATCGGCCCCAACGGCGCCGGCAAGACCACCTTCGTCAGCCTGATCAGCGGCCGCATCCAGCCGTCGTCGGGCATGATCGTCTTCGACGGCGCAGACATCACCAACCTGCCTGCCTATGCCAGGGTGCGCCTCGGCGTCGCCTACACGTTTCAGATCACCAGCGTCTTTGCCAATCTCTCTGCCTACGACAATGTCGCGCTGCCGGTGCAGCGGACGCTGACCGATGGCCGCTCGAAAGATGCGGTCAAGGCCGGCGTCATGGCGGCGCTCGAGCGCACCGGCCTTGCCGACCGTGCCCACATGCCGGCCGGGCAGCTCTCCTATGGTCACCAGCGCCTGCTGGAAGTGGCAATGGGGCTGGCCTTGAAGCCGCGCCTGCTCATCCTCGACGAGCCGACGCAAGGGCTGGCCGACAGCGAGATCGACAATTTCATCACCCTGGTGCGCGAGATCGCCAAGAGCGCCACCGTGCTGCTGATCGAGCACAACATGCCGGTCGTCATGCAACTCGCCGACCGCATCACCGTCTTCAACGCCGGCAAAATCCTCGCCGAAGGCACGCCCGAGCAGATCCGCGAAAACGCCGAGGTGCAGGAAGCCTATCTGGGGACCGCCCCATGACGGAGACAAAGTCTGCGGCGCTGACCCTCTCCGGGCTCGATTGCTTCTATGGCGAGGTCCAGGTGCTCTATGGCCTTGATCTCGTGCTGAACAAGGGCGAGGTGCTGTGCCTGTTCGGCCGCAACGGCGCCGGCAAGACGACGACGCTGAAAGCGATCATGGGTCTCGTCCGGACCAGCGCCGGTTCGATCAGGCTCGACGGCAAGGAATTGACCGGCCTGCCGGCGCATGAGGTGCCGAAGGCCGGCGTCGCCTATGTGCCGCAAGGCCGGCGGCTGTTCGCCGAGATGACGGTGGCCGAAAACATCGAGATCGGTCTGATGGCGCGGGGCAAGGGCAAGGCCGTGCGGGAAAACGTCCTCGACCTTTTTCCATTACTGCGCCAGCGGCTGCGGCAACGCTCCGGCACCTTGTCCGGCGGTGAACAACAAATGCTGGCGATGGCGCGCGCGCTTTGCCTCGAGCCACAAGTGCTGCTGCTCGACGAGCCGACCGAAGGGCTGATGCCGTCGATGATCGCCAAGATCCGCGAGACGGTGTCGAAACTGCGCGACATGGGTGTCTCGACCATCCTGGTCGAGCAGCGGGTCGATGCGGTGCTGTCGGTCGCCGACCGTGTCTGCTTCATCGAGAACGGCCGCAACCGCGAGACGGTCGATGTCGAGGAATTGCGCGCCGACCCGTCGGCGGTGCGTCGCTATGTCGGCGTTGGCTGATCAGCCAAAAAACAGAAAACCGGCAAGCAGGAATGTCGGGATCAGCACCAGCCCGGACCACAGCATGTAGCCGAAGAAGCCCGGCATGTTGACGCCGCGCTGGCGGGCGATGGCATAGACCATGAAGTTGGGCGCATTGCCGATATAGGTGTTGGCGCCCATGAACACGGCGCCGGCCGAAATCGCCGCAAGCGTCGATGCAAGCGTCGTCATCAACTCCTTTGCATTGCCACCGGCCAGCTCGAAAAACACCAGATAGGTCGGCGCATTGTCGAGGAAGGACGACAAGATACCGGTCAGCCAGAAATAAGCGAGGTCGTTGGGCGTGCCTTGCGCTGATGTGACGAGCGCGACCAGCGGCGCCAGGGCGCCGTCATGGCCGGCTCTCAGGATGGCGACGACCGGCACGATGCAGATGAAGATGCCGGCAAACAGTTTCGCCACCTCGGCGATGGGTCCCCAGTTGAAGCCGTTCGCTTCGCGGTATTCCTTGCGGGATACGGCAAGGGAAACAAAGGCGAGCCCCAGGATGATGGCGTCGCGCACCAGGTTCTGCAGCTCGAGGCCGAGGTTCGCGCCTTCAACAGTAACGCTTACCCCCGGTTTCCAGGTCGCTGACAGCAGGATGGCGCCGATGACGCCGGCCAGCAGGGCAATGTTGGGCAGGCCGCGCAGGCGTATCTTGGAGTCCGGTGTCGGGTCCTTGATCTTCGGTGCACCGTTTTCGCGCCGATGCAGGATGATGTCGATCGCCAGGAATGCCGCCAGCACGACGCCGCCGACGAACAGCGTCTCGCGCCAGAGGTTTGCCGTCGTCCAGAAGAAATCAACGCCACGCAGGAAACCGACGAACAGCGGCGGATCGCCCAAAGGCGTCAGCGAACCGCCGATGTTGGAAACCAGGAAGATGAAGAAGATGACGACATGGGCGTTGAACGGCCGGTTATCGTTAGCCCGGATGATCGGCCGGATCAGGATCATCGAGGCGCCGGTGGTGCCGATGACCGAGGCCAGCAACGCCCCGACCAGCAGCAGCCCGGCATTGGCCAGCGGCGTGCCGTGGATGTTGCCGGCAACGAGAATGCCGCCCGAAATGGTGAACAGCGCGAACAACAGGATGATGAAAGACATGTATTCGGTGAGCAGCGCATGCAGCACCGCCTCGGCCGCACTGGGAATGCCGAAGGTCAATGCCAGCGGCACGATCACCAGCGCAGACCAAAGGGCCGCGATCTTGCCGTAATGGTGCTCCCAGACATGGTGAAAGAGCAGCGGGCCGGTGGCGATCGACAGCAGCAGGCCGGCAAAGGGCAGCGCCCACCACAGCGACATCGCGGCACCGGGCAGGCCATGTTCCTCTGCTGAGAAGGCTTGGTCCGGAAACAGCATCGCGGTGGCGATCACGGCGCCCATGCCTGTCGTAATCCGCAAAAACCCCTCTTGCGCCCCACGATCCGTTCAGTCCGACAAAGGGTCTTCGAGCGTCACGCCGGCATCGCGCATACGGTGCAGCATGGTCTCGAGCGAACCGTTGAGATCGATGCCACGGCAGGCATCGAGCCGGACGGTGGTTCTGAACCCCTGGCTGATGGCGTCCAATGCGGAGAAGCCGACGCAGAAATCGGTCGCCAGGCCAACCAGGGTCAGCGTGTCGATGCCGCGTTCCCG
>JBDSLV010000218.1:0-11707 GCA_039916205.1 Mesorhizobium sp. | reverse complement strand
GCGACAAGGCCGCCTATGACCTGGCGCAGACCAGTGTTCGCGCTCCAGCCGATGGCGTCATCAGCCAGGCTTCGTCGTTCAAGGTCGGCCAATATGTCGGTGCCGGCACGCCGCTGTTTTCGCTGGTCGAGACCGGCGACACCTGGATCGACGCCAATTTCAAGGAAACTCAGCTGACCCACATGAAGCCCGGCCAGAAGGCGGAAATCGTGGTCGACACTTATCCGGGCCGTACATTCGAAGCGACGGTCAAGGCGATTGGCGCCGGCACCGGAGCTGAGTTCTCGTTGCTGCCGGCACAGAACGCCACAGGCAACTGGGTGAAGGTCACACAGCGCATTCCGGTTCGTCTCGAACTGACCGATGTCGACGCCAAAATGGCGCTGCGCACCGGCATGAGCACAGCTGTTACCGTCGACACCGGCGTCGCCCGTGGCTTTCCGAAAATCTTCGGCCACGCCACGGCGGCGGAGGCTGAATAAGCCAGCCGAGCGCGAACAGCGCCGAGATGACACTGATGACAAGATTGGTCCAAGGGCAGGTAGCGAAGGGGGAGGGGTTTGACGGCTGGACGGCATCAAGGATGCGGTTGGCTCAGAACCTGAACCATTCGACGCCGGACCTTTTGGTCCTTCGGTTTCCGGGCGGCAGGCGTCCGTCATGTCGAGACGCTCTGTCGATGTAACCCCCACATCGATACTCGCGTCCCACCGCGATGAGGGTCTCTCCTTACGGAAGGCTCTGCCGCCCGGAAGCCAAGTGTACACGATTTTGTTACCTGCCGGAAGTTCCGTATCATGAGCACGCCAGAACCCTTTCGCGAAGTCCCGCATCGCGGCCTGATCACGGTCGCGCTCATGCTGGCGACGGTCATGCAGGCGCTGGACACAACGATCGCCAATGTCGCGCTGCCAACCATGACTGGGGATCTCGGCGCTTCGCCTGACAACATCAACTGGGTGCTGACCTCCTACATTGTTGCCGCCGCCATCATGACGCCGGTGACCGGCTGGCTGGCCGACCGGTTTGGCCGCAAGGAGCTGTTCCTGGCAGCCGTGGTCGGCTTTACCATCTTCTCCATGCTGTGCGGCATTGCCTGGAGCCTGGAGACCATAGTCTTCTTCCGGCTGATGCAAGGCGTGTTTGGTGCGGCGATCGTGCCGCTCTCTCAGACCTTCCTGCTCGACATCAACCCCAAGGAACGCCACGGCCAGGCGATGGCCATCTGGGGCGCCGGCATCATGCTCGGACCAATCCTGGGTCCGACGCTGGGCGGCTGGCTGACCGAGAATTTCAACTGGCGCTGGGTTTTCTTCATCAACCTGCCGGTCGGCATCCTTGCCTTCCTCGGCATGGCCGCCTACTTGCCGGCCGTCGCCCGGCGGGTGCGGAGCTTCGATTTCTTCGGCTTCGCCATGATATCGCTCGGGGTAGGCGCGCTGCAACTGCTGCTCGATCGCGGCGGCGAGGTCGACTGGTTCTCCTCGGTCGAGATCTGGATCGAGCTCGGTCTTTCGATAACCGGCTTCTGGGTGTTCATCATTCACACCATGACGGCGGAACATCCCTTCATCGATCCCAAGATTTTCCTCGATCGCAATTTCGTCACCGGGCTGGCGTTCATCTTCGTCATGGGTGTGCTCATCCTGGCAAGCATGTCGCTGCTGCCGCCGATGCTGGCGACCATTTTCGGCTATCCGACCATGACCATTGGTGTCGTGATCGGGCCGCGCGGCGTCGGCACGATGATCTCGATGCTTCTGGTCGGTCGCATCATGAACAAGGTCGATGCCAGGATACTGGTTGTCATCGGCTTTCTGCTGACAGCACAGTCCCTTTACACGATGGCTGGTTTCACGCCTCAGATGGACAACTGGCTGATCCTCAGTTCGGGCGTCATCCAGGGCCTGGGAATGGGGATGGTGTTCGTGCCGCTATCGACCATAGCTTTCGCCACGCTTGACGTACGCTACCGCACCGACGCAACGGCTTTGTTCAGCCTCGTGCGCAACCTCGGCTCGTCGATCGGCGTGTCGGTTGTAACGGTTCTGCTGGTGCGTAACATCCAGGTCAATCACGCCGAGCTTTCAGCCTTCATCAATCCGTTCAACCCCAATCTCTGGGCGGCTTCGCCGGCGGCCGCGCTCGGTGACCCAATGGCGCTTTCGCAGGTCGATCGCGCGGTCAATCTCCAGGCGATGATGATCTCCTACGTCAACGACTTCAAGCTGCTGATGATGATGACGCTGCTTGCTATCCCGTTTGTCTTCCTGCTGCGCAAGCCAAAGGCCGGTCCCGCCGCTGGCGGCGCGCCAGCCGCCCATATGGATTGATGCATCGGGCGCGCCCGTATGCGATGGGGAAATTCAAGGCGATCAAGTAGGAGGCCGCGGCGCGGCCTTCATTTCCCGAGCACCAGACTCCAGTAGCGGATGGCGCTGTCGCGGCCGTCGCGAACATAGGCCAGCCCAAAGCGGGTGAAGCGCGGGTCGAGCATGTTGCGCCGATGCCCTGTCGAATGCATCCAGATGTCGAACAGCTTCTGCTGGTCGAAGCGGCCTTCGGCGATGTTCTCGGCGGCGGCACCCGCAATGCCGTTGTCCTTGACGCGCGAGGCAAAACTCTTGCCCCAACCGGTGGTGTGCGACATGCGGCCGGCGCCTGCCATGTAACCCGCCTGCTGCAGGGCCGCCTGCTCCAGCCGCGGGTCGGGCGTTAGCGCCCCGAGCCCCGCCGAAGCGCGGATGTTGGCGAGCGTGGCGGTCGCGGACGACGAAGCGCCGGCGCCTTCGCCAGCCGGTAGCGAAACCGTGTTGCAAGCGGCAAGCGCGAGCAGCGCGGCGAGGCCGGCGGCCTTGAGAAACATGCGGGCGCCCGTCGTGCGGCGGTTCGAAACATCTCTGGTCATATCGCCTGAATAGCCGAGATCATGGCTTTTGACGGGCAAACCCTCAGAAATCGTCCAGGAAATCGCAATGCGTTGCGATCAGCCGGTGGTGCTCGATGTCCTCGGTTTCGTCCGGTCCCGATGAACATTGCGTGATGACGGCAGGTGCGAGGTGATCAACGCAACGACAATGACGCCGAAATCGGCTATCATCGTACTTGTTTTGAAGTGGCAGCTACTGGCGGCCATCCAGGCGGTGACCGCCCCGACACACGGGAGGAAGGTTATGGCCGGCTTTCATGTCATGGCGGATGCGCGTGGAATGCATGTGCAGCCAACGGTGCGCAGCATCACCACAGCGGATCTGGGAGAAGCGCTGCGGCTCGGTTTTGAAGATTTTTGGGCAAAGCCGTCGCACTATGTGTTCCTGTGTCTGATCTATCCGGTCGTCGGCCTGATCCTGACGCAGTGGACGTCCGGCTCCAACGCCATCCAGCTGATCTATCCCCTGATGTCTGGTTTTGCGCTGGTCGGGCCGTTTGCCGCGATCGGTCTCTACGAAATCAGCCGCAGGCGCGAACTTGGCATGAACACTTCCTGGCGCCACGCGTTTGACGTACGCCACTCGCCAGCCGTGCCGTCGATCGCGGTCATCGGCATCATGCTGGTGGCCCTGTTCCTGTTGTGGCTCTACACCGCGCAGTCGATCTACACCGGCCTGTTCGGCGACCAGCCGCCGGCATCGATCGGTGGCTTCATCCATGACGTATTGACCACCGGCAAGGGCTGGACGCTTATTCTCGCCGGCAATGCCGCCGGCTTCATCTTCGCCGTGGTCGTGCTGGCCACCACCGTGGTTGCCTTTCCGCTAATGCTCGACCGCGATGTCGGGGTAGTCTCGGCGATTGAGACCTCGGCCAAGGCAGTGATCGCAAATCCGCTGCCAATGGCACTTTGGGGCTTGATGGTCGCTGTGCTGCTGGTCATCGGCTCGATCCCGCTGTTTGCCGGGCTTGCCGTGGTCATGCCGGTGCTAGGCCATGCAACCTGGCACCTCTACCGCAAGGTAGTCGCGCCGGAGCGGGTGCATGTCAGCCGGCGGCCCATGTAGGACCGGCCAAAGTCTCAGCGCTGTGCGTCGGTCGCCATCTTCAGGGCAAGCGCTGTCAGCACCGTGCCCATCATCCAGCGCTGGATGACCAGCCACAGCGGCCGGCCGGCGAGGAACGTGGCGATTGAACCGGCCATCACGGCAATGATGGCGTTGACGGTAAGGCTGATCGAGATTTGCGTGGCGCCCAGCACCAGCAGTTGCGACAGGACATGGCCCTTGCCAGGGCTGATGAACTGGGGCAGCAGCGACAGATAGAGCACCGCGACCTTGGGATTGAGCAGATTGGTCATCAGGCCCATCGCAAACAGCTTGCGCGGCCGGTCCTTTGGCAATTCGCGAACCTGGAACGGCGAGCGGCCGCCAGGCTTCACCGCTTGCCAGGCAAGCCACAACAGGTAAAGCGCACCGCCAAAACGCAGTGCGTCGTAAGCGAACGGCACGGTGAGCAGCAACGCGGTGATGCCGAACGCCGCCGACACCACATAGAAGAGGAAGCCGACAGCAACGCCGCTGAGCGAGATCAGCCCGGCTTTTGGCCCTTGCGACAGCGATCGCGATATCAGGTAGATCATGTTGGGGCCGGGCGTCAGCACCATGCCGAGGCAGACCAATGCGAAGGCAAGATGATTGGCGGCTTCGGGCATCGCTGGTTCTCCGGATATGGCATGGTCCGAAAGTGGCTACCGGTCTTCGGAAGACCTGGCGCCCGCCAAAGATCGCCTAGCCGGCGCCGATCACGAGAGCGTCGAATATGTGCATCCGCCCGCGAAAGCGCGCAAGTGCATCATGGCGCCAGCAGTTGCGCCAGAGGGGCGGGGACGCTTCGTGATCAGCCGACGACGCGCAGGTTCGACAGTTCGTTGCCGATTTCCTTGAAGTCGTTCGACAAGGTTGCGCCGGTGGCGTTCCAGAACAATTTGGCCGGTTTGGTCGGATCGGTCGGATCCTTGCGGAAACGCGAGTCCGACGAACATGACTTCAGGGCGTCGATCGCCGTCTTGTCACTGGCCTTTGTCGTGGACAGGTCGAGTGCCACCGTCATCACCAGGATGTTGGCGGCCTTGGCGTTGTTGCAAAGCGTCGCCATCTGTTCGTTGAGTGCGTTGGTGTAGTTGCCGTTCGAATAGTCGAACTGGCCGACCGCACTCGACGTGCCGGAAAACAGCCGGCCGACCGACGTGCCATTGTAGCCGGGCTTGAGATAGCCATAGGACGCGTAGGTCGACTTGGAATCGGCGGGGTCGGAAAAACTTAACGACGACGGCGTGTAGTAGGTGTTGGCGCCATCGGTCAGCACGATCACGACCTTGTCGTTGCCTTTTTCGGCTTCCGGGCGGCCTTGTATGAAGGGTTGGCCGCTGGAAACGACGCGCCAGCCCCAGGCCAGGCCTTCTGGAACATTGGTGCCGCCGTTCGGCTGCATGAGATCGATTGCCGCTTTGATCGCGGTGAGCCCCGTGGCAACGCTGACATCGGCGAGTGGTGTAATGGCATTGGTGGTGCAACTGTAGTTCGGCCCATTGCCGGCGCTGAGCGCAGGCGCGCTGATGGGCCGGGGCATAAAATACTTGGTCATGGTTCGCAGTTGTGACTGGCCGGTGCTGCTCGACGGGTCGTCGTTCCACCAGCTGTTCACCGCGCCGTAGGTTTTTGGCGCGGCTTCGTCGGGATCCTGGGTGAGCTTCCAATGATTGCCCGGCTCATCGGGAGCAAACATCGGCACGAACATCGTCGCCGGATCGCCGACACCAATGCCGGTGTTTGCCGAGCCGCCGGATGCCGGAGCATCGTTTACATTGTACGGGTAGGGCCGTGCCTCGACACAGCCTTGCCAGCTGGCGAACGGACCGTATGAATCGATGTAATCGTATTCATTGTGGCTGCGCAGGCAGGTGTTGTTCCAGTTGTATTCGTCGCAGACAACCCGCTTGCTGCTCACGACACGCTCATGATTGGTCACGACCTTCATGTCGCGGTAAAGCGAGAACCGGGTCAGCATCTGCCCTTCCTCAGCTCCCCAGCCGGTGCCACGCTTGTACCAGATACCATTGGTCTGCTGGGCATACTTGTTGGCCGTATTCAGTGTTGACCAGTCGAAATTCTCGTTCGCGACCGGCGACAGGCCCTCGGTGTCCATCCAGGATGCGTTGCCGTTCGCGGGGCCGACATTGACCGAGGCGGCGAACGGCACGAGGCCGAACTGCACCGGCTTGTCGATCTGCTTGATCATCGCCGCTTGTAGCGCCAGCGTATCGACCAATTGCTTGGCGGCATCCTTCAGAAGATCGATACGCTTTTGCCCGGAACCTGTTCCGGGGGTTGTCATCGACCCGGAGTTGTCGAGCACAAGGGCGACTTCGAGCGTGTTCTTCAGCCGCACTTCCGAGGTTACATCGAAGCCGATCTTCTGGTTCGCGTCGGTCTCGGATTTGCCGATGAGCTGGGCGAAGACAGGATAAATGTAGGGCTGGTAGTTGAGCCGGGCGCTCATCTTGAGCAAGCCCCCACCCGTGGCATTGCTTGGCAAGGTGACGTTGAGCGTGGTGTTGGCGGGATCGATTCCGTTGAGGTTGGCATTGAAGAAATCGAGCGCATAGGCTCTCAACTGGTCGTCGGTAGCGCCTTCGGTGAGCCGTCGAGCGGTGGCGAAGTTGGCGGCGTCGAGCGCGTTCGACACCATTTGCTTCTCTCTGGACATCTCGGTGTAGTCGACTGCCATCGCCAGGCCACCCATCAGCGGGACCATCGCCACGACTGTCATCAGAGCATAGTTGCCGCGGCTGTCACGGCAGAACTGACGCCAAAGTTCATGCATGTCTTGCAACGGCCCCCGCCGGCGGATTCTCAATGTCGCCAACGTCTCACAAAACGCTGAAGGACGTGTTGGGGAAACCGCTCGATTGTGCAGCCGCGGCTTCACCAAGCGCTAACCAAGTCCTTGGCCCACCGCTCCAAACAAAAACGCCCCGCCGGAGCGGGGCGTTTTTCACCAGGAATTTTGCCGATCAGCTGACGATGCGCAAATTGGACAGTTCGTTGCCGATCGCCTTGAAGTCGTCGGCCAAAGTGGCGCCCGTCGAGTTCCAGAACAGCTTCTTCGCCGTCTTGCCGGTTGGGTCAGCCGGGTCCTTGTTGAAGCGGGAATCGGACGAACAGGCTTTCAACGCGTCCATTTGCGCTTTTTCCGCCGTGTTGGTTGAGTCCAGGTCGAGCGCGATGGTCATCACCATGACGTTGGCGGCCTTGGCGTTGTTGCAAAGCGTGGTGAAATACTCGCTCATCGCCTTGGTGTAGTTCGCGTTCGAATAATCTGTCTTGCTGATAGTGCTGCTGGTGCCAAGGAACATGCGGCCATAGCTGTAGGTGTTGTTGTAAGGCTTTACGTATCCAAGGGCGGAGTAGATGGCTTTGGCGCCGGCAAGGTCATTGCCACCAGAGGCCCAGTTGGTGCCGGAATAGTTCTGCGCCGTCACCGATGTCGGCGTGTAGTAGGTGTTGGCGCCATCGGTCAGCACGATGAGCACCTTGTCATTGCCTTTTTCCGTCTCTGGCCGACCGTCGGTAAACGGGGCCGTACTGGACAGGGTTCTCCAGCCCCAGGCCATGCCCTCCGGCACGTTGGTGGCGCCGCTGGCCGCCATGCCGTCAATGGCTGCCTTTACTGCCGTTGCTCCGGCCGTAACCGATACGTCGGTCAGCGGTGTGATAGGCGTGGTGCTGCAGCTCGTATTCGGTCCGGCATTCACGCCGTAGGCTGCGGTAACCGTGGTGCCAACGTTGAAATACTTGGGCATATAGCGCTGGCGCTCTGCGTCGGTGCCGGTCGAAATGTCAACATCCCAGTTGTTGTTGGCGGGCCGCGAAGAGCTGTCGGTATTGTCGGTTTCATCGGGTGCGAACATCGGCACGAACAGGGTCGCCGGTGTCGCGGTGGAAGCCGCCGTATCCTGGATGTTGTAAGGGTAGGGACGAGATTCGACGCAACCAGCCCAGACCGCGACGCTGCCGTAGGTGTAGGTGTAGCCGCCCTGCCAGGTCTTGCAGGAGCCGTTTGAGTACGTGGCCGTGCATTTGAACTGAGCAGAGTACGTGGCCGTCGCGACGCGCTGCATCTGGTTGTAGAGTGAAAAACGCGTCAGGGGCTGGTCCTTCTGGGTCACATCCCAGCCGGTGCCTTTCGCGTACCAGACGCCGCCGACATTCTGCGCGTACTTGGTCGACGAGTAGGCCGAGCTCATGGTCGTCCAGTCGAAATTTTCGTGGTGAATTGGCGATATGCCGGTCGTGTCCATCCATGTCGCCAAGGCATTGGTCGGCCCGACATTGACGGAAGCCGCGAACGGAACCAGGCTGAACTGAACCGGTTTGCTGACCTGCTTCATCTGCTGTGCCTGGCCGGCAAGCTGATCCACCAGCTGTTTGGCGGCATCCTTGAGGAGGTCGAACCTGACCTTGTTGGAGCCATGGCCAAGTTCAGTCATCGAGCCGGAGTTGTCGAGCACCAGCGAGACTTCGAGCGTGTTCTTCAGGCGAACTTCGGAGCACGCCGAGAAACTAACGTCGGTATTGCTCGCCGAGCCGCTCAAAAGCGTGACCGCCACTGGCAGGAAATAGGGCTGGTAAGTCATGGCCGCGCACAGCTTCAATGTGCCGCCGCCGGTGTTGTTGTTGGGCAGTGTCACAGTCAGCGCCGTGTTTGCCGGATTGACGGGGCCGAGATTGGCTTCGAAGAAACTCTTGGCATAGGCCTTGGCGGCAGTGTCGCTCGCGCCGGTAACAATCTGCTGGGCAGTGGCGATGCCGGCGGCATCCAGCGCGTTCAACGTGTCCTGCCGTTGGCGCGTCAGTTCAGTATAGTCGATGCCTATCGCCAGGGCGCCTGTCAGGGGCACCATCGCAAGCACTGTCATCAGTGCATAATTGCCGCGCCGGTCACTTCCGAATCTTCGGATCATGCTTCTGATATCCTCGCCACCCCTGTGTGAATCGCGAAATTGTCACAAATCTTTAAATTTCAGGTTGCTGGAATTGGTCCAAGATCGACAGGTCTTTTCAAGGCCTGTTAACCAAAGGGGAGTGCTGGGGGATATTGTCACTGAACCAAACCGGTCACCGGTGATCTCCAGCTGCAACAAGAATGGTCTGTCTCTCGCGTGGTTGTTCGAGCTTTCACTTCAAGCCGATGCCGCCTGCCGAAAGCGGGTGACAGCGAGAAGAGGTTCGGCTAATCCGAACCGGCTGCGGCGAACCGTCGGCCGTGGCTTTGCAACGATCATGGCTCAAGGAAACGGAATGGCGTACTCGCCTGAAATCATCGGCTCGCTCGCGGACGTGTCGAACGCCTATTCCGCAATCCTTTGCGATGTCTGGGGCGTGGTACACAATGGTGAGTGGCATTTCCCGGTAGCGGCTTCGGCTCTGGCCAAGGCACGCGAGGCTGAGATTCCTGTTGTCCTGATCACCAATTCGCCGCGCAGAAGCGCTGATGTCGTGGCGCAGATGAATGTCATTGGTGTTCCATCGTCAGCCTACGATCGTGTGGTCACCTCGGGCGATGTGACCCGTGACCTGATCGCGGAAGGCCCGCGGAAAATCTTCCACATTGGCGCCGATCGTGATTTCACCCTGTATGACGGGCTTGATGTCGACCTCGTCGAGGAATTCGAGGCTTCCGGCGTGGTCTGTACCGGACTGTTCGACGATGAGGTGGAAAAACCCGAGGACTATGCCGAGCTTTTGCGCCGGCTGCGCGCCAGGAACCTGCCCTTCATCTGCGCCAATCCCGACATCGTGGTGGAGCGAGGCGAGCGGATGATCTGGTGTGCCGGAGCGCTGGCCCGCGACTATGCTCAACTCGGCGGGCGAACGCTGATCGCCGGAAAGCCTCACGCGCCGATCTATGATCTGGCAATGAAGGAGGTTGCCGACATTCTCGGTCGGCCGGTGGAGCGGACCGAAGTGCTGGCCATCGGCGACGGCATGATGACGGATGTCAAGGGCGCTGCCGACAATGGCTTTGACGTGCTCTATGTCTCGGGCGGCATTCATGCTCGTGACTACGGTGATCCGCTGCAGCCGGATCCGGCAAGGCTGGCGGCTTTTCTGGAAAAGCACGGCTATCGGCCAGCCGCCGTCATCGCGAGACTGCGCTAAGAGGTCAGTATGGAAAGCTTGCAGCGCACTTCGGCCCGGCACGTTTTGGCAACCGCGCCGCTTCCGGCCGATCTGCGCGGTGGCGTGGTGGCGATCGGCAATTTCGACGGCGTGCATCGTGGCCATCAGGCGGTTCTCGAGCGGGCATTGGCCGAGGCCCGCGGGCGTGGCGCTCCAGCACTGGTGCTGACCTTCGAACCGCATCCACGAAAGATATTCCGACCCGACCAGCCGCTGTTCGTGCTGACGCCGCCGCCGATGAAGGCACGGCTGCTGTCGTTGCTGGGTTTTGCCGCGCTCGTCGAACAGCCGTTCACCCGAGAGTTCGCCAGCCTGTCGGCCGAGGCGTTCGTCACCGATGTGCTGGAGAAGAATCTCGGCATCATCCACGCCGTAACCGGTTTCGATTTCCATTTCGGCAAGGACCGCCAGGGCGGGCCGGCTTATCTCATGGCCGCCGGCGAGCGCCACGGCTTTGGTGTCACGCTGGTTGATGCTTTCCGTGACGAGGGGGCCGAGGTGGTGTCGTCAAGTCGTATCCGTGTGTTGCTGTCGCAAGGCGAGGTATCCGAGGCGGCCGGCCTGCTTGGCTATCGCTTCACGGTCGAAAGCGAGGTTGTCGGCGGCCAGCAATTGGGAAGGACGCTTGGCTTTCCGACCGCCAACATGCGGCTTTCGCCGGAGGCCAGCCTGAAGGAAGGAATTTATGCCGTGCGCTTCCGCCGCGCCGATGGCTCGCTTCATGACGGCGTCGCCAGCTTTGGCCGCCGCCCGACCGTCGGCGACAATGGCGCGCCGCTGCTGGAAACCTTCATCTTCGATTTCTCCGGCGATCTCTATGGTGAGGTCTGTGAAGTGTCGTTCTTCGGCTTCTTGCGGAGCGAAGTGAAGTTCGACGGTCTCGACGCGCTGGTGGTGCAAATGAAGCGCGACGAAGCCGAGGCAAGAGCGCTGCTTGCAGGCGTCAAGCCACTCTCCGAACTGGATGCGGCCGTTGCCTTTTGAAACGCGACTCTGAAAGCCGGAAACCGGCTCTCGGACAGGATCATGGCAAGTCGGTTCTACTTCTTCAGCGCAAGGCCAAGCGCGATGAACGTCCAGCCCTGAAAGATCAGATCGATCGCCAGGAACAGACCCAGCACCCACAGGCTGTTGACCGGCCAGCCCATGGCAATGACGAGGCCGGCCAGCACGCTGATGAGGCCGGCGGCGACGACCCAGCCCCAGCCACCTTCAGGCCGATGGCTGTAACCGACCCAGGCCCTGAGCGCGCCGGAGGCGACCAGGGCGATCGCCAGCAGGAAGGTCAGCACGGTTGAGGCGAGCAGCGGATTGTCGAAGGCGAAAAATCCGGCGACAGCGTAGAGCAGACCACTGAGCAGCCAGTAGAAGAAGCGCCCCCAGGTCTTGACGCCAAAGGCGTGCCCGATCTCGATGATGCCCGCCATCAACATCAGCCATCCCACGACATAGACCGATGCGACGGTGGCGATGAACAGATTGCCAAAGGCGATGCCGCCGAAAATGAGCAGCAGCACGCCAAGGGCGACGAA
>JBDSLV010000217.1:0-2927 GCA_039916205.1 Mesorhizobium sp. | reverse complement strand
GGTGACCAGCGCATCGCGGCAAGCCCGGCCGCCAGTCGCGGCTCCCGCTATCGCGCGCACCGCCGTTACGACGCAGGCCACGCAAGGCGGGGAGGAGCCGGTGCCGGCTCAGGCCGGGCGCACACCCGCACCGCTGCCCATGGTCGGCAAGATTGTGCCGGCCACCACCGGCGATGCCTATGAACTTCCGTCGGAAGAGCTGCTGCAACAGCCGCCGGAGGGACAAGGCTTCTACATGTCGCAGGAGCGGCTGGAGCAAAATGCCGATCTTCTGGAAAGCGTGCTGGAGGATTTCGGCGTGCGCGGCGAGATCATCCATGTTCGGCCAGGGCCGGTCGTCACACTCTACGAATTCGAGCCGGCGCCGGGCGTCAAATCCTCCCGCGTCATCGGGCTGGCCGATGATATCGCCCGCTCCATGTCGGCGATTTCGGCGCGTGTCGCCGTTGTGCCCGGCCGCAACGTTATCGGCATCGAGCTGCCGAACGAGACGCGCGAGACGGTCTATTTCCGGGAACTGATCGAATCGGAAGGCTTCCGCAAGACCAGCTGCAAGCTGGCGCTTTGCCTTGGCAAGACGATCGGTGGCGAGCCTGTCATCGCCGAGTTGGCCAAGATGCCGCACCTGCTCGTTGCCGGCACCACCGGCTCCGGCAAGTCGGTTGCCATCAACACGATGATCCTGTCGCTGCTCTACCGGCTGAAGCCGGAGGAGTGCCGGCTGATCATGGTCGACCCCAAGATGCTTGAGCTCTCTGTCTATGACGGTATCCCGCATCTGCTGACGCCTGTTGTCACCGACCCCAAGAAAGCCGTCACCGCGCTCAAATGGGCCGTGCGCGAGATGGAGGACCGCTATCGCAAGATGGCGAAGCTCGGCGTGCGCAACATCGATGGCTACAACGAGCGCGCCGCCGCGGCCCGAGACAAGGGCGAGACAGTCGTCATGACTGTGCAGACCGGTTTCGAAAAGGGTACCGGCGAGCCGCTTTTCGAACAGCTGGAAATCGACCTGGCGCCGATGCCGTACATCGTCGTCATCGTCGACGAAATGGCCGACCTGATGATGGTCGCGGGCAAGGAGATCGAAGGCGCGATCCAGCGTCTGGCGCAGATGGCGCGCGCCGCCGGCATTCACCTGATCATGGCGACGCAGCGTCCCTCGGTCGATGTCATCACCGGCACGATCAAGGCCAACTTCCCGACCCGTATTTCCTTCCAGGTGACATCCAAGATCGACAGCCGCACGATCCTGGGAGAACAAGGCGCCGAACAGCTGCTGGGCCAGGGCGACATGCTGCACATGATGGGTGGCGGGCGCATTACCCGTGTCCACGGTCCCTTTGTTTCCGATGCGGAGGTCGAGCACGTCGTGGCGCATCTGAAAGCGCAGGGCCGCCCCGAATATCTGGAAACCGTGACCGCGGACGAGGATGAAGAAGAGGTCGAAGCCGACGAGGGCGCGGTGTTCGACAAGGGATCGATCGCCGCCGAAGACAGCGATGCCATCTATGACGAGGCGGTCAAGGTGGTGGCGCGCGACAAGAAGTGCTCGACGTCCTACATCCAGCGCCGCCTGGGCGTCGGCTACAACCGTGCCGCCTCCCTGGTGGAGCGCATGGAAAAGGAAGGCCTGGTCGGCGCACCCAACCATGTCGGCAAACGCGAAATCATCATGGGCCGGCGCCCGCAGATGGCCGCGCCTGACTATGACGGAGCGGATTGATCAGCAATTCCCGTGGCGACCACAGCGCGCAAAAAAGGGCCGGTTGCCCGGCCTTTTTCTATCAGAGGCTTTGAGACGATCGCCTTATCAGCCGATCGTCTGGCCGGTCTTCGCCCAGTCGGCGAGGAACTGCTCCAGGCCCTTGTCGGTCAGCGGGTGCTTGACCAGCGCCTTTAGAGTCGCCGGCGGCGCCGTCACCACATCGGCGCCGATCAGGGCTGCCTGCTTGACGTGGTTCACGGTGCGGACCGAGGCGACGAGGATTTCGGTGTCGAAATCATAATTATCGTAGATCTGGCGGATTTCCTGGATCAGCTCCATGCCGTCGATGCCGATATCGTCGATGCGGCCGACGAAGGGCGAGATGAACGAGGCGCCGGCCTTGGCGGCAAGCAGCGCCTGGTTGGCGGAAAAGCACAGCGTCACGTTGACCATGCGGTTCATCTCGGTGCGGATCGTCTTGCAGGCCCTCAGGCCGTCGAGCGTCAGCGGTACCTTGATGCAGACATTGTCGGCGATCTTGGCCAGAACCTTGGCTTGCTGCATCATCTCCGAATATTCGGTGGCAGTGACTTCCGCCGAAACCGGGCCTTCGACGATGTCGCAGATCTGCTTGGTGACCTCGGCGATCTTGCCGCCGGACTTCAGGATCAGCGACGGGTTGGTGGTGACGCCGTCGAGCAGGCCCAGATCGTTGAGCTCACGGATATCCTTGACGTCGGCGGTGTCGACAAAAAATTTCATGGCGGGTCTCCTGACGATTTCGTCGTGCTTGGGAAGGCACGTTCAGCGTTGCGCTTTGATCTAGACCAAAGTCGGGGCAAGGTCACGCCTCATGATCGAAGATTCGCCCTTTGTCGCGGCCGCACCGGTGCTGGTGCCGATGCCCGCCGAACGCCCCTACACTTATGCCGTGCCTGCCGGCATGCGCGTGGTGCCGGGCTCGATCGTGCGCGTGCCGCTCGGTCCGCGCCAAGTCGCCGGCATCGTCTGGGATGGCGCGGTCGAGAAGGTCGATGCGAAAAAACTGCGGCCGATCGAGCAGGTCTTCGACTGTCCGCCGATCGACCGCACTATCCGCCGCTTCGTCGACTGGGTGGCGCAATACACGCTGTCGCCACCCGGCATGGTGGCGCGCATGCTGCTCAGGGCGCCGGAGGCCTTCGACCCCGAACCATGGATCGAGGGGCTGCAGCGCACC
>JBDSLV010000216.1:0-4664 GCA_039916205.1 Mesorhizobium sp. | reverse complement strand
TGCAGCGACAGCATCTCGAAACGGCCAAGCGGCGTATCCGGCACATTCCAGTCGGAATAAAATACGGTCTGCCGCGCCGCCGCCACGATTTGTGCGTAAAGCGCCTCGGTGATAGCGCGGTTGGCGTGGCGTTCGCGACCAAAAAGGCGCTGGAACATTGGGGATGGTCTCCGGGGACCGTTTGTTGAAGTGGCCTTGTTGCATCGGCAAGCAAGCTGGTTTACCGGTTTTGCGGCCCAGCGCAAGTTGCGGCCAGCTAATGGAGTTGTTGTTGCGCGCGCTGAATTTCAAGTCGACCTTCTCGTCCAGGCCCGCCGGCGCAATCTCGCTGCTTGTCGTCATTTCGGCATTGTCCGCCTGCCACACCTCCAAGATGATCGGAGACCTCAACCCGAGCGAGACCTTCACGCAGGGCTACGTCATCGACCAGCAGTCCATCGACCTCGTGCCGGTTGGCTCGAGCCGCGAGCAAGTGCTTCTGGCGCTCGGCACACCGTCGACGACGGCAACCTTCGACAACGAGGCTTTCTACTACATTTCGCAGACGCGTAAGCGCTACGTCGCCTTCGACAAGCCAAGGCTTATCGACCAGAAGGTGCTGGCGGTTTACTTCGGCGCGGATGGCCGCGTCACCCAGATTGCCAACTATGGCTTGAAGGATGGCAAGGTGTTCGACTTCATCTCGCGCACCACGCCGACCGGCGGCAAGGACCAGAACTTCCTCAGCCAGGTCATCAACGGCGCCAGCAAGCTGGCGCCTGGCATTCCTGGCGGCGGCGCCTAATTCTTTTCGGCTTCCAGCGAAGCCCTATCATCTCAGGCGACCAAAAACCCGTGGGAGCGATCCCACGGGTTTTTGTTTTTTGGCTGCTTATGCCTGGACGCTGCTTGCCGACACCGGCTCGATCATCCGTCCAGGCGTTCGAATGCGCCCGGACGGAACCACCGCACACCCGGCAAGCCCGGCTACTCCATGTGGAAGCGCATGGCGTCGACACGCCCGTCGGCCGAACGCTGGACCACCCAGTGCATGTGGTAGCGCCCCATCGGCAAGCGGTAGCGCCGGCTGTACGCGGCGCCATCGCCGGCATGGTCGATGAGTTCCAGCGGCGCGGCGGCGAGGTCCGCTTCCGCCTCCCCCAGCGCCTGCTCGAACCAGTTGCGGCTCCAGTCGGACCAGGCCTTGTCGCTGAAGGCATCGCGCGGGGCCTGGCGGGCGACGATGGCCCGCAGCAGATCGTCATCGCGCCGCGTCGCGTCGGGATCGGTCTCGGCGATGGGCTGGTAGGCTGCCACGGCCGGCTCGACGAGCCCGGCGATCTCTTGTCCAATGCGCGCCACCTGCGCCTGTTCGACATTGGCAAGCACGGCGACCGACAATCCTTGCGACGGGAACCGCATGAACTCCGCGCGAAACCCGTCCCAGGTGCCGCCATGACGGATCTTGCGATGGCCGCGCACCTCGGAATTCTGCCAGCCGAGCGCGTAGCCGTTGAAGGCCTTGCGGCCATCGCTCATCAGCGCGGGCTCGACCATGAGCTCGACGCTGGCCGGACTGAATATGCGGGGGTTGTCCAGCTCCAGAAACCAGTGAGCGATGTCGCGTGGCGAGAAATAGAGACCGCCATCGCCGGTCCTGAACAGCGTCGGCGCCGTCCATTGCCGGTTGTGCAGGCGATTGTCGCGAAAGCTGTGGCCAGCGGCGCGATTCGGCACGATATCGAACCACGACGCGTCGCGCGCCGTTGCCATTCCGATCGCGCCGAACAAACGCTCGCGCAAGAACTCATAGTAGGGCTTGCCACAGATGCGGGCGGTGACGATCGCGGCCAGCACGTAGCTGATGTTGCTGTAGGCATAGTTCTCGCCGGGAGCAAACATCAGCGGCGACAGGCCGGCAAGCGCGAGCAGTTGTTCGTCGCTATGGTCCTGCCACTGGTTGAGCGGCACGACGTTGTCACGAATGGGCGTCGGCGCGAAGCTCTCGCTGAAATTGCCGAGGCCGCTCATCATCGACAGAAGCTGACGAATGGTGATCCCGTCCCAGCTTTGCGGCCCCTCCACAACGTAGCGTTTCAACGGATCGTCAAGCCCGATCCGGCCGTCCTGAACCAGCAGCAAGACGGCGGCCGCGGTGAACATCTTGCCGGTCGACCCGGAATGGAAGATCGTGTCAGGCGTGGCCTGGACATTGTGCTCGACATTGGCCAGGCCGTAGCCGCCAAGGTGCAGTATCCGGCCATCCCGGACAATGGCGAGGCCGAGGCCCGGTATCGCGTGCTGCTCCATCTCCGATGCCAGGTATTGCTCCAGCGTGGTTGCAAGATCGGTGGCGCGTTTTGTGTCCATCGAGGGTCTCCATTGCGTCGAACTGGCAAGCCGCGGGCGCGCCACCGGGCTGTCCGGCGCGCGCTCGCGACAATTTTGATTTCGGGGAGCGGTCTTGCGGGCGCCGTTGTTCCGGGACCAGGTGGGAACACGATCAGCGCCCTGCCCGCTGCTATTTCGAGGTCATATCGACGACAGTGAAAGGCATGCGGAGCTGCTCCGGCACGCTCAGCCGCGTGTTGTTGAAAGCCAATGTCTGGGCCGGCTCGTGGATTGGAATTCCGACGAAATTGGCGAGCAGGTATTCGTGGTATTTCCTGAAGTTCGCGACCCGCTGCTCCCATGTCGCGGAGCGGTGCATGGCCACTTCATTCAGTTCTTCGGATTTCGGGTCGTTCCATGAGGACAGATTCCAGCTGTCGAGCGACTTGGCGCTGAAAAAGAAGTCGAGAATATCGGCATTGGTCCATGAATAGGGCTCAATAACCAGTTCGCGGTCCTTCTTCTTGAACTCGGCCCGATATGTACCTTCGTCAAAGATGGTGATTTCGGCTGCCATGCCGACCGCCTTGAGCTGAGCCTGGATGATTTCAGCCATACGCCGGTATTCGGTGTCTGCCCGGGCCCAGAGCTTTACCTTGAGCGGCTTGCCATTGTTGACGCGAATGCCATCGTCGCCGGGCACCCAGCCGGCCTCGTCGAGCAGTTTGTTGGCCTTGACCGGATCGTGGTGAATCTCGAGCGCGGGGTCGACTTTCGATTCCCCCAGCGTGCTGATGAGAAACTGGTGCGCTTCTCTTCCAGATCCGCCGTAAACGCTCTTCAATATCGCGCCCTGATCGATCGCCAGCGCCGTCGCCTGGCGCACACGCATGTCGGAGAAGTTCGGCATCTGTGTGTTGATGGCGACGAAGGTCACGCCGTAGCTCGGCATCTGCCTGAACTCGATATCGGCCTGTGTCTTGAGCTGCGGCAGGAAATCGGTGGGAAGATCGAGCAGCATGTCGACGCCGCCGGTCTTCAATTCGAGGAAGGCCGTCGAAGCGTCAGGAATTTCGCGCATCGTCAGCCGCTTGAGGGACGGCACCGCCTTGTTCCCGGTCAGATCGCTGCCCCAGGCATAGGCCTCGTTGGCGACCAGCACGGTCTCCTGGCTGACGACGAAGCTTTCGAGCTTGTAAGGGCCGGTGCCGATGGCCTCGGTGAGGCCGTAGCCGCCCTCGCCAGCCGCCTCGTAGGATTTGGGCGAAGGGATGCCCATGTTCACGGATGCCAGATTGTAGATCAGGTTCGGCTCGGCCCTATTCATGAAGAAGCGCACCGTGTGATCGTCGATGGTTTCAACCTTGTCGATCGCGCTGGTCATGTACTCGTTTTCGGTGCCCTTGAACTTGGGAATCCACCAGGCAATGGTCGCGGCGTTGAACGGCTCGCCATCGTGGAATGTTACGCCTTGCCGCAGCTTGAAGGTCCAGATCAGGCCGTCCTGGCTCGTCTCCCAGGCTTCGGCCAGATGCGGGCGATAGGTCTGATCGACGATATCCTGCTCGACAAGTCGGTCATAGATGAGCGCGGCCACCATGCTGAGCGACACCGAGCGGACCGGATCGTAGCCGGCCGAGCCCGATTCTTGCCGGCCAAGCACGATGATCGCTTCCCCTTCCGACGCATGGGCGGTCGAAGACAGGCCGCCGCCCATGCAGAGCGAAAGCAAGGATGTGGAAATCAGAAAATCACGTCTATTCATATCGGAGTCCTCCCGAGACCTCGTTGGTGTTTTTCGTTGGCTGGATGGCGAATCGCCAGCACGCATTCGGTGAGCACGATCTCTTCCGAAAACCGGTCGCTACTTTTCGGGATCATGCTTTAACGCCGTCGATGCCGACCGGCATGGCCGACGAAATCGCCGTAGAGTTCCGACATCCGGTCGAGGCGTGCCTCGACGTCGGGTCCGAGTTCGCCGATAATCCCGTTGAGCATCAGATGGACGAGCGACAGCATCGGCGTGTTCGTGTCCCAGAACAGATTGATCTCCGACGGCAGCGCAAAAACCTCGCTGGCGCATTCATGTCCCCAGTCGCAGAACAGGTCGGTCACGAGCGTCACCGGCAGGCCGGCATCGCGGGCCCGGCGCGCCAGTATCGGGGCCTGGCGGGAATAGCGGCGGGCATCGAACAGCACGAGCGCCGCGTTCCGAGAGCCCAGAAGCACTTCGCCGAAACTGCCGGATGAATGGTCGACCAGATGGACGCCGTCGCGCACATATTGCAGCAGATGCGCCATTGTCGCAGCGATGCCGCGTTCGCTCTGGAAGCCACCAATGAAGACCCGCTCGG
>JBDSLV010000215.1:0-20280 GCA_039916205.1 Mesorhizobium sp. | reverse complement strand
CGCTGCCAGCGCGGCGGTCATGGAATATTCCCGAACACCTATCTTTCGGCCGACAAGATCGCGCGGGTCTTTGATGAGACTGCCCTTGCGGACATAGAACGCGCCATGGCGAAAACTGCGAGAGGGAAAGACCGGAATTCCCTGATACGCACATTCGCCATCGACCCGCATCCGCAGGAAATTGCTGAGTGAAAGCTCGCTGACTTCGTATTCCGCCGATGTGAACGCCTTGGAGAATATCTCCTCCAGCGGCTTGTCGACCATCCCGGTCTCGCGTGCGCCGACCGAGATCCTGCCGTCATAGAGCGCCTGGGTACGATCGTACCGCCACACCGCGACGTTCAATTTCGCTACACTTGTCATGTCTTCAGCAGCCCCAAGGCGACAATTTCTTGATTTCAGGACGTTCAAATCCCCTTGAGGATCTGATCGATGTGCAGTTGGGCCACGTCCAGAAAGGGAAAGTCCGGGCTCTTCTCGGCGTAGAAGGAAGACAGATCCGTTCCCGCAAGGACAATGGCCTGGGCACCACGCTTGGTGATGAGATCATTGGCCAGATTTCTGAAATATTCGACCTCCGCCTCGGTCCCGCGTTTCCCGTACAATGCGATGTCATTGTAGGTGTCGTGGACGACACTGACCTCCTTCGGCTCGAGTCTGACCACCATGCGTTCCGAAACAGAGCCGAAGATGTCCGACGCAATCACGGCGCGGTTGCCAAAGATGGCGACCCGCTCCAGGCCGGCGGACTTCAGGCCACCCGCGATGGATTCGAGCACATTGATGATCGGGCCCTTCGATGCCTTCTTGATGTCGTCAATCGCAAGATGCGGCGCGACTGCTGTCACCGATACGGTGTCCACGCCTGCGTCGAACAATTCATTGGCCAAGGAGCCCAGATAGGTCCCAAGGCCAACGCGATTTGCCGAGCCGACATAAGCCAGAACGGTGCTGACATCCGCGTGCCTGAGCGTGAGGTCCAGTGGAAGTTTGGCATCCGTGTATCTCTTCAGGATTTGATCATAGTAGAAAATGCCCGCCCTTATGGCCAATCCCCCGATCAGGCCGATCTTGGCTGGGTTTATTGTTGCGGGTGCCTTTTCCATTAAGATTTTCTCCAGATCATATAAGGGAATTCAGTTATAATTGATCACGAGATGCTTTATTTCCGTCATCTCTTCCATGGCGAATTTTGTACCTTCGCGACCCAACCCTGACTCTTTCCAACCGCCGAAAGGCATGTTGTCGATCCGATAGATTGGTACGTCGTTGATCATCAGCCCCCCTACATCCCAATCCTCCAAGGCCCTGAAGGCTTGGCGAATATCGCGGGTGAAAAGGCCGCCCTGCAATCCATAACGCGTCGCGTTTGCCCGCAGCACCGCGTCGTTGAAATCAGAGAACGAATTTATCGTCATCACCGGCCCGAAGATTTCCTCGTCCTCGACCTTCATCCCGGTGCTGGTGTTCGCAAGCAGTGTCGGCTCGATAATGGAACCGGCCTTTCCACCGCCAACCACCAATTCCGCACCGCCGGCGACAGCCTCGTCGATCCAGGACTTGATCCTGTCGGCGGATTTCTGGTCGATAACGGGACCGACATCGGTGTCGGCCATCGCCGGATCGCCGACCTTGCAGCTCAGGATTTTCCGCTTGAGGCTTTCCTGAAATGCTGGGCGAATACGGTGGTCGACGAGAATTCGCTGGACGCCTATGCAGTATTGACCGCCATACACCACACCGCCGCGAACGCAGCGCGTCGTCGCCAGATCAATGTCGGCGTCCGCGCAAACAACGACCGCGGCGTTGCCTCCAAGCTCAAGCGCGACCTTCTTTCTTCCGGCGATCGATTTGATATGCCAACCGACGGCCGCCGATCCGGTGAAGGTTACCATATGAAATCGGTCGTCCCTTACCATGCGCTCGGCGAGCGGCACGGGACAATGCACGACTGTCAGGACGCCGTCCGGCAAGCCCGCATCCTTGAAAATCTCGGCCAGCAGGACCGCCGTAAGCGGTGTTTGCGGCGCCGGCTTCAAGACCACTGAATTGCCCACCGCCAGCGCCGGCGCCACCTTGTGAAGGACGAGGTTCAGAGGGAAGTTGAATGGCGCAATCGCCAGGATTGGCCCGATAGGAAACCTGCGCGCCAAACCGACACGACGGCTTCCCGCAATCATCGTTTCCTGGTCCACGCTGGCAAGGTCCATCCGGGCGCCGCCGGTGCCGGTGTTCTGGTATTCGAAGATGCCACCGTCCATGTCGAGGGGGATCTCCACGCCGGCAAAGCGCCGCGCTTCGGCCGCCGCGTTTGAGAGATTGAAGATCGATCTGGCCACCTCACCACGCGCGTCGTAGAGCGGTTTTCCAGCCTCCTCGGAAATCAGCGCGGCTGCCTCTTCCCGGCGCTCTCGCAGTATTTCGGAGGCACGCTGAAGGATGTCGGCTCTGACAAAGCGCGGCAAGCGCCTGAATTTTTCGAACGATGCGACGGCGCCAGCAATTGCGGCCTCGACCTCGGCCTCGCCAGCTATCGGCATTTCACCAACGAGCTGCCCATCGAACGGTGAGTAGATTCTATCCTTGGACAATACGCTTCCTCGCCAGAAATGCCGGTCGAACGACCTTGTTGGCAAGAAGTTGTCACATCTCTAGTGCGCTGAAAATATCAAAATATTGTACTCTACGTTCGATTAATTAGAGCACCATACCAACAGGCAACTCGCACGCTTGGGTCTAAATCGGCCCCTTCTCGCCATCCAGGGACTCGCCGACCAGAAGCGAAGCCAGGTTTTTGAGAAAGGCCTCGGCGGCTATCGGCAGCAGCCGATCGGCATGCACGCAGACCTCGACCGATGACGACCTCAGTTCTTTCACGTCCAGCCGAAGTGCCTTGACCATTCCCGTTTCGACATCGCGCCTGGATGACAGAAACGGCAGCAAGGTTACCCCCGCGCCTGAGCGGGCATAGCCGCGAAGAGCCTCGATCGAGTTGGTTTCAAGAACCACATTGAGATGCAATTTCTGCGTAACGCACCAGCCGTCAACCAGCTTTCTTATCCCGAAAGTGCTGTCGGGAAGCGCCAGCGGCAGTTCCGCCAGTTCAGCCATGGTGATTTCATCGCGAGCCGCAAGATGATGGCTTATGCCGACGATCGCATAGAGCGGATCCTGGACGCGATGGGCGACATGAACGCCCTCCCGCGCCGGCGAATGAAATGCGATGCCTATGTCGGCATTTCCTATCCTGATGTCTTCGATGACCGCATCCGTACCCATGGCCCGCAAATCGAAGGTGACTCCGGGATGCCTGCCACGGAACTTGGCGATAATGTCCGACAAGGGACCCGCCACGACGCCGTCTATCGAAGAAATTCGAACATGGCCGCGCTTCAGGTTGTTGAGATCATCAAGGTTCTGGCGAAGGCGGTTGCGCTCGGCTTCCACTCCTTTGGCATAGGACAGGAAAGCTTCGCCGGCCGCGGTCAATTCGATACCCTTGACACTGCGCTGGAAGAATTCGGCGCCGAACTCTTCCTCAAGCAACTTGACCTGACGGCTAATGGCAGAGGCCGCCACGTTCAATCGGTCTGACGCCGCACGAAACGAGCCCTGTTTCGCCACCTCTATGAAATATCGCGGGCCAGCATCCATTCTTGCATCTCCGAACGCTCTAATTATTAGAACTTAGTCGTCCAGATATTGATATTTTCAGCGCACGTCAAATGTGAGAGCGTCAACAAAAGCACGGGTTGACGAGGGCATCGGCCTGAGAGCCAGCCCGCTCAATTTCAGTCGAGCCCAGCCACACACGCAAAGAAAATGAGGTCGGATACTGGGCGTTAAAATCATGCCGGCCTTCGGGGAAGAGAGCCGGCAATACCGCAAAAGGGGAGAACAATGAAAAATTCACGGTTTCAACTCGTTACATCGACAGCCTTGTGCCTGTTGCTTGTTGTTGCGCAGAGCAGCGCAACACGCGCGGACATTCGAATTGGATCCCTGTCTGCCTTGACTGGACCGGCCGCGGACTTGGTCAAACAGGTTTTCGCCGCAGAACAGGCCGCGATTGATGAAATCAACAGCGCCGGCGGCGTCCTGGGGCAACAGGTAACGCTGATCCCAGCCGACACGGCCTGCAATGCGCAGGTTGGCGTGGACGCGGCGAACAAGCTCGTCAATGTCGAGCAAGTGGCCGCGATCATTGGCGGTACCTGTTCGGGCGAAACGATACCGGCTGCCAGCAACGTGGCGGGACCCGCCGGCGTTCTGATGGTGTCGCCGGTATCGACGTCTCCCGAGATCACCAAACTGGATGACAAGGGTGTGCTGTTCCGGGTTGTCCCGTCGGACAATTTCCAGGGCATCTACATGGCTCGGTTGTTGTTGTCCAAGGGGATCACCAAGGTCGCGCTGACCTATGTGAACAATGACTATGGCGTCGGCCTGGCGGAGGCCTTTCGGAAAGCCTACCTCGCGGGCGGGGGAAAGATCGCCGGCGACAGTGTTCATGAGGACAAAAAGGAATCCTACCGGGCCGAGCTGGCAACCCTGGCAAGCGGCGGGGCTCAGACGCTGGTCCTCTTCGCAATCGGCGATTCGAGCGGCCTCACCATCATGCGGCAGTCGCTCGAATCCGGGCTTTTCGAGAAATTTGCCGTTGCCGATGGGATGAAGGTCTCTGCCTTGCTGGACGGCATCGGTGCTGAAAATCTGGAAGGACGAATTATCGGGAGTGTTCCCACGGGGGCCATCGGACCACAGAGCGATCGCTTCAAGGAACTTTATGGCCACACCGACAAATTCACCTTCGGGTATACGTTCACGGCGCAGGGCTATGACGCCGCGATGATCACGGCGCTTGCCATCGAGAAAGCCGGATCCACCGATCGGCGGGCAATCCTCAACGCCGTTCGCGACGTCACCAATGCTCCGGGCGAAATCGTCGGTCCGGGCGACTGGGCCAAGGCCGTCGAATTGATCAAGGCCGGCAAGGATATCAACTATAGCGGCGCGGCCGGTGATCACGAATTCGACGAAAATGGCGACGTCGCGGGTGTCTTTTCCGAGTGGACCGTCAAGGCTGGAGCCGTCGTCGTCAGTGCACCCGTGGCGTTGGAAAAATAGCGCCCGCGTCACTCAGGCGGGCTGAGGTGCCTGTGGCCTCTCTGGCCAACCCTCGGCCCGAACGGTCGCGCAAGGCCGGCCTTCAGGTACGCCACCTGTTGAACAATGTCTCCAAGGAACGATCATGAAAGAAGTTGTCATGCCTCAATCGAGGGCGGCACCGCCAGGCGCGGGGCTCTCGATACAGGGAATAAGCAAATCATTTGGTGGCTTGCGCGCGGTAGACAATTGCAGCTTCGACATAGCAGGGGGTTCGATCACCGGGCTGATAGGGCCGAACGGTGCAGGCAAAACGACCCTGTTTTCCATTGTGACAGGATTTCTGTTCGCGGATTCTGGCAGAATTATCCTTGATGGCGCGGACGTCACGCGTCTTGCGCCTCACGAACTGTTCCATCGCGGGCTGGTGCGCACATTTCAGATACCGCATGAATTCAGCAAGCTGAGCGTGTTGGAAAACCTGATGGTGGTTCCGGCTCGCCAGCCCGGCGAAAACCCCATCACGGCCTGGTTCAATCCCTACCTCGTCCGCGAGCGTGAAGAACAGGTGTATCACGAGGCCAGGAACACGCTGGTCTTTCTCGGGTTGGAAAAAGTCCGCGACCTGCCCGCCGGCAATCTCTCTGGCGGACAACGCAAACTGATCGAACTGGGCCGGGCGATGATGTCGGGAGCCGGGACGGTGCTGCTCGACGAACCCGGTGCTGGCGTCAATCCAACCCTGCTGACAGAACTGGGCCAGATGATCGTGCGGCTGAACCGGGAGCGCGGCACCACATTCTGCATCATCGAACACAACATGGATCTGATCACCAGCCTTTGCGACACCGTGATCGTCATGTCGTCGGGATCCGTGCTGACGCAAGGCTGCATGTCGGACATCAAGAAGGACGACAGGGTGCTGGCGGCCTACCTTGGATCGTCTGACACTGAGGCTTTGCAATGAGCCTTTTGTCCCTCGAGGGCGTCGTCGCCGGTTATGGGCCGGATGTGCCGATCCTGCATGGCGTCAACCTTCGCCTCGACGCCGGCGAAATCGTTGCCATTGTTGGACCCAACGGCGCCGGCAAGTCGACCGCGATGAAGGCGGCCGTCGGATTGCTGAACATTCATGACGGCCGGATCAGGATGGGCGACAAGGACGTAACCGGCAGCAGCCCGGAATCCATCGTCAGGAAAGGCCTCTCGTTCGTCCCGCAGACCGAGAATGTATTTCCCTCCCTCACGGTTCAGGAAAATCTGGAACTGGGCGGATACTTCAGCTCTCGTGGGCATGTCAGAGCCGGTCTCGAGCGCATCTACACATTGTTTCCGCCGCTGCGCGACAAGCGATACCAGAAGTCGGGTTGCTTGTCCGGCGGGCAACGCCAGATGGTGGCCATGGGGCGCGCGCTCATGCCCGATCCCAGCATCATGCTTCTCGACGAACCGACCGCCGGACTAAGCCCAAAATACGCGGAGGAAATCTTCAGCCTGGTTCTGGGTATCAACGCCAACGGAACCTCGGTGCTGATGGTGGAGCAGAATGCCAAGCAGGCATTGATGATCTCCAATCGCGGCTACGTGCTTGTCGATGGCAGAAACCGGCATGAAGGCCCCGGAAACGATCTCGTGCGCGACAGGGAAGTCGCGGAAATGTTTCTTGGGGGCTAGCCGATGGATCAGATGCTCATTTTCATCAATGCATATCTCGTTCCGGGCATCGTTTCCGGTTCGATATACGCACTCGGCGCGATCGGATTAACGCTGCTTTTTGGCGTGTTGCGCTTCACCCATTTCGCTCATGGCGATGTCATGACGGCGGGAGCCTATTTCGCGCTCACGTTCGTCGGCTTGCTGGGCCTGCATCCGGTTTTGGCCCTGCCGATAGCCATGCTCTGCACATCCGTCCTGTGCCTTGGCATCAACCATTTCTTCTACAGGCCGCTCATGAAGCGGCCTTCCCTGGTACTGACCATCAGCTCGTTTGGTGTCGCGCTGATGATCAGAGCCTCTATCCAGCTGCTCTACGGGGTCGAGTCGCACTATTATGTCCGAGGTATCCAGCGTTCGACCGAATTCTTCGGTACGTTTCGAATTGTCGATAGGCATATCTGGATCGTCTGCTGTGCCGTTGTCCTGATGGCGGCACTGCACCTGCTCTTGACCTATACCCGACTGGGCAAGGCCATGCGGGCGGTGAGCGACTCCCCGGATCTCGCGCGGCTGACCGGTATCTCCACATCGGCAATCGTCAAGGCGACATGGGTGATTGGCGGATCACTTGCCGCGGTCGCCGGCGTCTTTCTGGGCTGGGACGGTTTTATTCAGGCAAACATGGGCTGGGATCTGCTTTTGCCGATGTCGGCGGCCGCCATCCTCGGGGGGCTCGGGCGGCCATACGGGGCCATGGTTGGCGGTCTGGTGATCGGCCTTGCTGAAGAGCTGAGCAGCTACCCGTGGTTTGGCGGCGATGCCCTTCTGTCACCCGGCTACAAGACCGGCGTGGCCTTCACCATCATGGTCGCAATGCTCATTTGGCGTCCGAACGGGTTGTTCGGTGGAAGGGTGCGGTAACATGGAAATTCTGATCGGTTACGGCAACTACGCCATTGCGCTCGCGACCATGATCGGAATCTATGCGATCATGGCGCTGGGCCTCAACATCCAGTGGGGCCTTACCGGCCTGTTCAACCTGGGCATCGCGGGGTTCTTCGCTGTCGGCGCCTATGCAAGCGCGATTCTGACGACGTCGGACACGACCAAGCACATTGGCGGGTTCGGTCTTCCGGTCGTCCTGTCCTGGCCGCTTGCAATGGTCGCGGCCGCCATCATTGCCTGGGCAGTGGCCCGCATATGCATTCGCTTGCGGGCCGACTACCTGGCGATCGCAACCATTGGCATCGGCGAAATCCTCAGATTGATATTCAAGAACGAGCAATGGGCGACGGGTGGAACGCGCGGCATATCCAACATTTCCCGGCCGTTCGAGCAACTGCCGGGCATTTGGGCGCCGCTTGCATTCCTCGGCCTGGTCCTGACCTTGGCGATGGTCGCCTACTGGCTCGCCGAAAGGGGGAGGACATCACCCTGGGGGCGCGTGGTTCAGGCCATTCGAGACAACGAGCCGGCTGCCCGCGCGGCTGGCAAGAACGTGGAATCTTTCCGGATACAGGGCTTTGTCATCGGCTCGGCCTTGATGGGCCTGGCCGGGGCTCTTACGGCCCACTACTTCAAGTTCGTTGGGCCTGAGGCAACCGACCCGTTGCAAATTACCTTCCTTGTCTGGGTCATGCTGATCGTCGGTGGGAATGGCAGCAATCGCGGCGCGATGCTGGGTGCCGCGGTCATCTGGACGATGTGGTCGGCGTCCGAACTCTTCACCTCCCGGCTTTCGGGTGACTGGGCTCACCGCGCACCATTCGTCAGGCTATTCCTGGTTGGCCTGATCCTGCAGATCATGCTGCAGTACTTCCCCGCCGGGCTCATGCCGCCACGGCGACAAGTCGCGGCTTGGCGCCCCAGGAAGCCCGCCGCCATTGTGCCGCCACACGTCCTGCCGCCTTTTTGACCGCCGATCAATCTCTCAGAACCCGCCAGCCCATCGCAAACCTCCGAGACACCAACCTGCCGCATGGCTTTCAACAGCTGGTGGCTATCGTTCCTTCGACAATCGTTCAGAAGAATTGGAGATCCAATGCCATTCGCCATGCTTGCGCCCCGGCCCGGAAATGCCGACGCCCTGATCAAGACCGGGATCGACCTACCGGCTCCGGCTCCAGGTGAGGTTCAAATTCGACATACCGCCATCGGCCTCAACTTTCTCGACGTCTATTACCGCTCGGGCGCTTATCCTTGGCCGGTTGAAAAAGACCTGATCGTTGGAAGCGAAGCCGCTGGCGTCGTCGAACGGTTAGACCCCGATGTCGTGGATTTCACCATTGGCGATCGTGTTGCCTACACCATGCCAACCGGCGCCTACGCATCTCACCGCAATATTTCACAGAACGTCATGGTGAAAGTGCCCGATGGGATCCGCGACGAAGATGCGGCCAGTTCGCTGCTGAAGGGCCTTACGGCATACTACCTGCTGCACGAGAGCTTCAAGGTCGAGCCCGGCCACACGGTCCTGTTTCACGCTGCCGCCGGCGGCGTGGGTTCGATTGCCGGCCAATGGCTGTCGAGCCTCGGCGCGACCGCGATTGGCACAGCGCGCGGCGTGGCCAAATGCGAGGCCGCACGCGGCTCCGGCTTCCAGCATGTGATCGATTATGGGTCCGAGGATTTCGTCGATCGGGTCAAGCAGATCACGGGCGGGCTCGGCGTTGACGCGGTTTTCGATTCCGTAGGGGCCGATACCTATCCGGGATCGCTAAAGTGCCTGAAGCCTTTTGGCAGGCTGATCTGCTTTGGGCAGTCGTCCGGCCCCATCAAGAACTTCGCGATCTCGGACCTTGCAGCGGGCTCGTTTTCCGTCACGCGGCCCGTTCTATTTCACTACACGCGCGATCGCGTGTGGCTCGAAAAGGCGGCGGACGCACTCTTTGGCATGATCTTGAAGGAAGAGATCGGCCGGTTCGCGGGCGAAACATTTCCTCTCGACCGTGTCGGCGAAGCTCACCGGAAACTGGAGAGGCGAGAGATCACCGGCAGTGTCGTCCTGATCCCCTGATGTGCGTTCTGTCCCCCAGTCTGGTTCCTGTTCGGGACCAGACTGGGATTTCAAGCGGCTGTTGTTTTGAGTGTCGCCCCTGAGCGCCGCTCACCCGCTGTTGAACAATTCTCTTTTGCCCGCCCATTCCGGCGTCGTCATTGTCCGCCGGCAAAACGGCGATGCCCTGTTTGCGATCATCGCCGTTTCACGTCCGCACCACAAAGGGGAATGAGAATAATGCTTTTTGGAAAATCACTAGGCCTCGCACTGGCAGCTTCACTGACTGTTGCGACGGCCGCGAGAGCCGACGTGACAATTGCCCTGGTCGCACCCTTGACCGGTCCCATCGCTGCCTATGGCGACCTGGTCAGGAACGGTGCGCAGGCCGCGGTCGACAACATCAACAAGTCAGGCGGGATAGGCGGCGAAAAGGTCGTCCTCAAACTCGCTGACGACGCTGGCGATCCCAAACAAGGCGTCTCGGTTGCCAACCAGCTTGTCGGCGAGGGAGTCCATTTTGTCGTCGGCCCTGTGACCTCCGGTGTGGCAATCCCGGTGTCCGACGTCTTTGCCGAGAACAACATCCTCATGGTGACCGCGACAGCCACGGCCCCCGATCTGACGTCGCGCGGCCTATCGAATGTCTTTCGCAGTTGCGGCCGCGATGATCAGCAGGCCGATGTAGCGGCGAACTATGTGCTTCAGCACCTGAAGGACAAGCGTGTCGCGGTCATCCATGACAACGGTGTCTATGGCAAAGGACTTGCCGATGCCTTCAAGAAGGTGATCAACGCCGGAGGCATCAACGAGGTCGTCTATGCTTCTGTCACGCCTGGCGAGAAGGATCTCTCTGCCCTGGTTGCCCGGCTCAAGTCCGAGAAGGCCGAAGTGATCTATTTCGGTGGATTTCACCCGGAGGGAGGACTTCTCGCACGTCAGCTCGCCGACATTCAGGTCAAGGCTCAGATCATTGGTGGTGAGGGCCTCTCCAACACAGAATATTGGGCAATCGCCAATGACGCAGCAGCCGGCACGATCTTCACCAACGCCAGCGATGCAACCAAGAATCCGGCTTCCGCCGACGCATTGAAAATACTGAAAGAGAAGAACATTCCGCCTGAGGCATTCACCCTCAATGCATACGCTGCAGTCGAGGTGCTGAAGGCCGGCATCGACAGGGCCGGTACGTCCACCGACACGGCCGCCATCGCGACAGCGCTGAAGGACGGAAAGCCGATCAAGACGGCCATAGGCGAGCTGACTTATAGCCAGAACGGCGACCTCAGCTCGCCACGGTTCAGCCTGTTCACCTGGAAAGACGGCAAGATCGTCGACATGGAATAAGTGCGGTCACATCTAGCAAATAGAAGGCCGGCTCAAGACGGCCTTCTTGTCCAACTAAGCAACACCCAGGGCGCGACGCCGAAAGGCCTACCAACCGCCGCTGGCGAGCCATCGGTCGACCATCGCCAAACGGTCCGACCCCCAGAACGCTTCTCCCTCGATGACGAAGAACGGCGACCCGAATATGCCGCGCTCAATGGCTTCGTCGTTTCTGTTGCGAAGCGCGTCCTTCCACCGTTGATCAGAGGCGGCATCGATGAGAAGGCGCTCGTCGAGCCCAAGCTCAGCACCCAAACGCGCGGCGACGCAGACGTCCGCGATATCGGCCCCCCGTTCGTACATCGCGGTGAGGAGGTGACGCGCCAAGCCACCGGCCATCTCGGGCTGTGTGCTTTCGACGGCGTAGGTCATACGGGCCGGGACGAGTGACTTGATTGGAAATATCTCAGGCAGCGAGAAGCGCACCTGATGCAGTCTCGCAAGGCGCTGCCAGTCATGCATTGCGTAGGCGCCACGCAGCGGCTGGCCAGGTAGCGGCTCCATCCTCGTTACCTTGAACACGGCGCCGAGCAGGAAGGGCCGCCAGACAATCGATCTGGCATGGCGCGCCGCAACCGCATCGATCTCAAGTGCTGAGAAGTAGGCATAAGGCGACGTGAATTCGAACCAAAACTCGATCGGACCGGCTACGGGTTTCATCGCTCCGTCCCAGCTGACGCGCGATCGATTGAACGCTCCGCGCGCAACACCCCAGAAAAAGAGGAACGGTCAACAGGTACCAAGACCACGGCAGGAATGGGAACTCTCCCCGGGCATAAGTTTGTTGACCGTTCCATCGGGTCACCGCGAAGCCCATTCACAAGCCTGCAAGTGACCCGAAGTCTCTGTGGGTAGAGGCCATCCTGATAGCCAGCGCCGCGGCCGCCGCGCAAGCGAACTGCGCTCAGCCACGGATTAGCTGCGTTCATGCGTTGTCCGCGCGTGTGAAAGCTCCTCACTCGCACGCGAGAACATCTCGCTTGAGGCACCCTGCCCCCCACGCCTTCTTGTCCATCACGAAGAATGACTTCGATTCCGACCAAGAGGCATAGATGGAATATTTCGCCCAACAGGTTTTCAATGGGCTGACGTTGGGCGCGATCTACGCACTCATCGCCCTAGGCTACACGATGGTCTACGGCATTATCGGAATGATCAATTTCGCCCACGGCGATATCTTCATGCTCGGGGCTTTCGCCGCGTTGATCGTGTTCCTGGCCCTCGGCGCCCTGTTCTATTCGATCCCGGCGGTGTTGGCCCTGCTGATCATGGTCATCGTCGCGATGCTGCTGACCGGACTGTGGAGCTGGGTCATTGAACGTGTCGCCTATCGGCCGCTGCGTGGATCGTTCCGGCTGGCGCCGCTGATAACGGCAATCGGCGTGTCGATCGCCCTGTCGAACTTCATTCAGGCGGCGCAGGATCCTCGCAACAAGCCGATCCCGCCCATGGTCTCGCAGACCTACGAAATCATGGGCGTGGTGATCGCGCTGAAGCAGATCGTTGTCATCTGCGTCACGGCGGTGCTGCTTGCTGTCTTCTGGTACCTTGTCAACAAGACGCCATTTGGCCGGGCTCAGCGCGCCTGCGAGCAGGATCCGAAGATGGCGGCCATTCTCGGTATCGACGTCGACCGCACCATTTCGCTGACCTTCATAATGGGTGCTGCCCTGGCCGCGGTGGCTGGCACGATGTTCATCATGTACTACGGCGTGATCTCGTTCTCGAGCGGCTTCATCCCGGGTGTCAAGGCTTTTACCGCCGCGGTTCTCGGCGGCATCGGCTCGATCCAGGGCGCGGTGCTCGGCGGACTGATGGTCGGCCTCATCGAGGCGCTTTGGTCGGCATATTTCTCGGTCGACTACAAGGACGTCGCGGCTTTTTCAATTCTCGTCGTGGTCCTGATCTTCCTGCCGTCCGGCCTTCTGGGCAAGGCCGAGGTGGAGAAAGTCTGACAGCCGGTCCTAGCCCCTACTCAGAAGACAGAGGTCGTGCGCGAGCCCTGTCTGTCGCGTCCAATTCCCGTGGCGAGGGGTGAGTGCCGCGGGAGGGCCAGCATTCTCACCGTCCCATCAAGTGGAGCTCTGCTATGAGAAAACGACTTATTCCCTATCTTGCCATGGCGGCCTTTGCCGCCTCGGGAGCAAGCGCGCCCGCTGAAATTCTCCTCGGCGTGGGCGCACCGATTACAGGACCAAACGCCGCCTTCGGCGCCCAGATCCTGCGCGGCGCCCAACAAGCGGTTGACGACCTGAACGCGGCGGGCGGCGTCAATGGGGAAAAATTCAAGATTGTCGTCGGCGATGATGTTTCGGACCCTAAGCAAGGCATCTCGGTGGCCAACAAATTCGTCGCCGACGGTGTTCAGTTCGTCGTGGGTCACTACAATTCAGGCGTCTCGATCCCCGTCTCGGAAGTTCTGGCCGAGAATGGCGTGCTTGAGATAACGCCTGCCTCGACCAACCCCCGCTATAGCGAACGCGGCCTTTGGAACACCTTTCGCATGTGTGGACGCGACGACCAGCAAGGCGTCGTGGCGGGCGCTTATGTGACCAAGAACTTCAAGGATGCCAAGATCGCCATCGTCCACGACAAGACGCCATACGGCCAGGGCGTCGCCGACGAAACAAAAAAGGCGATGAATGCAGCCGGCGTGCACGAGGTGATGTACGAAGGGATCAATCCTGGTGACGTCGATTTTTCCGTCCTGATCGCGAAGATGAAGGACGCGGGAATCTCGGTTGTCTATTATGGCGGACTTCACACCGAGGCTGGGCTCATCCTTCGCCAACTGGCCGATCAGGGCCTCAAGGCCACGATGATGTCGGATGACGGCACGGTCTCTTCCGAAATCTCAGCGATTGCTGGAAACGCCATCGACGGTTTCACCTTTACCTTCCCGCCGGATCCCCGGAATCGTGACGCCGCGAAGGAGGTCGTCGAGACTTTCCGGAAGGCCGGTTTCGAGCCTGAGGCCTATACGCTTTATGCCTACGCATCGGTCCAGGTGATTGCTGAAGCCGCCAAGGCCGCCAAGAGCCTTGATCCGGCTACGGTGGCAAAGGAGATCAAGGCTCACGGCGCCTTCCACACCGTCCTGGGAGATCGGACTTTCAATGAAAAGGGCGACACCACGAACCCTGACTATGTCGTCTATCGTTGGAAAAAGGGAGCCGACGGGAAATACAACTACGAGCAGCTTGAGCCCTCTGCCCCATAACGCCCGAAGCGATTGCATGATGAGCGATGTTCCCAATAGGTGAACGGTTCTCACATGCCTGATGGTTGTCGGTTGGCCTAGGATCGGCCAGCCGACAATCAGGAGTTCATTCGTTGACTGAATTCATCCCGCGTCCCAACCAACCAGCATCGACAAGCCGAATGCCATCGCCGTTGGTTACGATGATCGTGGCTGGTGCCGTGTTGTCGCTATGCATGGGCCTGCGCCAAAGCCTGGGACTTTTTCTTCAGCCGATGCGCGCGGAACTTGGCGTGTCGGCAAGTGCTTTCGGCTTTGCCCTGGCGCTGCAGAATTTGACCTGGGGGCTGGCGCAGCCGGTGATAGGGATGTTTGGAGACCGATATGGTCCACGCCCCGTGCTGGTCGTTTGTGGCTTCGTCTATTCCGCCGGCCTGCTGTTGATGGCCCTGGCTGGCCCCGCGATTGGCCTCAATATCGGCGCCGGCGTGCTCTCGGGAATAGGAATCGCCGGCTGCGGTTTCGGACTGGTCCTCGGCGCTGTTTCGCGAAGCGTCCCGCCGGAAAAGCGTGTGCAGGCGGTGGGTGCCGTTTCCGCCGTCGGCTCTTTGGCAACACTGGTGATAGCGCCGGTGTGCCAGGCCATCATTGAAAACGACGGTTGGCAGACAGCGGCTCTTTCATTCGCCGGGGTTGCTGCCGCGATTGGCGTGATCGCGCTTTTCATCGGTGGCAAACCGGCACCGGCCAAAGACCTCGATGCGGTGGCATCAAACACTAGGCAGGCGGTTGGCGAGGCTATCCGTCATCCCGGTTTCGTGGCCATGACGCTGGCCTTTTTCGCGTGCGGATTTCAGCTTCAGTTCATCACCGTTCACTTGCCGACCTATCTGGGGATTTGCGGCGTCTCAACCGAAATTGGCGCCATCGCGCTTGGCGTCATCGGCATCGCCAACGCAGTCGGATCCTATGTGACGGGGCGCCTCGGCACCCGATATCGGCCCAAACAGCTCCTGGCGCTCATCTACCTGCTGCGCACGATTGCCATCACTGCGTTCGTTTGGTTCCCGGTATCGGCATTTTCAACCCTGGCATTTGCAGCCATCATGGGATTGCTCTGGCTGGGCGTTGTCCCTCTCGTATCAGGAACGGTGGCGAGAATATTTGGCCTCCAGCATTTCAACACTCTTTTCGGTATCGTGTTTCTGAGCCATCAAATCGGCGGCTTTGCCGGGGCCTGGCTCGGAGGGGTAAGTTACGACCTTACCGGGTCGTACATGATCGCATGGATATCGATGGCGGTGGTCGGGCTGTGCGCGTTTGTGTTGCAGTGGTGCATGGACGATCGCGACCGTCCGGCACCCAGCATCAAGGACAGTCTCCTGGGCACGAGTTGAGATATTCCGGTCTCTGTCGGGCAAGTGTCGCAAGCGCCCGCGATGGATCAGCGTGCAAGGGCGACCGTAGCGCCTGGAGCACTTCATAGCGCCTGAGACCGAGGTCCTGGAGATGATGATCGTCCATTTCGAGGAGCTTTCTCACGGCCAGCCGGTTTAGCAACGCCCGGAACAAACCACACAACCGGATGACCACGGTAGAGTTGGTACCACGGGTTGATGGGGCTGAATTTGTCCGCACAGGGCACTCCCGGGCACCATTTCTCGTTTGCCAACAAGGCGCTACCCAAGGCGATGGCGGCAAACGAGTCTTACTTGTGTGAATGTGAGAGCCGCTCAATGATCCATCTTGTATCTGGTACAATATGATGATTGACCCAGTGACATTGGCTTGATCATCATTTCGTGATCTTGTGGCCGAAGGTCGCGGCAGGGCTGCCGTATCTGGGAAAGGTCACGGCAATGGGGTTCCGGCTTCCACCCATGAACACGTTACGTCTGTTCGAGGCATCGGCCAGGCTTGGAAGCTTCAAACTTGCCGCCGAGGAAGTGCACGTTACCCCAAGCGCCGTCAGCCACGGCCTGCGCACACTTGAGCATTGGTTGGGAGCCGAGCTCTTTCAGAGAGACGCGCGCGGCTTGACGCTGACGCAGGCAGGCGAAGCATATGCGGCTGAAGTGCATCATGCCCTGACGATCCTGGCGGGCGCGACAGATATCTTTCCCGGACGCCGGAAAGCTACCGGAACGCTGGCGGTCAGCGTGGCTCCGACCTTCGCCAATCGGTTGCTGCTGCCCAGACTGCCGAAGTTCGCGGAGCGCTATCCCGATATCAGCATCACGATCGATACGGCCCGCAGGCATGTCGATTTTCTTACCGAGGGTTTTGATCTCGCCATACGCATGGCGACCTCGCCGCGTCCGACGGAATCCTGGACAGAATTGGTCGCCGAATCGTTCGTACCCGTCTGCTCGCCGGATTTTCTTGAAAAGCATGCCCTAGGCGATGAGATCAGATTCCTCGACCGGGTACCTCTGATCCATGTCACAGCGGCATCGGAAGATTGGGCGACCTGGTTCCATGCGAAAGGCCTCGCGCCCATCAAGGGGCGCAGGACCGTCAACGTCGATACGATCCAGCTCGCGGCGGAGGCAGCGATTCAAGGCCTTGGCGTTGCCATTGGGCGCAAGCCTGTGATGGACAGCTACATTGCTGCCGGCGACCTTGTTGAAATCGCCGGACCAGCGGTTCCAGTGGCGACACGATACTGGCTCGTAGGCACCCACAAATCCTTCGACCGGCCGGAAATAAAATCTTTCAGGAATTGGATACTGCAGCAGCTCAAGCCGCAGACATCGCCGGCCGCATCGTCCGCGTCCCCGATCGATCGGCGTCCTCTCAACGGAGTGTCGGTGTCTTCCAACTTGATCGTGCACGGTCAGGCGTAAGAGCAGGCGTTGGCGGGTTCGACCCGCCCCCTGTCAAACAATGGCGCCTGACCGGCCGGGCACTTCTTCGCCAAGCGACTGAGACACGATCCGCAGAGCATGTTCAAGCACTGCCCTGTCGGCGACGCCGCCCAGACAGAGCCTCAAGCCGCTGACACCTTCGCCGACCAGAAGTGCATCGGGAGGGGTTACCTGGACGCCGGCCCGAAGCGCACGACCGGACGCGCGCTCGGCCGCCAGGGGATCGAGGGGGAGCCAGACATGCAAAGTCTGTGCTGCGCCTGGCCGGGAGGCCGCATCACCCAAGGCACTCAAGGCTATCGTCGTGCGAAGCCGCATTTCCCCAAGAATGTTGTCAAGAATGGCATCGGCAATGCCATCTTCCACCCACTGGGCGAATACGAGGGCATTTTGCGATGGCGGAGCGTAGCCAGTCGCGACCACGCGGCTCAGCAGGCGTTCGCGCCACGAGACGTTGGGTGGCATGACAAAGGCCAGGCGAAGCCCTGGGGACAGGCACTTCGAAAGTGATGCGATGTAGAATGTTCTCTCTGGTGCAAGGTCGGCAAGCGCCGGGGGCATGCTGTCGCGACCAGCGATAGCCCGATACGCATCGTCCTCGATTATCAACAGGTTATGGCGTCGGGCGACTTCGGCGATTTCCAGGCGTCGACCGGTCGACATGGTGATCGCGGTGGGATTCTGCAGAGTCGGTATCGTGTAAAGGACCTTGCTTCCGGTCGCGGCGGCGGCCTTGTCGAGCCAGTCCGGAACCAGACCGTCGGCGTCGAGGCGGACGCCTTCCAGCTTGAGGTTTTCGGTCCTGGCGATCAGCTTCAAACCATGGAAAGTCGCCGCTTCGCACAATACGGTATCGCCTGATCGGCACATCGTTCCCAGGAGCAGCGAGAGCGCGTGCTGCCCGCCATTCGTCTGGATCAATCTACCCGGTGAGGGGTCACGGAGTTCCAGCCGGCGATGAAACCATCGGCTGGCGGCTTTGCGCGCACTCTCGAGGCCTTCCGCCGCCGTGTAGCGGCTCGTCGCCGCAAAGTCCTGGTGCCGCCAAAGCCGCCCCAATGCGTCCGCCAAATGCCGTGGCGTCGATCCTACCGGAGGAAAATTGTGAGCCAGGTCGATTGGTTCGGCATGCGCGAAGATGAGCCCTTCCGCAGCGGCGGCGGTAATGAACGATCCCCGACCGACCTGCGAAGACAGAAGGCCTCGGCGCTCCGCTTCGCCGTAAGCCTTCGTCACGGTACCGATGCTGACAGAGAGCGTCTGTGCCAGGTCGCGATGCGGAGGCAGGCGTGTTCCCGGAGCCAGGCGGCTGCCCTGGATATCCCGCTCTATTGCATCAGCAATGCGCTCGTAGAGGGGCCCCAGCCCCTCTTCGATATCTGGCTTCCATGTCTCCATTGGATCATCCAAGTTGCGCGTTTGACCTGATCCCAGCATACGCGAATTCAGGTTAGTTCCGAACACCCCGGTCTATTGCCAAGAGTAGGGCCGCCGATCAAGCAGCAGAAGGGGCAGGCCAGATCATCTCGACCAGAGTCTCATTCCCGCCAACGCACCTGAACCCTGCCGCGTAGGCAAGGCGAAGCATCGCCTTGTTGTCGATCATGATGTGACCGATCAGCTGTTTGAGCCCGCTGGTCCGCGACCATTCCATGACATGTGAAAGCAGCAAGGATCCAACCCCTCGGCTCTTGAGATCCGATCTGACGATCAGCCCAACCTCCGCGGTGCCGACGCCAATGTATTCGACGTTGATGACACCCAGGATGTCGTCCGCCTTGCGGCAGGCTGCGAAGGCGAGGCTTCGGCCGGCCCTGTCGTGACGCGGAAGCAAGCAATCGCCGGAAGTTCTCGGCCCGCCAAACCTCCACCTGACGTCGGACCAGTGCAGCTGCCCAAAAAACGCGTCGCACGCTTGCTGCTCCGAACCCAGCAACTCACGAACGGCGACACGCTTGCCACAGCGATCGCCAGGCGAACCCGGATCAGTCTCCTGGATTTCCAATTGTTCAGCCATGCGGACGGGATCCACAGATGTCGAATGCCGACGGTTTGGAGGCAGCACCCGGTTCTTTTATTCCGCCCGATTGCTTTGCCGCGACAAGTGAAAGCTGCTCATGCGGATCGAGAGATTGTCCGTTGGCATCGTCTTTGGGCGCTGCCAATTTAATCCTGGTTCGCGCGACCAAGGGTCGACGCAATCGCTCTGGTGACGTCACCACACCGTCACTTGCCAATCCCCAAAGAGGTCGATCCATGGCTCAGACTCCGCGCATTGGCTTCGTCGGCCTCGGCTCCATGGGTACGGCGATGGCGCTGAATCTGGTCAAGGCAAGGCCACTGACCGTCTGGAACAGGTCTGTCGAAAAAACCATGCCGCTACAGCAGGCCGGCGCCAGCGTTGCCGAAAACCTGGACGAACTGTTCGCCTCGACCGAGACCGTGATCCTGATGCTGGCCGATGATCAGGCAATCGATTCTGTGCTTGATCGATCCGGCCCAACATTCACGACACGCGTTGCGAACCACGTGATCATCCACATGGGAACAACCTCCCCGCGCTACTCGCTCGAATTGGACAAGGAAATCACAGCGGCGGGCGGCTCCTATGTGGAAGCCCCCGTGTCCGGCTCGCGCAAACCGGCCGAAGCCGGCCAACTGATTGCAATGGTCGCCGGCCAACCCTCGGCGATATCGGGGCTTGAACCCATCCTGGCATCCATGTGCAAGACATCCATCGTCTGCGGCGCGGTGCCGAAGGCGCTTCTGATGAAGCTGGCGGTGAACACCTTCTTGCTGGCGACGGTCACCGGCCTGTCGGAGGCGATACACTTCGCCAAGCAAAGCGAACTGGACCTGGATCAACTCGTCGAGGTGCTCGCGGCCGGACAGATGGCGAGCGATATTTCCCGTCTCAAGGCGCCCAAACTGGTCAAGCGAGATTTCTCTCCGCATGCCGCGATCGCTGATGTGCTGAAGAACGGCAATCTCATTGCCGAGGCCGCGCGGCAGGGTGGAATTGCCTTGCCATTGCTCGACGTTTGCCGTGACCTCTACGAGGAGACCCTGGC
>JBDSLV010000214.1:0-4888 GCA_039916205.1 Mesorhizobium sp. | reverse complement strand
GCGCGCTGGCTGGTCGCCGAGGTGAAGGACGTGGACCTGAAGGTGTTCGTCGATACAGCACCAGTGATGGAGAAGCCGCTGGCTGAGGCGGCGGGGCTCGGCTGGCAAGGCAAGCACACCAACCTGGTTAGCCGCGAGCATGGTTCCTGGCTGTTTCTCGGCACCATCTTCACCACCGCCGAAATTGCGCCCGACACCAGGGAGGCCGACCATTGCGGCTCCTGCCGCGCCTGCCTCGATGCCTGTCCGACCGATGCATTTCCAGCGCCCTACCGGCTCGATGCGCGGCGCTGCATTTCCTATCTCACCATCGAGAACAAGGGGCCGATCCCGCACGAATTCCGCCAAAAGATCGGCAACCGCATCTATGGCTGCGACGATTGCCTCGCCGCGTGCCCGTGGAACAAGTTCGCGCAAGCCGCTTCCGAGGCAAAGCTTGCCGCGCGCGACGATTTGCGCGAGCCGGCGCTGTCGGAACTGTTGCGCCTCGACGATGCGGCCTTTCGGGCTTTTTTCTCCGGTTCGCCGGTCAAGCGCATCGGCCGCGACCGTTTCGTCCGCAACGTGCTGATTGCCGCAGGCAATTCCGCGGAAGCCTTGCTTGTCCCTGATGTGCGCGCCTTGCTTCAGGACGGCTCGCCTTTGGTGCGCGGTGCTGCGATATGGGCGCTGTCACGGCTTGTCCCGGGCACCGAATTCAGCGAGAGCGCGGCAGGCGGGCTGAAAACGGAGCGCGACGAGGCCGTGCGCGATGAATGGCGGCTGGCGCTGCCGAAACCAGATCCAGTCGGGGCGTATGCATGAGTGACAAGCACATCTTCATCTTCGGTGCCGGCTATTCCGGCAAGGCCTTTGCCCGCGCCAATGCGCAGACGGGCAACGCCATCTGTGGCACAACGCGCTCGCCCGACAAGTTCGAGGCCTTGCGCCAAGCCGGCATCGCGCCGATGCTTTTCGATGGCGCGCTGAGCGACGAGATCGGCGATGCGCTGCGCAAAACCACTCATCTGGTGATTTCCATCGCCCCTGACGAGGCTGGCGATCCGGTGCTGAATGCCGCGCGCGAAGCGATTGTGGCCGGGATGCCTGCGCTCGAATGGATCAGCTATCTCTCAACCGTCGGCGTCTATGGCGACCATGGCGGCGCGTGGGTCGACGAGACGGCCGCATGCCGGCCGGTGTCGAAACGCTCGGTCATGCGCGTCGCGGCCGAGCAGGAATGGCTGAAGCTGGGGCAGGCTATCGGCCGGCCGGTGGCGGTCCTGCGCCTGTCCGGCATCTACGGGCCGGGCCGCAATGCGCTGGTCAACCTGGAAAACGGCACCGCGCGGCGGCTGGTCAAGCCAGACCAGGTGTTCAACCGCATCCATTGCGACGACATCGCGGGCGCTCTCTGGCAGCTGATCAAAGGCAATACAAGCGGCATCTTCAACGTCACCGACGACCTGCCGGCGCCGCCGCAGGATGTCGTCACCTACGCCGCTGTGCTGATGGGCATGGAGCCGCCGGCGGAAATTCCTTTCGTCGCTGCCCAACTTTCGCCCATGGCGCGGTCCTTCTATGGCGAGAACAAGCGTGTCGGCAACGCGGCGATCAAGGCGGCGGGCTATCATTTTCGCTTTCCCGACTACCGCGTCGCCTTCGATGACATGTGGGCAAGCGGCGGCTGGCGCGATGGCGAGCCGCGCAGTCCGATGAAGCGCTCTTGATCGAACTGTCGTGCGTTGCATGGTATGATTCGGAGCCTTGGATGCGGAGGGGTGGGGTTTCATGAAGTCATTGACGCGATCGCGCCCGGGCAGGAACGGGCTTCTGGCGGCAGCGCTTGGCCTGCTCGCGCTGGCCGTGCAGCCGGCATCGGCCGAGGAACGGGCCAAGGACCTGTTCGGCGCCGAGAAACTGCCGGCTGCGACATCCGCGCAATCGATCGGGTTCTATTCCAAGGGCTGTTTCGCCGGCGGCGTCGCCATCCCCATGGATGGCCCGACCTGGGAAGTGATGCGGCCTTCGCGCAACCGCCGCTGGGGCCACCCGGCGATGATCGCGCTGATCGAAAAACTGTCGCGCGATGCGGTCGCCGACGGTTGGCCAGGCCTGTTGATCGGCGACATCGCGCAGCCGCGCGGCGGGCCGATGCTGACCGGCCATGCCTCGCACCAGATCGGTCTTGACGCTGACATCTGGCTGACGCCGATGCCGAGCCGCCCGCTGTCGATGGCGCAGCGCGAATCGATAAGCGCCACCTTGATGGTCGATGAGAAGACGCACCTGGTGAAGGATGCGCTGTGGACATCGGCGCACACGCGGCTGCTCAGGCAGGCGGCGAGCTACCCCGAGGTCGAGCGCATTCTGGTCAACCCAGGCATCAAGAAGAAGCTCTGCGACACCGTCAAAGGCGATCGCACTTGGCTGCGCAAGATCCGGCCGTTCTGGGGCCATGACTATCATTTCCATATGCGCATCGGCTGCCAGTCGGGCTCGCCCAACTGCAAGGGACAGGAAGCCACTCCGGCGGATGACGGCTGCGGCAAGCCGCTGGCCTGGTGGTTCACCGAGGAGCCATGGCGCCCCAACAAGAACCCGGATGCGCCGAAGGCCCGCGATGTGATGACGATGGCCAACCTGCCCAAGGAGTGCCGGGCCGTCCTCGATGCGCCGGGTCCGGTAACGGCCGAAGCCGCCACCTATCGGGGCGGCGGCGTGCCGGTCGCGGCGGCGCCGGCGCTGGAGACAGAGCCCGCGCCGGCGGCAACCACGGCCAGCGGCGCGAACACCTTGCCGTCCTCGCTCAATGCCTTCACCGCCACCCCGGAGATCGGCGTGCCGGTGCCGAGGCCACGGCCCGGAAACTGATTCTCGGGCATTTATCGGCCCTTGAACCGGTTTAGAGTTCTGGTTTTGAGGAAATCGTGGCCATTTGGCCGCAGAACCTGTTTCTGCGTCGCGCAGGTTCGAAAACCGATTTCCCTTTTCAAACTCATGCGCTAGTCAACGGGTGAACGGCGAGAGGCCGTCGATGTCCGGGGACAGACAAAGCATGCCAAGCACAGGCGACAACGACACTTTGTTGCAGTTCCCGATCCTGATCGGCGACATTGGCGGTACCAATGCGCGGTTCTCGATCGTGCTCGACGCCAATTCAGAGGCCGGCGAGCCGATGATCGTCCAGACCGCCAACTACAACACCATCGACGACGCGATCCAGGCGGCGGTGCTCGACCGCTCGTCGGTGCGGCCGAATTCCGCCGTGCTGGCCGTGGCCGGCCCGGTCGACGGCGACGAAATCGAACTCACCAACTGCCCCTGGGTCGTCAAGCCGAGGCAGATGTTCGCCAACCTGGGCTTGAGCGACATCGTCGTGCTCAATGATTTCGAGGCGCAGGCGCTGGCCGTCGTCGCGCTCGGCGAAGAGCATATGGAAAAGATCGGCGGCGGCACGCCGGAGCCCAATGCCGGCCGGGTCGTGCTCGGGCCCGGAACGGGCCTCGGCGTCGCCGGACTGGTCTATGCCTTGAACCACTGGATTCCGGTGCCGGGCGAAGGCGGCCATATGGACATCGGCCCGCGCACGCCGCGCGATTTCGCGGTTTTTCCGCATATCGAAAAGCTTGAAGGCCGTATTTCGGGCGAACAGATCCTGTGCGGGCGCGGCCTGGTCAACGTCTACCGGGCGGTGGCCAAGGTCGACGGCAAGCCGTCGCCTTTTACCACCCCGGCGGAAGTCACCGCTGCTGCCCTGGCGAAGACCGATCCGGTTGCGGAAGAGGCGCTGGAGCTGTTCGTCACTTGCCTTGGCCGCACCGCCGGTGATCTTGCGCTGGTGTTCATGAGCCGGGGCGGCGTGTTCCTCACTGGCGGCATCGCGCAGAAAATCGTGCCGGCGCTGAAGGCCGGCAATTTCCGCGCCGCGTTCGAGGACAAGGCGCCGCACAGCGAACTGATGCGCACCATGCCGGTCTATGTCATCACCCATCCGCTGGCGGCGCTTCTCGGCCTCGCGGCCTATGCCCGGAACCCTTCGCTGTTCGGCGTTCAGACAGCCGGCCGGCGCTGGCGCGACGAAGTTAGTCATCCCAAGGCATAGGCAAGCCGGTCTCATGGCGCTAAGAGGGGGGCCAGATTCAGCCTGCCTGACGAAGCGGAAACCACGAAGCGCTCCCGATTTGACCCTTCAGACTTCAAACCAGCAGAAGCCCCGGGCGGGTGAGATCGTGGCGGTGGTCCGCCGCATCGTCACCGAGAACAGCCGCGAATACCGCGCGTCCTATGTTTTCGCCATCCTCTGCCTGGCGGTTGTGGCGGGTACGACCGCCTTCACCGCCTGGATCATGAAGGATGTCGTCAACGAGATCTTCTATGAGCGGCGCGGCGACCTGATCCCGTGGATCTGTGCGGCGATCCTGGGTGCTTTCATCCTGCGTGGCCTTGCCGGCTATGGCCAGGCGGTGACCCTGGCCAAGATCGGCAACAACCTGGTCGCACGCTACCAGAGGCGCATCTTCGGCCACCTGATGAAGCTCGGCGTCGGCTTCTTCAACGACACGCGTTCGGGCCGGCTGGCCGCGCAGGTCAACGAGAACGTCAACGGCATCCGCGATCTTCTGTCGATGACGCTGACATCGATCGCGCGCGACGCCGTGTCGCTGATCGCTCTGCTTGGCGTCATGATCTGGCAGGACCCGTTGCTTTCGGCCATGGCGCTGCTGAGCGGGCCGCCGCTGATCTATACCGTCAGCTACCTGATGCGCCGGGTGCGGCGCATCACGCGGGAATCGGTGCAGATCAACTCGCGGCTGATCGGCGCCATGCAGGAGGCGACGCAGGGCATCACCGTCGTCAAGGCCTTCACCATGGAGGACGAGCTGTCGCGGCGCGTCAGCAAGCTGGC
>JBDSLV010000213.1:0-9432 GCA_039916205.1 Mesorhizobium sp. | reverse complement strand
CGCTTCTGGTTGGCGGTCGTGCCCATCTTGACCAGGCTCCACGAGCGCAGGATGTACTCCTGGATCGAGGCCTTGATCCACCACATGGCATAGGTCGCGAGGCGGAAGCCGCGCTCCGGTTCGAATTTCTTGACGGCCTGCATCAGGCCGACATTGCCTTCCGAGATCACTTCGCCGATCGGCAGGCCGTAGCCGCGATAGCCCATGGCGATCTTGGCAACGAGCCTGAGGTGGCTGGTGACGAGCTTGTGCGCGGCGGACGTGTCTTCATGCTCGGCGTAACGCTTGGCGAGCATGTACTCTTCCTGCGGCTGAAGCATGGGAAAGCGGCGGATTTCTTCCAGATAGCGGCTGAGGCCGCCTTCGCCGGAAACAATACTGGGTAATGACTGGGCCATGATAGCGCCCCCTCTCTATTAGAGTGATGCCCCCGAAACGCGGCGGGCATGTGACGCGGATGCCCGAAGGCTCATCCGCAACGCCTGATTTATACAGGAACAAAACCAGAAAAGACAGACGTTTGTTCAACACGAAACAGTGTGTCACGTTGAAGTGAACAATGCCGGTCAGGTTTTAATGTGGCAGGTTCAGAGCTCGCGGAAACCGCTTACGAGTTCCTCCATGTCCCCCGGTATAGGCGCTTCGAACCTCATCGTCAGATGGGTAGCCGGGTGACGGAATGCAAGGAGGCGGGCATGCAAAGCTTGCCGTGGGAATGCCTTGACCAGGGCTTTCAGCGGTTCGGGCAGCCGATTGGCCTTGGTGCGGAACGCCTGGCCGTAGTCGGGGTCGCCAATCACGGGGTGGCCGATATGGGCCATGTGGACCCGGATCTGGTGGGTGCGCCCGGTCTCCAGCCGGCATTCGACGAGGCTTGCGGTGGCGAATGCCTGCTGCGCCTCGCCGAAACGTTCCTGAACGGTGAAATGGGTGATGGCGTGGCGGGCGTCGTCGCGGCCCGCCGGCACCACGGCGCGGCGCACCCGGTCGGCGGCGCGGCCGAGCGGCGCGTCGACCGTGCCCGAAGGCCTCTGCGGAATGCCCCACACGAGCGCCTGATAGGCGCGTTCGAGATCGCCAGTCAGGCCGTGATCGGCAAAGGCTTCCGACAGCGCCTTATGAGCCCGGTCGGTCTTGGCCACGACCATGACGCCGCTGGTCTCCTTGTCTAGCCGGTGAACGATGCCAGGGCGCCGCACGCCGCCGATGCCGGACAGGCTGTCGCCGCAATGGTGGATCAGCGCGTTGACCAATGTTCCGGTCCAGTTGCCGGCGCCGGGATGCACGACAAGTCCGGCCGGTTTGTTGATGACGATCAGCTCGTCGTCCTCATAAAGCACGTCGAGCGTGATGTTCTCGCCTTGCGGCTCGGCGGGTTCCGGCTCCGGCATGACGACCGAGACGCTGTCGCCGGCAATCATCTTGCGCTTGGCTTCGTCGATGATCTTGCCGCCGACGGTGACGGCGCCCTGCTTGATCAGCATCTGCACACGGCTGCGCGACATGTCGGGACCAAGTTGAGCGGCCAGCCATTGGTCAAGGCGCTGGCCAGCGGCGTCGGCGCGCGCTTCCAGCACGATCGATCCCGTCCCTGTGAATCGGTCCCCTATCAATTCTGGGGTGTCTTCGTTATGAGCGCTCATCGAAAATCGTTCCGGAATGTTTTGCCATGGCCAAGGAAGACCTGTTAGCCGAGGAAGGTCAGGAAAAGCCGCTCGACCCTGAAGTCGACAAGGTGCGCGGCAAACTCATCCGCTTCATGGTCATCAATCTTGGCCTGCTGTTCCTCGCCCTTATGGTGGTGATTGGCGCCATTGTCTACAAAGCCCGCAACGCGCCGCGTTCGAACCCGCCGCTGGCTGGCGACATCCAGGTTCCCGCTGGCGAGCCGATCAGCGGTGACATCGTGTTGCCGGTCGGCGCCAAGGTGATCAGCCAGTCGCTGTCGGGCAATCGTGTCTCCATCGATGCCGAACTTGCCGACGGCGGCCGGACGATCTTCGTCTATGACATAGGCGAGGGCCGCATGATCGGCCGCTTTGCCATCCGCAACAAATAGGGCTCGTCAGACATGACCGGCTTTACCGAACACCGCCGTGTCGCGACCGTAGCGCTGGTCGTCAGGAATTATGACGAGGCGATTGCCTGGTACGTCGAGAAGCTGGGTTTCGCGCTGGCAGAGGATGTCGATCTCGGCGGCGGCAAGCGCTGGGTCACGGTCACGCCCATGGGCGGACAGGGCGCGAGGCTGCTGCTGGCCGAGGCATCCGACGGGGCGCAAGAGAGCCGCATCGGCGACCAGACCGGCGGCCGGGTTTTCCTGTTTCTCGAAACCGACGACTTTGCCCGCGACCACACGGCGATGCTCGGCAACGGCGTCGAGTTCCGTGAAGCGCCGCGCCACGAACCCTACGGCACGGTGGCGGTTTTCGCCGACCTCCATGGCAATCTCTGGGACCTGATCGAGCCGAAACGGTAGGCTTGAGACTTGATTTTCCCCGATGTGGGAAAGCTGCTCAATCCCGGTTGCTTTTTCCCAGGCGTCAGCCTATATCGCCGGTTCTTGAACGCGCCCATCGTCTAGCGGTCAGGACACCGCCCTCTCACGGCGGGAACAGGGGTTCGATTCCCCTTGGGCGTACCAAGTAAATCAAATGCTTAGCATCGGGTGGCGAAAACCGTCAGAATGACGGTCAAACGAGCTATGTCATCATGCCTGTGCTTGCGCACCGGTGAGAACACAGCCGAGCGATCACGCCGACTCCTATTGTGCGTTGCACAATGTTTTATTGCGACAGCGAAGGGGATGGTCTAGCCTTTGCGGCACCAAATAGGAGCGCGCGATGGCAAAGAGGGAAATCTGGCTCGACGCCGCCAAAGGTGTCGGAATCCTGTTTGTTGTGGCGGCACACACCGCGGGCGAGGGCGCGGGCTCTTGGAATGCCAGTTTCACGAATGCGGTGTTTCTTTTCCACATGCCGCTGTTCCTCGTCATTTCCGGATATGTGTTCAAGCCCATGGAGCGTGGCGAATTCTTCTGGAAGAAGGTCGCAAGTCTCGCGGTGCCCTACGTCCTGTTCCTTGCGGTTCTGACGGCCGCCGTCATTTTCAAACGGGTCCTCCTGGGCAGCACGCCGGCGCCATGGGAACTCAGGCAGATGGTGACGAACGACATTCTTGGCGGAATGTACCTAACCAAGGACTTCGGCGTTTTCTGGTTCGTGACATGCCTGTTTTTCACGCAGGTGATTTACAACGAAGTGGCGTTCTGGGCCAAAGGGCCGCTGACGCCGAGAATGATCTCGTTCGTCGCGGCCTCAACAGCTCTCGCCTACATCATCCAGGACAGATGGCCGCTGAATTTCTCCCCGTTGGCGATAGCAGCCGTCCCCTTTGCCCTCACATGCTACTGGTTCGGAAACCTTGTGCGGGAAAGGAATTTCGGCCCCGCGGCGACGGCCTTGTTTCTTGGCGCTGTCGCGATCGCGGCTGTGGTTGGCGTCAATTCCGGCACTGACATTCAGCTCAACATGAAGTCCTCGATTTTCGGCCCGCCTTTGCTTGGTCTTGTGATCGCGCTGGCGATAGCCTCCGGGCTTTTGCTCCTCGTGCGATCGCTTCAATCCTCACGCATAATCACCCAACCGCTGGCAATGCTGGGCGAGGCGTCGCTGGTGATCATGTTCCTGCACCAGTTCTTCCATTTTTCGCTGCGCGAGATGGGGATAGAAAATGAGCCGCTTATTGTGCTTGTCGCGGTGCTGGTGCCCTTTGCGATCTACATGCTTTTGCGACGGTCGCCGGCTTTAGCGCCATGGTTCCTCGGAAGCCGCGGTGGCCTGCCAAGCCGCCTCCTTGACCGGCTTCGTCATGCCATCGAGTGGCGCGCCGCGAAATACTTGCCCAACGCTTTCGAAACGATAGCGAGATATGTCGCGCTTCTGAAAATCACAGTCAGGTGGGCCACCAGACGGAAAGGCCAGCCCAGCGGTTTGAACGAGGAACTGATCGTATCGCTGACGTCCTATCCGCCCAGGTTCGAGACATTGGCACTGACCCTGAAATGCCTGCTGTCCCAGACTGTTCAAGCCGACAGAACCATCTTGTGGGTGGCCGCCAAGGACCATGCGTTGCTTCCGGACGATGTGCTGAGCCTCACCTCCGACGGGCTTGAGATCCGCCTCTGCAAGGACATCAGGTCCTACAAGAAGATCTATCCGGCGTTGATCGAGTTTCCCGGCGCCTCAATCGTCACGGCGGATGATGACGTCTACTACGCGGCAACCTGGCTTGCCGAGCTCGTCGCGCATGCGGGCGAGAAGACCGTTGTTTGCCACCGGGCGCATTCGATCACGGTCGATGAGAGCGGCCTGATCAAGCCATATCGGAACTGGACAATGGATGTTCCCGGCGATGATGACATGCTCTTTCCAACCGGGGTCGGCGGCGTGCTTTACACGCCCGGGTCGCTGGCATCAGAGGTCGTGGACGAGGCTGAGTTTCAGAGGCTGTGCCCGAACGCGGACGATGTATGGTTGTTTTGGATGGGACGCCGCGCCGGCAGCACGTACCGCAAGGCAAGCGCGAAATGGCGGGTGATCCCCTGGAAAGGGACGCAGGATTCGGCACTCTACCTGGCCAATGTCGAGGGCAGCGGCAACGACGCCCAGATTGCCAATATGCTGCTTCACTTCGGCCCTCCTGAAAAAAAGGAACGCCAGCCAACAGCGCCCTTACGTCAGCCGGAACCGCAGGAGCTCAGCGCCAAGGCGACCGTAGGTTGATTGAGCACACTGACAGCGACCCATGGCTATGCGCTCTCACGGGCGGTCCGCATACACCCAATTAAAGTCAGGCAGCCATGCTTGAACGCGCGACGGCGTCTGGTACTTGGCGTGTGGGGTAGTGCATTCGCGTGAAACGCGGATCCGGGTTTGGGTAAAGTTGAGATGGCTCCAGTGGAGACTATTTGCTCGCGCTGCCATGGCGGCGGGAGAGTTTTTGATTGTTGCAGATGGTCTGCCTCAAAAGGCCATTGTTGTCCGCAAGGCACCCATCAGACCGGATGTCCGGGCAAGACCGTTGCCTGCACCGCGTGTGACGGGACCGGAGTTCTGACAGATCCCAAGCTCAACGCCGCGGCATAGGACGCAAGGATCCGAGATTTGGTCTGCAGTGCGGGAATTGATTGGGATCAGATGCTTGTGCGTTGCCGCATGTTGCCGCAGTTTGTCGGCATGAAACAAAAATCGCATTGTCTCGTCCTGGCTCTCGCAGCCTCAGCCTCCTTGCTCATCCAATCCGGTCCGTCCTTTTCCAAGGACATGACCATCACCGGCACCATTCGCGGTTTCGAATGTGGTGACAATTGCTACCTGACCATCGTCGACCGCAAGAAGGCGGAGCAGGTTGGCCTGTGCGCCGCACCTGAATGCGAAAGCTGGAACGAGCAAACCGCGATGCCGTCCCGCTACAAGGGCAAACGCATCACCGTCACCGTCGGGCAAGGGCAGCAGGTCGACGACAGCGGTAACGTCATGGGCGAGATGATGGCGTTCAAGAAGATCAAGTTTCTCGACTGAGAATCTCAGCCCAGGAACCGCGCTGTCGCTGAATGCCGGCGCCGCTCCCGGCCGAGCTTTGCGCGCCGCCGGTTCTCCAGGCTGGATCAGAATTTCGCCAGGGCCTGGTCGGCGGCCTGCCGGATTTCAGCAACCGTATCCGGATTTCGCAGCACGGCGCGCAGCAGCAATGTGGCGATCGCATCCGGGGCCGCGTCATGTTCGCGGTTCTTGTTCCATCGGATCACGCGGGTAAGCATGGCGTCGAAGAGTTGCGTGGCCAAGGCCGCATCGTGTTCGATGAAATCGCCGCTCTCCACGCCGGTAATCATCAGGGCGCGTACGGACGCCAGCGCGCGGTCATATTCCGTCTTCCAGAAAACGAAGTCCGGCTCCTGAAGCACCTCCGTCAGATACAATCCCTGCAACTCGTAGCGGCTGGTGGTGATAACCACGGCCTCGCCGCGAAGCGACTGATAGATCCGCACAGCCGGGCGCTCGCCCTCCAGTTCCATCCGTCCCATGAGAAACGGTGACCGTAGGCGGTCATATTCCAGCAGATACTGGGCGATCGCCGTCTTGGACGGGAAGTGGTGGAACAATGACGGCTGGCGGATGCCGACCGCCAAAGCGATTTCCCTGGTCGATGTGCCATGAAAGCCCTTGGCCGTGAACAAGCGGCCTGCTGCGGCCAGGATAAGGTCCGGGGTCGAACCCTCCACGACGCTCTCGAGTGGCCTTTCGGGGTAGGTGTCCACGTTCGTCTCCTTGAATATCCCTGAAGGGTGAACTCTGCCTATCTATCGATAGGTTACACCTTTACGAGCCCGCGCGCGACTGCTATACGCTTGCCTATCGATCGATAGGTTGCTGGAAAATCCTCGCAGAAAGGACGTCCGGCCAGGGAACAAGCCGGAGGAACAGCGTCACATGCCGCGCAACTATTTTCACGTCACAACCTGTTTCGGGCGGACCTGATGTCAGGGAAAGCCGATCTTATTGTCGAGAACGCCAGCATCCTGACCATGGACGCCGATGCGCCACGGGCCGACGCCATCGCCATCAGTCACGGTGAGATCGTTGCGATCGGCAGCCGCGCGGCCATTCTCGAATGGAAGGGGCCTGAGACACGTGTTGTCGACGCCGGCGGCGGCTCGGTCGTACCTGGTTTCATCGAATCGCATATGCATCTTTTCCCCGGTGGTGCGGAACTCGACCATCTGCAACTGGGAGGCGTGAAGGGTTTCGATGCGCTGCGCAGCGCGGTGCGGGATTATGCCGACAAGCGCCCGCACGCGGCCTTTCTGCAAGCGCAGGGCGCCGACTATGCCGTTCTTTCCGTCGATGACCGGATCACGCGGCATCATCTCGACCAGATAGTGCCGGACCGGCCTTTCGTCATGGCGGCGGCCGACCATCATACAATGTGGGCAAACACCAAAGCCCTGGAGATGGGTGGCCTGCTTCGCGGCAAGACGCTTGGACCCGGCAATGAAATTGTCATGGGCGAGGATGGGCTGGCCAATGGCGAACTGCGCGAGAACGAAGCCTTCGGGCCGTTGATGGAACTCTCCGGAGAGGCACGTGTCCACCTCGGCATTTCGACGGGCGGCGAACCGGGCACCAAGCCGAGCACCGCCGAACTGGCCGCCGATTGCATGATCATGAAGCGTGGTCTCGACTGGTGCGCCAGGCACGGCATCACCTCGATCCAGAACATGGATGGCAATCTCTATCAGCTCGAACTGCTTTCGCTGATCGAAGCCGAGGGCGGGCTGCTCTGCAGGACGCAGATACCGTTTCACTTCAAGAATTTCATGGCCGTCGATGCGCTCGAAAAGGCATCGCTCATGGCCAAGCGCTACAAATCCGAATGGCTCTCTTCCGGGATGGTCAAGGTGTTCATGGACGGTGTCATGGACAGCTGGACGGCGGTCATGGTCGAGCCTTATGCCGACCGCCCCGACTGGACGGGTGAGCCGCTGTTTTCGCAGGAAAAGTTCGATGCCGTGGCTGTCGAGGCCGACCGGCGCGGCTTGCAGATCGCGGTGCACGCGATCGGCGATGGCGCTGTGCGCTCCGTGCTCGACGGCTATCAGGCGGCACGGACGGCCAATGGCACGCGCGACAGCCGCCACCGCGTCGAGCATGTCGAAGTGATCACGCGCGCCGACATACCGCGTTTCGCCGCGCTTGGCGTCATCGCCTCGATGCAGCCGCCGCATCCGCCCGGCACCATGGGTTTTCCGCTGGAGCCGACCGTGTCGCGCATCGGCAAGGACCGTTGGCCGTTGAGCTACGCCTGGCGCACCATGAAGAATACCGGCGCGCATGTCGTCTTTGCATCTGACTGGCCGGTGTCGCCGATCGACCCGATCCTGGGTATCCAGGCGGCGGTGTTGCGCAAGCCGTGGGCAGAGGGCAATCCCGAACAGAGCTTCTCGCTGATGGAGGCGCTCGCCGCCTATACGATTGAAGGCGCCTATGCCGAGTTCACCGAGCACCGCAAGGGCAAGCTGAAGCCGGGTTATATGGCCGATCTGGTCGTGCTTTCGGCCGACATCGAGGCAACCGCGCCGGAAGTGCTGCACAAGGTGCGGCCCGTCACCACCATCTGCGGCGGCCGGATCACCTATCAGGCTCAATGATGGCTCGCCGCCGGAGCCAATAGCGCCGCCGGCCATTTTGACGCGCACGGTTGACCGGGCGTGCAAGCAAGATATCAACAACGGAGCATATCGTGCCGGATCAACCGGGTAGAAATGCAATCGAAGTTCGCGGCGTCCGCAAGGTGTTCGGCGGCGGCGATGGGCAGGTCGCGGCCCTCGACACGGTCTCGGTGTCGATCCGCGAGAACGAGTTCTTCACCCTGCTTGGACCATCCGGCTGCGGCAAGACCACGCTTTTGCGGCTGATCGCCGGCTTCGACTTTCCAACCGCTGGCGAAATCCTGCTCTATGGCCAGGACATCGCACCGCTGCCGCCCTTCAAACGGCCGGTCAACACCGTCTTCCAGTCCTACGCCCTGTTCCCGCACATGACGGTCGCCGACAATATCGGCTTCGGCCTGGAAATGCTGGGCAAGCCGAAGGCCGAGGTCAAGGCGCGCGTCGCCGAGATGCTGAAGCTGGTCAAGATGGAGGCGCTTTCCAATCGCCGCACCAGCCAGATCTCCGGCGGCCAGCAGCAGCGCGTGGCACTGGCCCGCGCGCTGGCGCCGCAGCCGAAGGTGCTGCTGCTCGATGAGCCGCTTTCAGCGCTCGACTACAAGCTGCGCAAGGAAATGCAGATCGAGTTGAAGCGGCTGCAGCATGAGACCGGCATCACCTTCATCTTCGTCACCCATGACCAGGAAGAAGCGCTGACGATGTCGGACCGCATCGCGGTGATGTCATCGGGCAAGATCCTGCAGGTCGGCTCGCCGCACGACATCTACGACAAGCCAGCCGATCGTTTCGTCGCCGACTTCATCGGTGAATCCAACTTTCTCACCGCGAAAGTCGAGAGCGTCGCCGACGACAAGGCAGAGGTCAGGCTGAAATCGGGACGGACCATCTCGGCGACGTTCCCGTCAGGAATGAAGCCGCACGGTGATGTGACACTGGTCATCAGGCCCGAGCATGCCAAGGCCGTGAACGGCGCGGGCGCGCTTTCGGGCAAGGTCGAAACGGTCATCTATTTCGGCACCGACACGCATATCCGGGTGCGGCTTGACGAAGGCGACCTGCTCACGGTCCGCCAGCAGAACAGCCGCAATGCATTGTGCGGCTTCACGGAGGGTGAAAGCGTCGGCGTGGCCATCACGCAAGACGCCGCCCGGATCCTGAGGGACTAGCCGATGGCAACCGCACAAGAAGTCGCCGAAAAGGCC
>JBDSLV010000212.1:0-5667 GCA_039916205.1 Mesorhizobium sp. | reverse complement strand
CCTGATGAAGGGCGACCTCAAGGAAGAGATCACCAAGGGCGGCAAGAGCTTCGTGCGCAAGCTCAACCCGGATCGCACTTATACCGCGCCCGCCGGTGGCACGCTGACAGTGCCCGGCCGTTCGCTGATGCTGGTGCGCAATGTCGGCCACCTCATGACCAACCCGGCGATCCTTGATAGTGACGGCAACGAGGTGCCGGAAGGCATCATGGACGCCGCGCTGACGGCGCTGATCGCGCTGCATGATGTCGGGCCGAACGGGCGCCGCGCCAATTCCCGCGCCGGCTCGATGTATGTGGTGAAGCCGAAGATGCACGGGCCGGAAGAAGTCGCCTTCGCCGTCGAGATTTTCGATCGCGTCGAAGCGCTGCTCGGCATGGAAAAAAACACCATCAAGATGGGCATCATGGACGAGGAGCGGCGCACCACCGTCAACCTCAAGGAAGCGATCCGCGCGGCGAAGGACCGGGTTGTGTTCATCAACACCGGCTTCCTCGACCGCACTGGCGACGAGATCCACTCCTCGATGGAAGCCGGCCCGATGATCCGCAAGGGCGACATGAAGCAGGCGGCGTGGATTTCCGCCTACGAAGCCTGGAATGTCGACACCGGGCTGGAATGCGGCCTGGCCGGCCACGCCCAGATCGGCAAGGGCATGTGGGCGATGCCAGACCTGATGGCGGCGATGCTGGTCGAGAAGATCGCCCACCCCAAGGCCGGCGCCAACACCGCCTGGGTGCCGTCGCCGACAGCGGCGACGCTGCACGCCACGCATTACCACAAGGTCGACGTGCACGCCGTGCAGGCGGCGCTTAAGAGCCGCCCGAAGGCCAAGCTGGACGACATCCTGTCGGTGCCGGTGGCCGTGCGGCCGAACTGGACGCCCGACGAGATCCAGCGCGAGCTCGACAACAACGCGCAAGGCATTCTTGGCTATGTCGTGCGCTGGATCGACCAGGGCGTCGGCTGTTCGAAAGTGCCCGACATCAACGATGTCGGCCTGATGGAAGACCGCGCCACGCTGCGTATTTCCTCGCAGCACATCGCCAACTGGCTGCGCCACGACGTCTGCTCGCAAATCCAGGTGCTGGATTCCCTGCAGCGTATGGCGACCATCGTCGACCGCCAGAATGTCGGCGATCCGCTCTACCAGCCGATGGCGCCGGACTTCGACAGTTCCATCGCCTTCCAGGCCGCCTGCGACCTCGTCTTCAAGGGCCGCGTCCAGCCCAACGGCTACACCGAGCCGGTGCTGCACGCGCGGCGGCTGGAGTTGAAGGCGCGGCAGAAATAGTTCTCCGGAGCAGGAAAAAAAGGCCACTGATTGCCAGCCGAGCCGCCGCCATGTCTCAAATCAGCGGGTCTGGTCAGGCGGACTGGTTTATCAGCCTCGCCTGGGCATAGCCTCCCAGCGTGTCGGTGTCCTCGAAGCCGCCACTGATGTCGCCAAACGGCATCGTGAGGGACCGGCCGTCGTGCTGATTGAGAAACAACACGTCGCTGGCGATATCGCGTCTGAGATCGCCGATCGCTGTTTTCGACGTCGTGTATGCATATAGAGCCAGGCCGGGACGAAGACGGTTTGCCTCAGTGATGGCGGCTTCATACCGCTCGAAGCGGCCTATCACGGCGATCGGTCCAAAGGGTTCGTCGTTCATCAAGCGGGCTTCCGGTGTCGCCTCCGTCAAGACCGTGGGCCAGAAGAAATAACCAAAATTGCCCCTGCGATGCCCCCCGGCCAGCACCGTAGCCGACCGGGCCATTGCATCGGACACCATCGCTTGCACGGCCTTGATGCGGTGTTCGCCCGTCAAGGGGCCCATCTCAACGCCGTCCTGAAACCCGTTTCCGACCGTGATCCTCGCGGTCGCCTCGATGAAATCGTCGACGAACCGGGCGTAGACGGAGTCCTGAACCAGAATGCGCGAAGGCGCGAAACGCGCCTGGCCCGCATTTCGGAATTTCGCCTTGCAAAGCGAATTCACCGCGAGATCAACCTCGGCGTCGTCGAAGACGATCGCCGGGGCATGCCCGCTGAGCTCCAGGACAAGCCGCTTTCCGCGCGCGCTGGCCAGTGCCACCAGCCGCGTTCCGAGCGTCGCCGGGCCACTGTATGAGCCCTGCACGATTGCCGGATGGGCGATCAGGTATGGCGCGACTTCCGCTTGGGGACCGTACACCAGGTTCAGCACCCCGGCGGGCAGGCCGGCATCGGCGAAGGCAACGGCAAGCGCGGCGCAGCTGGCTGGCGCCGCCTCCGGCCCCGCCAGCACGACGGAGCAGCCGCTGGCCAGGGCCGCCGACACCTTGCGCGCGGCTTGTCCGAGGGGAAAACTCCATGCCACGAACGCCGCCAACGGCCCGGCCGGCGCGAGTTGCGCGGCCGTTTGGCGGCTTTCCGTTTCGCCATGGGCGGCATTCGCGAACCAGTCGATCAAGGCTGCGGCGGCCGCCGTCTCGGCGCGAGACTCGGCGAGCGGCTTTCCTTGTTCCATCGTCATGAGATGCGCGATCGGTTCGATGCGTTTGCGCAGCAGATCGGCCGTCCGTGTCAGTATCTGGTGCCGTTCAAACGCACTCACCTGCCGCCATATCCAGAACCCGCGCTCGGCGCCGGCAGCAGCTTCGTCCAGGTCCTTCTCGCTGGCCCTGGCGAAAGTGCCGATGCGTGTCTCGGTGGCCGGATCTATCACCGGGAGACCAGGCTGCTGTCCTTCTCTCCAACGCCCATTGATGTAGAGCAAGGTGTCGGCATAGTCATAGGTCATCATCGCCCCTCCGGCGGCTATCGGATAGCCAAGCGCCGGTTACCTCCCTCAAGGCACCCGCGGCGGCACCAGCCGCCATGGGTCAACTATGCGACCTGTTCTTTTCGCTAGTTTTTCCGCACTGTTGCACGTTGTTTCCGGATTGTTTCCCGAGCCTTTTTGCGATCAGTGAGGCAAGCTGGACGAACCAACGCCACGGCACCGGCTCTCGGCGGTGCGGGATCGATATGTCGCGGATCGATGGTTTCTATGCCGCCTGCGCCACCCGCTCCGAACTCATGCGGTAGGAGATCGCTTCGGCCAGATGGATGCGGCCGACGGTTTCGCTGCCGTCGAGGTCGGCCAGCGTTCGCGCGACTTTCAGTACGCGATGGTAGGCACGCGCGGAAAAGCCGAGTTTCTCACTGGCGTCGCGAAGCAGGGACAAGCCGGCGGCATCAGGCATGGCGATCGTCTCGATGACAGCCGGCGAGCAATGCGCGTTGGTGGTGGCTGTGGTGACGCCGAGCCGTTCGAAGCGTTCGCGCTGGATATTTCTGGCGCGCGCCACGCGCAGCGCTACGTCGGCACTCTTCTCAGCTTTGTCAGGCCGGATCAGGTCGCCGGCCGAAACCGCCGGCACTTCGATGCGCAGATCGATACGGTCGAGCAGCGGACCGGAAATGCGCGCCTGATAGTCGGTGCGGCAACGTTCGCCGCGCACGCAGCGATAGCCCGGCTCGCCGGCCATGCCGCAGCGGCACGGGTTCATCGCCGCGACCAGCTGGATGCGGGCCGGATAGGTGACACGGTAGTTGACGCGGGCAATCATGCAGTCGCCGGTCTCCAGCGGCTGGCGCAGCGCATCGAGCGTCTGCGGTGTGAATTCGGGAAACTCGTCGAGGAACAGCACGCCGTGATGGGCAAGCGACACTTCGCCCGGCCGCGCCCTGAGACCGCCGCCGACCATCGCCGCCATCGATACCGAATGGTGTGGCGCGCGGAACGGCCGCCGGTCGGTCAACTTGCCCTCGCCGAGCTCACCCGCGACGGAAGCGATCATCGAGACTTCCAGAAGTTCTTTCGGCGCCAGCGGCGGCAGGATCGACGGCAGCCGCTGCGCCAGCATCGACTTGCCCGATCCAGGCGGGCCGACCATGAGAAGGTTGTGGCCGCCGGCGGCGGCCACTTCCAGTGCCCGCTTGGCGGTTTCCTGGCCCTTGATGTCGCACAGGTCAGGCAGGTCGCGCGCCGAGGCATGGACGCCGGCTTCCGGCCGCGACAGCACCTGCGTGCCGCGAAAATGGTTGGCGATTGCTATCAGGCTGCGGAGCGCCAGAATGTCGAAGTCCCGTCCCGCCCAGGCGGCTTCCGGGCCACAAGCGAAGGGGCAGATCAGGCCCTTGCCTTCGGCATTGGCACCGATCGCCGCCGGCAACGCACCGGCAACCGCGGCGATGGTGCCGTCGAGCGACAATTCGCCCAACACGACATAGTTGGCCAGCATGTCGCCCGGAATGGCGCCAAGTGCCGCCATCAGGCCAAGCGCGATGGGCAGGTCATAGTGACTGCCTTCCTTCGGCAGGTCGGCGGGCGCCAGATTGACGGTGACCTTCTTGGACGGCATCGACAGGCCCGAGGCATGCAGCGCCGCCTGCACCCGCTCGCGGCTTTCGGCCACCGCCTTGTCGGCGAGTCCAACGATGTGCATGTTGACCTTGCCGGGCGCGATCATCACCTGCACGTCGACCGGCACCGCCTCGATGCCCTGGAAAGCGACCGTGCGAACCCGCGCCACCATTTTTCCTGCCCCCGGATGCCAGCTCGCTCACGCCCGATGCGACCGGGGCGTGAGCATGTCATCGGAGACAACCATAGATTTTCACATTGATCAAGAACAATAAGGGAACAAAAGCGGCAGGCGCTACGGCTTCGTCGCCAGGAAGGTGTTCCATCCGTGATCATTTCTGCCGACGCGGAACGCGTGCGAGAGAAGCTCCATGCCTGCGCCCTCGATGCGTGCCGCGAAGTCGTCCTTGCGCCAGTCGACAGTGTGGTATTTGCCGCTTGTATCGCCGCCCCCGGCGCCGTCACGCATCGAGACCACGAAGGCGCCGCCAGGCCGCAAGGACTGCATGATTTTCGCCAGGACCTGGTCGATCTGGTCGCGCGGTATATGGATCAGGACAGCCAGTGCCACGACGGCGTCGTAAGGGCCGCCCAGTTCGTCGGTGATCACGTTGAGGAGGTCGCCTGTTTTGCCGCGCGCGGCCTGCAGCTCGAGAAAGCGCCGCGTTGCGTCGGTGCGACGGACCTTGACGCCGAGCGTCTCCAGAAAGTCCGCGTCGCGGCCCGGTCCTGACCCGATTTCCAGGATGCGGCCATCTGGACCGGCCATCGCCGCGGCGCGCTTGAGCGCTGCCTGGTCGTTGGGGTGGGGAACATGCCCGACAATCGCGTCATACTCTTGCGCGTAGTCCTCATAGGAATCAATCGTCCGACGGCTCTGCGCCAGAGTCTTTGTCGGTACTTTCATCGGTTCTCTCCATCTGCGTCTGGTTGACGCCAACCGCAATTCCGCCAAAATCGCTCAGCGGATGCTACCGTAAGGCGCGTGACCATCGAGCAGGCCGATGTCGCGCTTGAAATGATCCGACAGTGCGCGTTGGTCGAACCGACGCGACCGTGACCGGAAGGGGGCGGTGAAAAAGTCGAGGATCAGACGGCGAGACGTCGTGTGATGTGCGGTGGTGCTCATGGCCATGTCCTTTCGCGCTTGGTTGATGGCAGGATTGTGCGCCGATGCAGCCTTGGTTTCCAATCGAACGTCGCGTATCATGCATCAGGAGGATTGATGCGTCATGAGTTTTGAACTGCCGCCTTTGGGCGCGATCAGGGTGTTTGAAGCGACCGCGCGGTT
>JBDSLV010000211.1:0-3612 GCA_039916205.1 Mesorhizobium sp. | reverse complement strand
CGTCGTGGAGTTCTACGCGCCACAGCTATCCACCGCGATCAGCGCCGGCTTGGTCGCTGCCATTGCCCATTTCGTCCTGTCGTCTCTAATGGCGCGCCGGACGGCGGCAAGTATAGCCGCCTGAAACCAGTGGCGCACCGGCGGGTGCGCCAACATTTCTATGTTTGAGGGACAACAGAATGACAATCGATTACGAGATTTTTGAAGCTGGCAATCTCACGCTGCAGAGCGGCGCGATGTTGCGCAACGCGAAGCTGGCCTACAAGACCTTCGGCACGCTGAACGCGGCCAAGGACAATGCCATCCTTTATCCCACCTGGTATTCCGGTCAGCACTACGAGAACGAGTGGCTCGTCGGCAACGGCATGGCGCTTGATCCCGACAAGTACTTCATCATCATTCCCAACATGTTCGGCAACGGCCTTTCCTCCTCGCCGAGCAACACGCCGGAGCCCTACAACGCCGCCCGTTTTCCGAAAGTGACGGCCTATGACAATGTCAGGGCGCAACATAAGCTGGTCACCGAGCATTTCGGAATATCGCATCTGCGGCTGATCACCGGATGGTCTATGGGCGGGTTGCAGACCTTCCATTGGGGCGCGCTTTACCCTGATATGATGGACCTGCTGGCGCCGTTCTGCGGCGCGGCGAAATGCGCGCGCCACAACTTCGTTTTCCTTGAGGGCGTCAAGGCAGCGCTGACCGCGGACGATGCCTTCCAGAACGGATGGTACAAGGAGAAGCCGCAGAAGGGTCTGCGCGCGGCGGCCCGGGTCTATGCCGGCTGGGGCTTCTCGCAATCCTTCTATCGCGAGGAGCTCGACTTGAAGGCCTTGGGCTTTGCCTCGCTCGAGGATTTCCTGGTCGAGTTCTGGGAAGGGTTTTTCCTGACCAAGGATCCGAACAACCTGCTCGCCATGCTGTGGACCTGGCAGAACGGCGACATCTCAGCCAACGAGCTTTACAACGGCGACTACAAGGCCGCGCTCGGTGCGATCAAGGCGAAGGCCTACGTCATGCCGGGCCAGACCGACCTCTATTTCCCGCCGGAAGACAGCCGCAACGAGGTCGCCAGAATGCCGAACGCGACGTTGATCCCGATCCCGTCGATCTGGGGCCATTTCGCCGGCGGGCCAGGCACCAGTCCGGTCGACATCAAGTTCCTGGACGACAAGCTGAAAGAACTGCTCGCGTCCTGATTTCCAGTGCGCCGCGACTGCTGAATGCGTCGAGGCGCCAACACCCAGAGGCTGATTATCGTGATGAACCTGGATGCCTATCGCATTTCCAGCGAACCTTTCTATCGGGCGGTCGAAAGGGAAGTCGAACTTTTCGAGGCCGCCTATCGCAGCCGGATGCCGGTCATGCTCAAGGGCCCGACCGGCTGCGGCAAGACACGCTTCGTCGAGCATATGGCGTGGCGGCTGGGCCGGCCGCTCATCACCGTCTCCTGCCATGAGGACATGACGGCATCCGATCTCGTCGGCCGCTACCTGCTCGATGCCGATGGCACGGTCTGGCATGATGGCCCCCTGACGCTTGCCGTTCGGCAAGGGGCGATCTGCTATCTCGACGAGATCGTCGAGGCGCGCCAGGACACGACCGTCGTCATCCATTCGCTGACCGATGACCGCCGCATTCTCCCGCTGGAGAAGAAGAACGAGGTGGTGAAGGCGCATCCCGATTTTCAGGTCGTGATCTCCTACAATCCCGGCTACCAAAGCGTGCTGAAAGACCTGAAGGAATCCACCAAGCAGCGCTTCGGCGCGATTGCCTTCTCTTATCCCTCGCCGGACATCGAAGCCGAGATCGTGATGGCCGAAGCCGGCGTCGACCGCCGCACGGCCGACACGCTGGTGTGCGCCGGCCAACGCTCGCGCAACCTGAAAGGGCAGGGCTTGGAGGAAGGCGCCTCGACACGCATGCTGATCAATGCGGGCTTTCTCGTCGCTGGCGGGATCGACATAGCCGAGGCCTGCCAGGTCGCGATGGTGACGCCGATCACGGATGATCCCGACCTGCGCGATGCGCTGACCGGCGCAATCGCGGCATGCATCTGAAGCTGCCGGTAATGCCGACCGGTGTGGCCGATACGACGGCGGGCTTTCCCTCCGATTGGCAGGAACGTTGGCGCGTCGCGCACCAGCGGATCGATCATGCCGGCTATGGCGACACCATCGCCCGAAACTATCGCCGTGCCGGACCACACATTGCCGAACGCGTCGGCCCGGCCGCGGCGATCAGGCTCGGCGGTTGCGTGTCGGCCACAGCGATCCGTGCCGGCCGGCGGGCAGCGGGCCTGCTGATCGACGCCGCGCTGCACCTGACCGAGGCCGTCAGCGATCCTTCGCAGTTCATGTCCTGGCTGGATATGGTCGACGAAATAGCCAAGCGAGGGCCTGAATCCCTTGCGCCCTTCCTTGAGAATCTCGCGCGTCTCCTGGATGCGCTCGGCTTCCCGGGGCTTCTCGCTTTCGTGCGGATGGGCCTCGGTGTGAGCCGCCAGGACAAGGCGCGCCGGCTGGCCTTCTTTTCTCTCGAAAGCGGCGAAGCCCGGCGGCTGCTCGATAATCATGCGCGAGCGGATGCGCTTGGCGCTCTGACGCCGCGGCTCAAACCCTATTTTGGCGCGCTGTGGGGCTTTTGCCCGCCGATCGCTGAGCCTCCTGCCGACGCGCCCGAGATCATGCGCCGCCGCTCCGGCTTTGGTGGCGGTGGCATCCGGCTGCCTCCGTCCTACGCGGGCTTTGCGAGTGACGACCAGGAACAGCTCTATCGCGCGTCGCTGGCGCATATCGGGGCGCATCACCGGTTCACCCGTGGCAGATTTCCTGCCGTCGGTCTGAGGCCGCTGCAGATCGCCATCGTTTCGCTGATCGAAGATGCGCGCGCCGAGCTGTTGGCAATGCGGGAAATGCCGGGTCTTTTCGACCTCTGGTCTCGCTTCCACGTTGCCCGCCCGGAAGGTGCACCGGTCGCCATCTCGCTGATGGCGCGGCTTTCGCGCGGGCTGCTCGACCCGGCCTATGAGGACCCGCACGGCTGGGTCGCCAAGGGCCGGGCGCTGTTCGATGAGGCGATCTCGGGCGACCCTCACGACCAGCAGCTCAGCCGCCGCATTGGCGGCCTGCTTGGCAACGACATCGGCCAGATGCGGCTGCAGTTCGACGCCAAGACCTATGTCGTGCAGCCGGCCTACCGGGACGACAACCTGGCGATCTGGGATTTTGGCGACCAGTCCGAGCCGCCGACGGAAATCGAGGCGATGGCCGAGGGCGCACGCATCGAGCAGCAGAGCGCGCCCGATGGCCGCAAGGAAGAAGGCGAAGGCGAGGAAAAGCAATCGGGCCGGCTGCGCGACGCCGGGGCCGATGGGGGAACATTTGTCGCCCGCTATCCCGAATACGACCATGTGACCGGTCAGTTCAGGCCGGATTGGTGCACGGTGCGCGAATGGCCGCCAAAGGTGGCTCCGCCAGCGGCGGTCAACACGCTTCGCGAAAGCCGTTCCGACCTGGTGGAGCGGATATCGAAGCTGATCCGATCCTCACGCGTCAGCCGCCAGGAGCGTGTTCGTCGGCAGCCGGAAGGCGAATTCCTGGATATGGATGC
>JBDSLV010000210.1:0-6449 GCA_039916205.1 Mesorhizobium sp. | reverse complement strand
TTTCCGCTGATCATCGGCGGCGACTGCACGGTGCTGCTCGGCGCCTTGGTGGCAGCGGGGCGCACCGGTCCCCTGTCGCTGGTGCATGTCGACGGTCACAGCGATTTCCGCCATCCCGGCAATTACGATGTCAACGCTGCCCTTGGCTCGGCCGCCGGCATGGACCTCGCGCTCGCCACCGGACGCGGGGAGGCGTTGCTGACCGAATGGCCCGGCATTGCCGGGCCGCTCGTCGCGGACGAAAACGTGATCCAGATCGGCGAGCGGGTAAGCCGCGACGCCGATTTTGCCTGGCCTGATATCAACGCCACCGCCATGACGCTGATCGATGTTTTTGCCGCGCGCGATCTCGGCGCGGCCAAGGTCCTGAACAAGGCCCGTGCGGTGCTGGCGCGGAGCGGCTTGCCTTACTGGCTGCACCTCGACATTGATGTGCTCGACCAGACGGTGATGCCGGCGGTGGATTCGCCGGGCAGTCCCGGCATCGACCCGGATGACCTCGTTATCATCCTTGCCGGGTTGGCAGCCGACCCGCACTGCGTCGGCATGGACGTGACGATCTTTGATCCCGACCTCGATCCGTCTGGCGAACTGGCGGCGCTGCTGGTCGCGCTGCTCGCGCAGGTGTTCGCAGCAGGGTAGGCTCAGCTTGCCCTCGCCGCCGGCGTCACCGCGACCTGGCTGATGCCGGTGCGGCGCACCACGGTGCACAACGTCTCGCGGCCGATGCGCTCCGCGTCGAGCATGCGCACGAGGTCGTCGACACCGGTCACCGGACGGCCGTCGATCGCCGCGATGATATCGCCCTCCTTCAGGCCGGCCTTCGCCGCCGGGCCGTCTTTCTCGACGCTGCGCAGGCGCACCGCCGTCTTGCTCGACACTTGCGACAGCAAGGCCGCGCGGCGCGGCAGGTTGGTGGTGTCGGCGGAGATGCCGATGAAGGCGCGGCGGACGCGGCCAAAACGGATGATTTCCGAAATGACGAAATTGGCGGTGTTGGAGGCGACCGCGAAAGCAATGCCTTGCGCGCCGTGGATCATCGCGGTGTTGACACCGATGACCTCGCCAGCCGACGACACCAGCGGCCCGCCTGAGTTGCCGGGGTTCAGCGCCGCGTCGGTCTGGATGACGTCGTCGATCAGCCGCCCGGTCGAGGCGCGCATCGAGCGGCCGAGTGCGGAAACGACGCCAGCGGTGACAGTCCATTCAAAGCCGAGCGGGTTGCCGATGGCTATGGCGATCTGGCCGCGCCGCAGCCGCTTGGAATCGCCCAATGGCGCGACGTCTGAGAAGCTGCCGTCGGCACGCACCAGGGCAATGTCGGTATCGGGGTCGCGGCCGAGCACGCGGCCCTCGCTGGATGAACCGTCGGGCATCGAGACGCGCACCGTCTTGGCATCGCCGACGACATGGAAATTGGTAACGACCAGGCCGTCCGGCGCGATGACGAAGCCCGAGCCATGGCCGCCCTGACCACCGACGCGTTCAATGCGGCAGACGGCGGGGCCGATACGGTCGACCGCGTCGGCCACTGTCTCGGAATAGGCATCAAGTAGAGTATCGTCGGATTGCAGTTTTTGAGCGGCGAGGGCCATCGATAAGGTTCCGTGTGTTTCCACCAAGCGATGACTATATGTGCGGAGCGGTTCGATTGGCCGCGACCTGACCAGATGGCCAGTCAAGCCAGCAACTAGCCGTCAGGCGAGTACCTCCGAGCGCGCTGTCGAGCGATATCTGGGGCATGAGAGAAACCCAGGAGACCAACATGAGCGACTTCAACCTGAGCGCATTTTCCGAGGCCATCGCCGATCTGGCCGCCACGGCGGCACCTGCGACCGCGAGCTTCGTCACGCATCACCACCGCACGGCCAGCGCCTTCCACTGGCGTGACGGCTATTTCGTTACCGCCGAGGAGGCGGTCGAGACCGGCGAGGAGATAGAACTGACGCTGGCTTCCGGCGAGACGGTGAAGGCCGAGCTCATCGGCCGTGATCCTTCGACCGGAGTTGCCTTGCTGAAACCAGCCGGTGCGGCCAATGCCGCGACGCTGGCCAAGGCGGATGCGGTGCGGCCGGGCAATATCGTCATCGCGATCGGCATCAGCGACGGCTCAGCCCTGGCGGTTTCAGGCTCGGTCGGCGAGGTCGGACCCGCCTGGCGCTCGATGCGCGGCGGCACGATCGACAGGCGCATCAATCTGGCGGTTGGCGCCGGCGGCCGTTTCGAAGGTGGCCCGGTGCTCGACGCCAAAGGCGCGCTGATCGGCATGCTGCTGTTTGGGCCGCGTCGGCGCGCGCTGGTGATGCCTTATGAGACGATCGAGCGGGCAGTGGCCACGTTGCGCGAAAAGGGCCATGTCGCGCGCGGCTATCTCGGCGCTGGCCTTCACCAGATGCGTGACCGCGACGCGCATGGCGCGATGGTGATGAGCCTCGACGACAATGGCCCGGCCAAGGCTGCCGGCCTGCATCTCGGCGACATCATCGTTTCGTGGAACGGCGAGGCGGTGCATGGTCCGCGCGACCTGATACGCAGGCTTGGGCCGGACAGCGCCGGTGCAACGGTGACCTTTGGCGTCGTGCGTCAAGGCGAGCAGCGCGATATCGCGCTGACCATCGGCGAAAAGCCGCTGAGCTGAGGCGATCGATGGACGCGGTGACCACAGGCGACATAATGGAAAGCGGCATCACCGCGCGGCAGCTGATTGTGCTGGTCGCGGTTGGTGACGCCGCGCGCGCCGAGCGCCTGTCGGCGTCGCTTGCCGCGACCGGCGATCTGCTGCCGGTTGTAACAGGCAGTGGTGTGAGAGCCGATGTCGTCATTACTGATGAGGCTGTCAGCACCGAGGCGGCAGGGAATGCCATTCCTGCCACGACGCCCCGGGTGCTTTTGTCCGCGCGCCTGGACCGGGAAAGGGCGGTGGGGCCGGTTTTTGCCGTGCTGCCTTTAGCAGCCGAAACCACCTTGATCGCCTCCGCCGCCAGACTGGCCGCTGCCGGTTATCGCGTCTCGAGCGACGGCGGCTCCGATCGCCATGACGATTTCCATGGCGGCGACTTGGGTGGCGATGGCCTGTTCGACGAGGAGCATCCCGACGATACAATCGCCCGTCCGGCGCTGTCGCCACGCGAGGCGGAGGTGCTGGCGCTGCTGGCTGAAGGCGCACCCAACAAGGTGATCGCGCGGAGGCTGAACATTTCCGTGCATACGGCGAAGTTCCACGTCGCCGCGATCCTGATCAAGCTTGGCGCCGCCAACCGCACCGACGCCATCGCCATCGCCATGCGGCAGGGCCTGGTGCTGGTGTAAGGCCCTGGTCCTACCTTCCCTAGGCCTACGTTGCGTAACCCTTGTCCTCATGTGTCGGGCCTTGCGCTGCGCTCCCGCCCCGCGCAAGGATTGTGCTGGTCACATGCAAGGGAGGATGCCAAGAAATGTCGCTCAAGGGAAAGACGCTGTTCATCTCCGGCGGGTCGCGCGGCATCGGCCTGGCGATCGCGCTGCGGGCCGCGCGCGACGGCGCCAACGTGACGATCGCGGCCAAGACCGCCGAGCCGCATCCGAAGCTGCCGGGCACGATCTATAGTGCTGCCGAGGAGATCGAGCAGGCCGGCGGCAAGGCGTTGCCCGTCCTGTGCGACATCCGCGAGGAAGGCCAGGTTGCCGAGGCCGTTGCAAGGACGGTCGAAACGTTTGGCGGCATCGACATCTGCCTCAACAATGCCAGCGCCATCCAGCTCACCGGCACGCTGGAAACCGACATGAAGCGCTACGATCTGATGCATCAGATCAACACGCGAGGCACCTTCCTGGTCTCCAAAATGTGCATTCCGCACCTGAAGTTAGCCCAGAACCCTCACATCCTGAATCTGGCGCCTCCGCTCGACATGAAGGCCAAGTGGTTCAAGAACCATGTTGCCTACACGATGGCCAAATTCGGCATGTCGATGTGCACGCTGGGCATGAGCGCCGAGTTCGCCAAGGACGGTATCGCCGTCAACTCGCTATGGCCGATCTCGACCATCGACACCGCGGCCATCCGCAATCTCCTGGGTGGCGCGACGGTGGCGGCGATGAGCCGCTTGCCCGACATCATGGCCGATGCCGCGCATGCGATCTTCATGCGGCCATCGCGCGAGGCTACCGGCAATTTTTACATCGATGAGGAAGTGCTGCGCGCCGAAGGCGTCAGCGATTTCTCGGCCTATGCGCCGGGCGCGACCGGGGCGCTGGCCGGCGACTTCTTCGTGCCGGACGAGGTGTTCGCCAATTCCGATACGAAGATCAAGACAGCCTTCTAGCTCTGCCTGGGATGGTCCATGCGCTAGGCTGGCCCCTTACTCCTCGTCCTTCTTGCCTTTGCTCAGGCCCATCAGCCGGTCGATATAGGCCAGCATGAAGGCCGAGACGACGAAGGCGAGATGGATGATGGTCAGCCACATCAACTGGTCGGTGGTGTAGGAGGACGAATTCAGGAACACCTGCAAAAGGTGGATCGACGAGATGGCAACGATGGTCGAGGCAACCTTGACCTTCAGCGATCCGACATCGATCGTGCCCAGCCAATGGACACCGCCATCCTGGTCGTCGAAGCGGCTGACGAAATTCTCGTAGCCCGAGATGATGACCATCACCACCAGTGAGGCGACCAGCGCCGCATCGATCAGGCCCAGCATCTTCAGGATGGTGTCGGTGTCACCGAGCGTGAAGGCCATGGTGACGAACTCATAAAGCTTCTTGCCGAACGACAGCGCGTAGATGGCTAACGCCGCGCCCAACCCGAGGTAGAAAACCACAAGCAGCCAGCGCGAGGCGAGAATGATCGATTCGACGGCGAGTTCGAGGCGCTTCATGGGCTGGTTCCGGTTGGGTGCTCGTTCGGTAGCGGAGCCCGTATTTCTGTCAGCCCGTCACTGTTTGCAAGACAAAAAACCCCGCCGGGAGGGCCGGCGGGGCTCAATGCGTCCCGCTGGAGTCGGGACGGGGCAGGGAACGCCCTGTCCAGAATCTGGGGTGGGTGCGGCGGCGATTCAATAAGCCGGCTCTTATGTCGATACAATTCTTGTTGAAGTGGAACGCTGTCCGCGATCCTGCCCATCCCGGTTTTGCCGGGATGGGCTTTTTCTTGCCGACCTGATTCCAGAAGCTGCCTCAAGCCGCTGGAAAGCCAGATCATTTGTTGCTGGCCACCGGCGCCACCAGCGACGTGATGCGGCGGATGGCGACGCGCCGGTTCTCGCGGTTCGGCGCCTGCGTGTTCACCTTCAGATACTCTTCGCCATAGCCCTGTGTCGTCAGGTTTTCCGGCGGGATGCCGAAGGCATTGGTGAGAGCCTCCGCGACCGACTCGGCGCGGCGGTCCGACAGCGCCAGATTGGCCACCGGCGTGCCGACCGCATCGGTATGGCCTTCAATCAGGAAGGTCTCCGCCGGGTTCTTCTTCAAGAGCTTCTCCATGGCGCTGGCGACGCCGTCGAGTTTCTGCACCTCGGCGTCGGAGATCGAGGCCGAGCCGAATTCGAAGTTCAGCGTGTCGAGATCGACGCGGCGCGCGATGTCGCGCACGCGGGCCGAACGCTTCACCTCGTCGATCGAATAGAGGCGCTTGACCTTCTCCACCGGCGGCTGTTCGAGGAAGTCGTAGTAATCGTCCGGGCTCTCGATATCCTCGGAATCGAGGATGTACTGGCGACGCGGAATGGTCAGCCGCATCGGCGGCAGGTCGTCGCCGGGATCGCGCCAGTCGCGGACATCGTCATAGTGCCGCTCGTCGACATAGCTCAGCACATATTCGCGGCCGTCGGGCGTGATGCGCGAACGCTGGATGACATCGCCGTTGCGGTTGCGGATGGTGATGATCTGGTTGCCGTTGTCGCGAACGACGGTTTCGCGGCTGCGTCCGCCCGGCAGATCCTCGTAGTAGACATCCTTGGCGCCACGGTTCATGCGCGGGCTGTCATCGCTCTCGACGATCGTCTGGTTGTTGAACTGGATGATGATGCGGTTGCCGATCTGCTTGAGCACATCAGCGCCCTCGGGGCGGCGGCGGTCGCGGATGTTCTCGTCGGGCGCACGATCGATACGCTTGCCCTTCTCCTCCGTTACCGGCACGAGTTTTTCAGGCTTGATCTCCTGCTGGGCTGCCTTGTCGTCGGTCGGAGGCGGGCCCTGATCGACGGGCGCAACCACCGGCTTCTGACCCTGATCGCCATTCTGCTGGCCATCCTGGTTGCCGTGCTTCTTGCCACCGCCTTCCTTGCCGCCCTTGTCCTTGCGCTCGGCATCCTTCTGGCTGTCCAGTATAGGAGCAGCGTTTGGATCGGCCGGCGCTTCGCCTTGCACCGGGTTTTCACCGGCGGGAGCGGGTTTCGTGGCATCGGCCGGCTTTTCACCGGCGGCAGGCTGCTCACCAGCGGCGGGTTGTTCGCCCGTTGCCGGCTTCGCACCGG
>JBDSLV010000209.1:0-9338 GCA_039916205.1 Mesorhizobium sp. | reverse complement strand
TCGAGATAGGCGCTGTCGGTGCCGGTGATGCCGGAGGTCAAGCTTTCCGTGCCGAAAATGACGCGAACCTGCTTCTGCGAGGCCGGTGAAATAGCGCGCGCGCCGGTGAGATGCGCGACCAGGGCGGCAACGTCCTTGTCATTGAGCGGCCGGACAACCTGATCGAGCCCGCCCGGTCCGCCGGGGCCGGCTGGCCGGCCGGAGCGGATGACCAGCAGATTGCTGCCGAGCTTGGAAATGTCGGCCTTGACCTTCTCCGTGGTGCCCGAGCCGATGGTCAGCATGGCGATGACGGCGGCAACGCCGATGACGATGCCGAGCAGCGTGAGGAACGAACGCAGCACGTTGCGGCGCACCGACAGCAAGGAGAGGCGGACGGTTTCCCAAAGCATCACGCCACCTCGAGTTTCATGGTGTCGGAGGCGACGTGGCCATCGAGGAAGCGGATCGTACGCTCGGCGTATTCAGCGACATCGGCCTCATGCGTGACCATGGCGATGGTCAGGCCAAGTTCGGTGTTCAGCTGCGTCAACAGTTCCATGATTTCGTGCGTGCGTGCGGTGTCGAGATTGCCGGTCGGCTCGTCGGCGACAAGCAGGGTTGGCCGGGTGACGATGGCGCGGGCAATCGCCACGCGCTGTTGCTGGCCGCCGGACAGTTCGGCCGGCGTGTGATGCTCGCGGCCAACGAGGCCGACCTGCGCCAGCGCCTGCATGGCGAGATCGCGGCGTTCGCGGGCGGCAACACCGCGATAGATCAGCGGCAGTTCGACATTTTCCGCCGCAGTGGTGCGGGGCAAGAGGTTGTAGCCCTGGAAGACGAAGCCGACATAGAGATTGCGCAGCACCGCGCGGCGGTTGCGGTCGAGCCGGCCCGCATCGATGCCCATGAAGGCGTATGTGCCGGTGGTGGGCGTGTCGAGGCAGCCGATGATGTTCATCGCCGTCGATTTGCCGGAGCCGGACGGACCCATGATGGCGACGAATTCACCACGCCGTATGGCGAGGTCGACGCCGGCCAGCGCATGCACCTGGGCTTCGCCCTGGCCATAGCTTTTCCAGACTTTGTCGAAGGTGATGAGCGCGGAGCCCGACATGACGTCAGCTCCGCAACTGCGACGCCGTGATGACCTCAGCGCCTTCATCCAGACCCGAGGTGATCTCGGTCAGTTCGCCGTCGGTGGAACCGATCTTGACGTTGACCGCGTGCGGCCGGCCGTTCTGCAGCACGTAGAGCGTGCGCGAGCCATCGGTTGGCGGTGGTGTTGCCGGGCGCTGGCGATTGGGACGGCCCATGCGACCGGTAAACAGGTCGCTGAGGCTCCATCCGCGCGCCGCCTGTGGTGCCGGGCGATAGCGGAAGGCGGCGGCTGGCACAGTCAGCACACCCTTCGCCTGCCTGGTGACGACAGAGACGGTGGCGGTCATGCCGGGGCGCAGCAGAAGCTCGTTGTTGTCGACCTCGAGCTGCGCATTGTAGGTGACGACGCCATCGGTGGTGACCGAGGCAAACGAGATGTCGCGGATCTCGGCATCGAATGGCCGTTCGGGGAAGGCGTCGACGGTGAAGCGGGCATGCTGGCCGTTCTTGACCGCGCCGATATCGGCCTCATCGACCGCCGCTTTCAATTCCATGTTCCTGAGATCGGCGGCGATGATGAACAGCACCGGGGCTTGCAGCGAGGAGGCGACGGTCTGGCCGGGATCGACCGAGCGCGTAAGGATGATGCCGTCGATCGGCGCATAGATGGTGCTGTTGGCGAGGTCGGTCTGCTGCGACTTGAGATCGGCATTGGCGATGGCGAGATTGGCCTCGGCGCTGTCGATCGCTGCCTTGGAGCGGTCGCGGGTCGCGGTCGCGGCTTCGAGCGACTGATCCGTTGCCATGCCGCGCTTGGTGAGGGCCGCCGCGCGCGCCAGCGCCTTTTCGTTTTCGTCGAGGGTGACCTTAGCATCCTCGACATTGGCGGCGGCGGCCTTGGCCGAAGCCTCGGCGCGTTCGATCTGCACCTGCAGCTTCGTCGTGTCGAGCGCGGCCAGCACGTCGCCTTTCTTGACCTGCTGGTTCTCCTCCGCTGAGACCGAGCGGATGATGCCGGAAAGCTGGCTGGAAATGTCGACCTGGGTGAGGGGCTGCAGCGTGCCGGTCGCCGACACCTGGATGGTGAGATCGGCAATCGCGGCGGGCGTCGTCGTGTAGTCGATCTTGGCGGGCGAGCCGACATACCACTGGTAGGCGGCCAGCCCCGCGACAACGACGATCAGCGCCAGCAGCGCATAGGACCAGCCGCGGCGCCGTTTCTTGCGCAGCCCTGTCTTATCGAGCCCGAGCGCGGTCTCGATGGCGGAAGTGGATTCCGCGTTTGGCAGATTGACAATCTGGTCCACGCTGGACCCCTTAAGCAGCGAAAATGATGTCCCTATGAGTGCACAGATCAGGCTTAATGGTTCGAATATCAAATTAAATTTCGCTCATGTTGGGATTGAGGCAGAGGACTTTCTGAAATGCAGCCACGCAATTATCTGCTCTACGATGTGTTTACCCGCGACCGGCTGGCCGGCAATCCACTGGCTGTCGTGCTGGACAGCAAGGGCTTGGATACGGCCGCGATGCAGGCCATAGCGCGCGAGTTCAACCTGTCCGAATCGGTCTTCGTGCTGCCGCCGGACAATCCCAAGCACCGCGCGCGAATCCGCATCTTCACGCCAGACTACGAGATGCCGTTCGCCGGCCATCCGACTGTCGGCTCGGCCGTTGCGCTCGCCGAATTGGCGCAGGAGGGCGATGCAGGGATATTCGTGCTGGAGGAGAACATCGGCCCGGTTCGTTGCGCTGTGAGCAAGCACGATGGCGCGACCTTTGCCGAGTTCGACCTGGCGAAACTGCCGGAGCAACTGGGACTGTCCGCCGACCCGGTGCGAATCGGCGCCGCGCTCGGGCTGGCGCCGCACGAGATCGGTTTCGAGAATCATCAGGTATCGTTCTGGTCGGCCGGCGTGCCCTATGTGACCATACCCGTTGCCGACCTCGAGGTTGCCGCGCGCATCAGGCTGGACAACCAGGCATGGTCGGAACTGGCGCCGCGCAAGAGCGAATGGGCTTTCGCCAGCCCCTATGTCTACTGCCGCCAGACGGTCAATCACGAGAGCGCTTTCCACGTGCGCATGATCGTGCCGGGCACTCCTTCCTATGAAGACCCGGCCACCGGTTCGGCGGCGGCGGCCTTTGCGGGCGCGATCATGCATTTCGACCGCCCCACGGACGGTGTGTCGCAGCTTTGGATCGAGCAGGGGCTTGAGATGGGCCGGCCGTCGCGAATCCGCCTCGAATTGACCGTTGAAGCCGGAAAACTGGCCTCCGCGCGCATTGGCGGCAACGCCGTGAAGGTGGCCGAAGGCAAGCTTTTCGTCTGATCGCGATGGGCTGAAAGCGATTTGTCGGGAAATGACTCCAGCAGGGCTGGACAGGACCGATGGTGGCGGCTATATCGCCGCCAACGCCGGTTTTTGCCGGCCGAGTGGGTGCGTAGCTCAGTTGGTAGAGCAGCTGACTCTTAATCAGCGGGTCCACAGTTCAATCCTGTGCGCACCCACCAAATTTTCAGAAAATTGGTGGAAGACCCTTCGAGCCCGAGACGCGTTGACGCGTCCGCGGCATGCGCCGCCCGGTTCCATGGACTTTTCTATGTCTCCGGAACGGCGCAGCCGAAGTCAGGCCTGGATGGCGATGCGTGCAAGCTGAAGGCTCTGGAAGAAAGCCGTGACCAGATTGCGGCCGGCCCCGCAAGGCGCGCCTCGCGCAGTTACTTCTCTCGAAGGCGAATCAAAGCCGTTGGAAGAGAGTTAAGAAACAAAACCAGGCAAACACAGAGAAGCACTATGTCCTTGTAAAGAAACTCTCCAGCCAGGGTCCACGCAATGGGATCGGTGGAAATGCTCCATACTACGACCCCGGGGGTCGTAAAGAAAAACGACCAGGTGATCAGAAACGTACCGACCCCAATCAATGCGCCCAAGGCAGACAGGATGGGCACAAAAGAACCGAAAGCCAAAAGAGCGGCCGTCACCAACTCAACGCAGCCCAGAAGATAGGCCTCGCCCCTAATTCCAAAAATCTGGAGCCAGGAAACGAACGGACTGTTGGAGATGAACAGAGCGATTCCTTGCGCTGACTGCGGTGTGAATTTCTGGATCCCGAACGACACGAAAATCAGCACCATTACCCACCTGAGAATGGCTAGCGACCAATAGGAGCCGACGCCTTTCTCAGCGATATTGAACTCTCTAAGCATGCAACGTCCTTTGCCGACAATTGGGAGGGGATATGTCCCACCAAGGAGCCGCAGCGGCGGTGGTTTTTGCCAGCTGTAGGGCTCTTGAGGGCCACACAACTAACTTCGTCGGCGGAGAGATTTCGTTACATCCTCAAATTGAAAAAAATCGATGTGCCCTGATCGGCATCATAGGCGCTACTTCTCCGAAACGCCGGCCTCGGCAAAGCTCGCCATGTGGGCGTGGCACTCCAGCGCGGAGCGCACGACATTGACGGCGAGGCAGGCGCCCGAGCCTTCGCCGAGCCGCATGCCGAGGTCGAGCAGCGGTGGCATGCCGAGGGCTTCCAGCAGGCCGCGATGGCCCGATTCGGCTGAAACGTGCGCCGCGATGGTGTGGGCGAGGCCGGTCGGGTGCAGCTTGGCTAGTGGGGCGGCGGCAGCGGTGCAGACGAAGCCGTCGAGCAGCACTGGTATGCCGAGGTGGCGCGCGGCCAGCGTCGCCCCGAAAATGGCGGCGAGTTCGCGTCCGCCAAGCGCGGCGGCGATAGCAAGCGGATCAGCGAGAGCCTGCGCGTGGCGCTTCAGGCCTGCCTCGATGGCGACGACCTTGCGCTTCAGGCCGGCGTCATCGACGCCTGTACCGCGTCCCGTCCATTTTTCCGCACCGCCGCCGAACAGGGCGGCCGAGATGGCCGCCGCTGGCGTCGTGTTGCCGATGCCCATTTCGCCGAAGCAGATGAGATCGAGGTCTTTGGTCACCGCGTTGTAGCCGGCCGAGACAGCTGTCAGGAACGCCTTGTCGTCCATCGCCGGCACTTGCGTGAAGTCGCCCGTGGGATGATCGAGGTCGAGCGGGATGACGTCGAGTTCGGCGCCGGCAATGCGTGCAAGCTGGTTGATGGCGGCGCCGCCGCCGGCGAAGTTCGCCACCATCTGCACCGTGACTTCCGAGGGGAAGGCCGAGACTCCTTGCGCGGTGACGCCGTGGTTGCCGGCAAAGACGAAGACTTTCACACGATCGAGTTTCGGCATGTCGCGGCCCTGCCAGCGCGCCAGCCATGCGGCGATGGTTTCCAGCCGGCCGAGGCTGCCTTGCGGCTTGGTCAGCGTGTCCTGACGGTGGGCGACCGCATTGGCGGCGGCGTCGCTGCCGGTGGGCAACTCGAGGCAAGCGGCGCGCAATTCATCAAGCGATTTGAATGGCATGGGAAGGATTTCTCCGAGACAGAGTCAAGAAAGGGCAACGGAAGCGACGAGAAGCACTGTGATTTCGGCCAGCTGCTGCAAGGCGCCGATCGTATCTCCGGTCTGGCCGTCGATCTGATTGAGGCAAAGCGCACGGAAGCCGACGAAGACAAGGCCGAGCAGGATGGCGGCGCAGACGGCGCCGCCTGGCCCCAGCAAGAGCAGTGACACCGCGCCAATTGCCGCGCCGGCGATCGCGGTCCGCATGGAGACCGTGCCGGCGTCTGCCGAGAGACCGTCAATGCGGGCTCCCGGAAGGAGATGCATGAAAGCGCCGAGCAGGCCGCGCGAGGCGGCATGCGCGGCGACAAGGCCGAACAGTGCCTGCGTCGGCTCCGTGAATTGCGAAATGATGCTCCAGCGCATCAACAGTGACAGGCCGAGTGCCGCGGCGCCATAGGCGCCGATGCGGCTGTCGCGCATGATTTCGAGTTTGCGGGCCCTGGTCTTGCCGCCGCCAAAGCCGTCGGCGACATCGGAAAGCCCATCCTCATGCAGGCAACCGGTGACGAGCATGGTTGCGGCCAGAGCAAGTGCCGCCGCCGGCCCCATGGCAATGCCAAACCGTTCCGCCGTGGCAAAGACAATCGCGCCGATCAAACCGACCGCGAGGCCGACGACCGGAGCTGCCCATATTGCCTCGGCAAGGGTTCTGCCGCGAAAGTCAAAGACCGGCAGCGGCAAACGGGTGAAGAAGACAAGGCACAGCGCGATGTCGTCGAGGACCTGGCGCGGTGAAGGGAGAGTGTTCATTCGCCCCTCGCGATGGCGTGGAAGAAGGTGCCGCTGACATGGCCGCGCCGGTAGCCGGAGGCACCGATGGGCGTGCCTTGGCCATCGGCGAGATCAGCCAGTGGCTCGTCGTTGCCGGTTGCGGTCATCTGCGCATAGTGGAATTCGTGGCCACGGATCAGCGCGCCTTGCGCACCCAGCGGGCAATCGGCCCGCAGCCGCGCCTCGCGATAGCCGAGATTCATCTTGCGCTTGGCAAAGCTGGTTGAGTGACCGAGCAGGCCGAGCATCCCATGCGTCTCGCCGGCTGCATCTTCCAGCGCTTCGCCAAGCACCATGAAGCCCCCGCACTCGCCATGGATGGGTTTTTTGGCGGCGAACCGCGCCATGCCTGCTTGGAAATTCGTGGCCGCGGCAAGGCGGCCGGCGTGAAGCTCGGGATAGCCTCCCGGCAGCCAGCAGACATCGCAATTTTCATCGGGTGCTTCATCGGCAAGCGGCGAGAAGGGAACGATGTCCGCCCCGGCCTTGCGCCAATAAGCAGCGACATGCGGGTAGAGGAAGGTGAAGGCCGCGTCCTCGGCCAGGGCGATGCGCTGGCCGGGTGGCGGCAAGGCGCCGGTGAAACCGCCCGCTGTAGGGGTGAGGGGCGTTGCCAGCCGCATGACAGCATCGAGATCGAGCGACTTTTCAGCCATGTCTGCCAGCCGGTCGAGATGCGCCATCAGGTCATCATATTCACCGGCCTGGACAAGGCCTAGATGGCGCTCAGGCAGGTTCAACGTGGGATCGCGCAGGATGGCGCCGACCACCGGCAGGCCGATCGCTTCGATGGCGTCGCCCGACAGGCGGCGATGGCGTTCGCTACCCAGCCGGTTGAGCACCACGCCGGCCATGCGCACGTCAGGATCATAGGTAGCAAAACCCTTGGCGACAGCGGCTGCCGTCGTCGATTGGCCGGAGACGTCGAGCACCAGCAGCACGGGGAGGCCGTAGAGCCGGGCGAGGTCAGCGGCCGAGCCTGTGCGGCCTGGTGCTGCCGGTATGCCGTCAAACAGGCCCATGGCGCTTTCGAGGATAACGAAGTCGGTATCGTCGGCGGCTTGCGCGGCCAGCGCGTTGAGCAGCGACGGCGGCATTGCCCAGCTGTCGAGATTGACGCCGGAGAGGCCGGTGGCGGCGGTGTGAAAGCCGGGATCGATATAGTCAGGGCCGGACTTGGCGCCGCGCACCTTCAGGCCGCGCCGGGTCAGCGCGCGCAGGATGCCGATGGTGACGCTGGTCTTGCCGGAGCCGGAGCGCGGCGCGCCGATGATGATGGCGCGGGCGGTCATGGATTGCCTGCCAGTGCGGCGCGCATGGCGACGATGCCGCCAACGACGATCAGCGCCGGCGATGCCAGGCCTGCCGCCGTTGCCTGCTCGGCAATGGTGGCGAGTGTCGCGACAACGATGCGCTCTTGCGGCGTTGTCGCGGCAACAATCACCGCTGCTGGCGTTGATGGCGCGAGCCCGCCTTCAAGCAGCGAGCCGGCGATCAAGGGCAGATTGGCCATACCCATGTAGATGACGACAGGTTGCCCGGTGCGGGCGATCGCCGCCCAGTCGAGATCATCGTCGGTGCCGGCGGCGTGACCCGTGGCCAGGATCACAGCCTTGTTGATGCCGCGCATGGTGGCGGGGATGCCAGTGGCGGCCAGAGCGCTGAGACCGGATGTCAGGCCCGATAAGACGCGAAACGGAATGTTTTCGCGCGCCAGCGCCAGTGCTTCTTCGCCGCCACGGCCAAACATATAGGGATCGCCGCCTTTCAGCCTGACGACACGGCGGCCTTGCCGCGCCAGCCGAACCAGCAAAGCGGTGATGTCGTCCTGCTTCATGGACGGCTTTCCACCGCGCTTGCCGGCGTAGAACAGCTCGGCATTGGCCGCAACCGCAACGACATCTGGCGAGACCAGCGCGTCGTAGACCAAAGCGTCGGCCTCGGTCAGCGCCGCCAGCACCTCCAGCGTCAGGCAGCCGGGGTCGCCAGGGCCGGCGCCGGCCAGCCAGACATGGCCGGGCTCAAGCGCCTGGGGCCTGAAGTTCAGCCGCGCCAGCGCCTGTTCGAGCGCGGTGTTGCCGCCGTTGTTTTTGGCGTTGCCGCTCACAATCCATCCCGTCCGCGAAAACGCCGCTGATAATGGGCGTCGTAAAGTGAACTCTCGCCGAAATCCTCCGCTGCCAGCGAACGGCCAACGAAGATGATCGCGGTGCGCTCCATCGGATCGGCGGCAAGCAGCGCCTCGATAGTCGCCAGCGTGCCGGTCAGCACGCGCTCATCCGGCCATGAGGCGCGGAAGACGACCGCAACCGGACAATCGCCGCCGTAGCAAGGCGTCAGCTCCGCGACGACACGGTCGATGGCGTGGATGGCAAGGTGAATGGCGAGCGTCGCACCGGTGCGGCCGAAGCCGGCCAGCGTTTCGCCAGGTGGCATCTTCGAGGCGCGGCCGGAGATGCGGGTCAGCACCAGGCTCTGGGCCACTTCGGGAATGGTCAGTTCGCGGCGAAGTGCCGCCGCCGCCGCGGCGAAAGAGGGGACGCCCGGCGTCAGCGTGTAGGGGATGCCATGCTTGTCCAGCCGGCGGATTTGCTCGGCTACGGCGCTCCATACCGAGAGGTCGCCGGAATGCAGGCGGGCGACGTCTTGGCCGGCCTTGTGCGCGGCGACATATTCGGCCTCGATCTCGTCGAGCGACATCGGCGCGGTGTCGATCAGCTTGGTGCCGGGCGCACAGTGCTGCAGCAATTCAGGCGCGACGATCGAGCCGGCATAGAGGCAGACCGGGCAGCTTGCCATTAGCTTGGCGCCACGCAGCGTGATGAGGTCGGCAGCACCGGGGCCGGCGCCGATGAAATGCACTGTCATGCCGCATCTCCACTGATGGCGATGGCGCAGGTCACCGGGCCGAGTACCGTGCGCGGCCCGAGCAGTTTCGCGCCCCGACCGGCGGCGGCGAGGGCCGAGGCCTCGGAAACCGATGGAGTGCCAGCGAGCGTCTGCGAGAGGTCGGAATGGCTGAGCAAAGCGGCCCCCTCATCCGGCC
>JBDSLV010000208.1:0-15780 GCA_039916205.1 Mesorhizobium sp. | reverse complement strand
GCGCACTGGATGGGATCTGGGAGATGTGGATCTCTTTGAGATCAATGAGGCTTTCGCCGTGGTGCCTATGGCCGCGATGCGCGACCTCGGCCTGCCGGAAGACAAGGTGAATGTGCATGGCGGCGCCTGCGCGCTCGGCCATCCGATCGGCGCGTCAGGCGCGCGCGTCATCGTCACGTTGGTTTCCGCGCTCCGAAAATACGGTCTGAGGCGCGGGATCGCGTCGGTCTGCATCGGTGGCGGCGAGGCAACCGCCGTCGCCGTGGAACTCATGTCTTGAACGACCCGGAGAGCCGTGGCGCCGCCGAATATGGAACAGCGGCGGCGCTGATCTCAATCGGACAGCTTTGTGCGCCAAACGTGGGCATCGCATCGAAGCATCAATCAACGCCCACAACGCTAATGGGAGCCATCATATGAAAAAATCACTCATGTTCGCGCTTGCCGCGACCGCGCTTGTCGCGATCAGCGGCAATGCCTGGGCCGATATCCTGATTGGTGTCGCCGGCCCGATCACCGGTCCGAACGCCGCCTTCGGCGCGCAGTTCCAGAAGGGTGCCGAGCAGGCAGCGGCCGATATCAACGCCGCTGGCGGCATCCTCGGCCAGCAGATCAAGATCCAGGTTGGTGACGATGTCTCCGACCCGAAGCAAGGCATCTCGGTTGCCAACAAGTTTGTCGGTGACGGGGTCAAGTATGTGGTCGGCCACTTCAACTCCGGCGTGTCGATCCCCGCCTCGGAAGTCTACGCCGAGAACGGGGTGCTAGAGATCTCACCCGCATCCACCAACCCGCAGTACACCGAGCGCGGTCTCTGGAACACATTCCGCACCTGCGGCCGCGATGATCAGCAGGGCAAGGTCGCGGGCGATTATATCGCCGCGAATTTCAAGGACGCCAAGCTCGCCATCGTCCATGACAAGAGCCCGTACGGACAAGGGCTCGTCGACGTGGCGAAGAAGGTGCTGAACGCCGATGGCATCAACGAAGTGATGTATGAAGGCATCAACATCGGCGACAAGGATTTCTCCGCTCTCATCGCCAAAATGAAGGAAGCAGGCGTTACGCTGATCTATTTCGGCGGTCTGCACACCGAGGCCGGCCTGATCATGCGCCAATCCGCCGACCAGGGCCTGAAGGCGACCTTCTTCTCGGGCGACGGAATGGTTTCGAACGAACTGGCCGCGATCGCCGGTGACGCGGTCCTTGGTACGCTCAACACCTTCGGTCCGGATCCACGCAGGAACCCGGCCGCCAAGGATATCGTCGAGAGGTTCCGCACGGCCGGCTTCGAACCGGAAGCCTACACGCTGTACTCTTATGCCGCGGTCCAGATTATCGCCGCCGCGATCACCAAGACCGGCTCCGCCGACGACGCGACGAAGGTTGCTGACACCATCAAGGCATACGGTCCGTTCAATACCGCCATAGGCGACTTCGGCTACGACGCGAAGGGCGATCCGACGCGTCCGGACTACGTCATCTACGAATGGAAGAAGGGTGAGGACGGCAAGCCGACCTATTTCCAAAAATAGGAACTCGGAGTCCAGAGGCTACAAAAGGAGATGCCCGGCACCACGGCCGGGCATCTATCGTCTGCAAATTGCAAACGGACGATATCGGACTCCAGACCGTTTCAGTCCTTCGGCATCTTGCAGTCGGTCGCGTAGCTGTCGCCATGGGCCGTCAGCACCTTGCCGTCTGTCTTGAGCACCATCTTGCCATCGGCACCTTTTTCCGCCTTCAGCGCATACCAGTCCTGGATCGGGTGCTGGTTGGGGCCGAACTTGAACGAGCCGCGCACCGAGGGGACGACCGAGGTCAAAAGCGCCTTGCGGAAGGCTGGCACGTCATCGACGCCCGCTTTTTCAAGGCCGGTGCCGATCAGCAGCGCCGCATCATAGCCCTGCGCAGCATAATAGGTGATCGGACGGTCGCCGAACTTGGCATGCCATGCGGCGACGAAGGCTTTGTTGACCGGGTTGTCGAAATCGTCGTTCCAGTGGCTGGTGACCTTCACGCCGGCGGCGGCGTCACCGACGGCCTGGACGATGACCTGGTCGAGGGATGCCGGGTGGACGACCATCGGGATGTCCTTCAGCAGGCCGGCCTGCTGGTACTGGCGCATGAACGCGATGCCGAGGCCGCCAGGCTCGAATTCATAGACAACGTCGGGCTTGGAGGCGCGTATCTGCGCCATCTCGGCGGCGAAATCGGTCTGGTCGAGTCCGGTATAGGTCTCGCCGACAACCTCGCCCTTGTAGAAGCGCTTGAAAGCGACCATCGTCTCCTTGCCGGCCTGATAGTTCGGCGCGATCAGGAAGGCTTTCTTGTAGCCGAGCGACTGGGCGAGCGCGCCGGCACTTTCGCCCTGGCTGTCATCCTGCCAGGAGCTGACGAAATAGTTCGGATTGCAATCCTTGCCGGCGAAGGTCGCCGACGCCGTGTTGGCGCTGACGTAGATCGCGTCGCCGTCCAGGATATCGGGAACGGCCGCGAAGGCGACGTTGGCGAAGACCATGCCGGTGAAGATCTTGATGCCCTGTTCGGACAGCATCTTGTCGGCGATCTGCTTGGCATTGCCGGGCTTCAGGCTGTCATCCTCGACCACCAGTTCCACCGGCTTGCCGCCAAGTTGGCCCTTGTTCTGGTCGATGGCGAGCTGGAAGCCGTCGCGGATATCCTGGCCCAGATACCCGGCCGGGCCGGAGAGCGTGGTGATCATGCCGATCTTGAGCGGATCCTCGGCATGGGCGGTGCTTATCGACAGGGCCAGCATGGCCGCCGACAGAATTCCCTTGAAACGCATCAGGTCAGTTTCTCCCCTCAAATTCCCGGTCGCTTTGTGCGATGCCGGATCGTGGTTTCAGCCGCCGTCGAAGGCAGCCTATGATTTCGCAGGGAAGGTTCAGCACGCCAGGCGGTCACCCCAACGCTTGGCGACCGGCATTGGTTCGCCAGTCTCCGAGCCATGGACCGCAGGCAACACGCCACTCCTCCCAGTGTCGTCCAGCCGGCCGGTATGGTCCCGCCAGGCTGGTTCAACCGGCCAACCTTGGCGCAATAGTCATTGCGGTAAATGGAAAATTCGTCATCCAGCCATAACGAAATGGAATATCCGGCGGCCTCGGGTTACCGATCTCTCATGACGCTGAGGTCGGCGGCGGTCCGGCGCAAGGTCTCGACGAGCACTTCCGCGGCCGGCGAGAGCCGGGCATTGGTGCGGGTGGTGATGCCGATCGGCATGGCGGTGGCGCGCAATGTCACCGGCAATATGGTGATGGCGCCGGCCGCTGCCTCGCGGCGCGCGACCTGGGCGGGAAATACGCCGAGATAATCGGCATCGACCAACAATGCCCGGTTGGTCAGAAGAGATACGGAATCGACCGCATGCGGCGGCGGCTCCAGCCCTTCCTCGCGAAAGGCGATATCGATCTGGCGGCGCAGGCTGGTTTCCTGCGGCGGCAGGATCCACTCCCAGCCGATCAGGTCGGCGAGGCTTAGATGCTGTCGCTCGGCCAGCGGATGGCCGCGCCGGGCGACGACGCGGGCGATGTCGTCCATCAGCACTTCCTGGACGACGTTCAGCCGGTCGCGCTGCTCGGACAGCCGTCCCACCACCATGTCGAGCTCGCCGGCCTTGAGCGCGGGGATCAGCACATCATTGGTGCCTTCGACGACCTTGACGACAAGCTTCGGCCGCTCCTTGCGCAGGCGGGCAATGGCGGTCGGCAGCAGTTCAGCGGAGGCCGACAGCAGCGTGCCGATGGCGACGCGGCCGCCGGTGCCGTCGCGCAGGTCGGCCAGATGCTCCTCGGCATGGGCAAGCTGCGTGATGACGAGGCGTGCGTGCTGGGCCAGCGTATCGCCGAACACCGTCGGCACAACGCCGCGATTGGTGCGGTCGAACAGCCGCGCCATGGTCAGCGCCTCGATCTCCTGCAGGGCCTTGGTCACGGCCGACTGCGTCATGTTCAGCCGCCGGGCCGCGCGCACGAGATTGCCTTCCTCGACAATGGCCACGACCATGCGCAGGTGACGGATCGTAAGGCGGCTGGTGACCAGCTTCATCGTGGCTGTCGTTTCCAATTGATATGCCTGTCTGATATTCCAGATGCTCATAGAAAATTCCAGAGAATTCACTTGTCTGAATTCCTGTTCGCTGGAACCTATGCCCCGACAAGGCGCTGGCGGCGCGGGGATCGTGGCCGGTGCCTGGAGGTATTTCAGGCCGAAGTCGCCAAGGGCGCTTTGCCGCAAACGTCGGCAAGACTGCCGCACGGGGAGGAAACTCAAGACATGATGCAGAAAACCGGAGCCGGACGCAGGGCCGAAATCGCCGGCGCGGGAATTGGCGGCTTGACCACGGCGGCGGCACTCGCGCAGCGCGGCTGGTCGGTGACGGTGCACGAACGCGCGCCGACGCTCAGGACTTTCGGCGCGGGCATTTATATCTGGAGCAACGGCCTGCGTGTGCTGCAGGCCATCGGCGCCTATAACCAGGCCACGGTCGGCGCGCATATCGGCCCGCAATTCCATACGCGAGACCACAACAACACGACGATGGAGGAAATCCCGATCAACGGCGCCGGCGACGCCCGCCTGATCACCATCCTGCGCGAGACGCTGATCAACTCGCTGGTCGACACCTGCCGTCGCAGCGGCGTCGAAATCCTCACCAACTCGGAAGCGGTGGGCGCCACGGCCGAGGGCGAGCTCCTGCTGGCGGATGGTTCGCGGCGAAAGGCCGACCTTGTCGTTGGCGCCGACGGCATCAATTCCAGAGTGCGCGATTCACTCGACCTGATGATGTACCGCAAGCATCTCGGCTACGGCGCCATCCGCATGCTGATCGCGCGCGACGACGGCGACGTGCCGGCGGAGGACCGCGAGCGCTACATCGAATATTTCGCTGGCTCGCGCCGTATCCTCTACACGCCTGCCAGCGCCACCGATCTCTATGTCGCGCTGTGCTGCGCGGCCGACGATGCGGCCGCGCTGAAGGTCCCGGCCGATCGGACGCTCTGGACGCGGTCCTTCCCGCATCTCGCCCATCTGGTCGCCCGTTTCGGCGATGCCGGGCGTTGGGATGCGTTCGAAGTGGTCAAGCTCAAGCGCTGGAGCGCCGGCCGGGTCGCTATTCTCGGTGACGCTGCTCACGCCATGCCGCCCTATCTCGGACAAGGCGGCGGCTGCGCGCTGATGAACGGGCTCGGCCTGGCGGCAGCCGTGGACAGCACAACCGACGTGACGGAGGCGCTGGCCGCCTGGGAGGCGCGCGAGCGTCCGATGACCGAGCACACGCAGGACACCGCCGAGCGCCTGGGCGACATGAACCTCTGGCCCGACGATATCCGCTCGCAGGTGATGACGATCACCGGCAAGAGCCGCGAGATCGGCATGGAACGCATGAAGACCGCGCGCCACGCCCCGACCGCCACCGAAGCGCTGGCCTGATCCTCATCGATGTTTTCGGGAGCCGTTCGCTCCTCACCAGTTCGGAGTCCACATATGAAATCCGTCACGCTCGGCGCCAACACACTTTCCTATGACGACATCGGGGAGGGCCCGGTCCTGCTGCTTCTGTCGGGCTGGTGCCAGGATCATCGCCTGTTCAAGACGCTGGCGCCGGAACTCGCCCGGACCCACCGCGTCATCCGCCTCGACTGGCGCGGCCATGGCGAGCACCGCAGCCATGACGGCGATTTCACCACCGACGACGAGGCCGGCGATGTCGTGGCCTTCCTCGATCATATGAAGATCGACGAGGCCGTGCCGGTCTCGACCTCGCATGGCGGATGGGCCAACATCGAGGTTGCCGACCGCCTGGGCGAGGCGCGCGTTCCGCGTTCGGTGGTGATCGACTGGATCCAGACGACGCCCAACGAGGCCTTCTTCTCGATGATCGAGCATATCCAGGATCGTTCCAACTGGGAGAACGGTCGTGGCGATTTCTTCAACTACTGGATCGGCGATACCGAAAACCTCGACATTATCGACCACGTCAACAACGAGATGGCCAAGTACAGTTTCGAGATGTGGGCACGGTCGGGCCGCGAGATCGCCAGGGCCTACCGCAAATGGGGCAACCCGATGCAGCGCATGGCAGCGCTGAAGCAACATCGCCCGATCACGCATATCTACTCGCAACCGTTCGAGCCGGAATACGCGCAGGCACAGCTCGATTTTGCCGCTGGAAATGACTGGTACAAGCCCAACAAGCTGCCGGGCAAGACGCATTTCCCGACGCTGGAACAGCCGAAGGTGGTGGCCGATACCATTCGTGCCTTTGTAAAGTATGACTGACACCAGGGATGTGGATGGAGTTGCTATGAGCGCGCTTGCGAAGGAAGCAGACTGGCCGCGCGAGGTCCTCGACCGCGACTACAGCGCCCGCGCTTCGGTGACCATGGAGGTCTTCGACGCGGCGATGCGGCACTATCGCAAGCGATCGCTGGAAATGCAGGCCCATGCGTCGCATCTCGATCTCGTCTATGACGCGGGGAGCGGCCAGACGATCGATATCTACGGCACCGGACCCGAGCCGCGCCCGGTCTTCGTCTTCATCCATGGCGGCTATTGGCGCATGCTGTCGAAGCACGATTCCGCCTTCATGGCGGCCATGCTTGCCCGCCATGGCATCGCCACTGCCGTTGTCGATTACCGGCTGGCGCCGGAGGTGACGCTGGAAGAGATCGTGCGCGAGGTTCGCGCGGCGATCGGCTTCCTGTGGAAGAACGGGGACCGCTACGGCATCGACCCTGAACGTATCCATGTCGGCGGCAGTTCGGCCGGCGGCCATCTGACCGGAGCGGTGCTCTCCGGCGGATGGCATGACGATTTCGGCGTGCCGGAAAATGTCGTGAAGAGCGCGCTGCCGATCAGCGGCCTGTTTGATCTGGCGCCGATCGCCAAGTCCTTCGTGCAGGACTGGATCAAGCTGGACGATGCGATGGTCGAACGGCTGAGCCCGGCGGCGAACATTCCGGCCAAAGGCTGCCCGATAGTGGTCGCCTATGCCGATGGCGAACCCGCTGGTTTCAAGCGCCAGTCGACCGAGTATGACCGGCTCTGGCGTGAAGCCGGGTTTCCCTCGCGGCTGATCGAAGTGGCCGGCCGCAACCATTTCGACGTGCTGCTCGACCTTGCCTCCGACGACAGCGTGCTGTCGCGGGCGCTGGTGCAACTGATCAACGGGCAGGCCTGAGGTCCAGCTCGTCTCGTTTCTAGCTGATTTCACGCGGCGTCAGTTGCTGGGCGTAGCGGCGCACGACGGCGGCAAAAGCCGAGACTGCCGGCGACACAGACCGCCCAGTGGCATGGATCATGACGATTTCCCGCGAGATGCTGGGCTCGGTCAACGGCTTGCCGACCACCTTGCGATGCCGCGCGGCGGCCAGCGCGTAGGCCGGCAGCACGGCGACGCCGAGGCCAGCCTCGACCAGTGCTATCGCGGTGGTGATCTGGGTCACCTCGTAGGCTGGCTTCAGCGCCATTTCGCCTGCTTCGAAGCCAACCTCGACCAGCAGGCGGATGCCGCTGTCGCGCGTCAGGGTGATCAGGGGCTGGTCCCTCAGGTCCCGCCAGGCAACGGAGGCAGCACCGCTGAACGGGCTGCGATGGTCGCAGAACAGCATCAGGCTGTCGCGCACCAGGGGCAGGCGCTCGATGCCGTCTTCGACCGGCGAGAAGGTGCCGAGGCCACAATCGGCCTTGCCGGTGCGCACGCTGTCCACGATCTGCTCGGTGCCGACATCGGCGAGCTGGACCGAGATTCCAGGATAATTCTGGCGAAACTCGGCGATCGCCTGCGGCAGGATCACGGCGGCGAGCAGCGGAGGTGCGGCGATGCGCAGGCGGCCGCGCCGACGCTCGGCCAGTTCGTGCACGCTTTCCACCGCATGGTCGAGTTCTTCCATGACCTTGGCCGCCGAGTGGCGGAACTCGCGGCCGGCATCGGTGAGCTCGACCCGGCGCGTGGTGCGGTCGAACAGGCGCACGGCGAGCTCCGACTCGAGATCCTTGATCGCCTGCGAAAGCGCCGGCTGGGCCGTGTTCAACCGTTTTGACGCGCGCGAGAAATTGCCGAGATCGGCGACGGCAAGAAAGCTTTCGATCTGTCGGATGGTGATCTTCATGGTGTGGATCATCTATCGCAATTTCATATGAATTAATACGTAGAATGACGATTATCATATAGATTGAGTTCGTGTTCTCTGCAGGGAGAGGTCAGGCCCGAGTGCCTGGCTCGCGGAGGAATTCTTGAGCGCAACCGATGCAATCGGCGTCAATCGTGTCGGGCAGGCCGATGCCCTTGCCGATGCTCGCCCGTGTGGCGCGAACAGCCTTCAAATGCCGCTCCGAGCCGAAAAGAACCGCCTCACCTTGCCAGGCGGCGTCAGCAACCAGACGGATCACCGATGAAATACACCAGGAAAGACGCCAAGGCGCATTCGCGGGCGACGATGAAAGGCATCTGGGCGGCGGGGCTCATGCCGTTCACGCCGCAACTGGCGATCGACGAGGAGGGTTTTCGCCGCAACATCGATCATTGGATCGAGGACCTCAAGATCGACGGGTTCTTCATCGCCGGCAAGCAGGGCGAGTTCTTCTCGATGTCGCTGGACGAGCGCAAGCGCAGCTTCGACCTGGCCGTAGAGGCCTGCGCCGGCCGTGCCCAAACCATCATGTCCTGCTCCGACCAGAACATGGACGTGGTCATCGAGCTCGCCCGGCATGCGCAGAAATGCGGCGCCGACTACGTCGTCGTGCACGCGCCGATCCTGCATTTCTTCAAGGCGCAGGACGAGACGCTGATCAACTATTACCGCACCATCGCCGAGAAGGTCGATATCGGCATCGCGCTGTGGAGCCATCCCGACAGCGGCTATCTGATGAGCCCGTCGCTGTGCAACACGCTCGCCGATATCGAGAACGTCGTTGCCATCAAATACAGCGTGCAGCGCCCGATGTATCGGGAACTGACCCGGCTGGCCGGTGACCGCATCCTGGTCAGCACTGCCTCCGAAGAGGAGTGGCTGGACAATATCGTTGAGCTCAATTGGCAGCTTTACCTCTGCTCGTCGCCGCCTTACTTGATCCAGACAAAGCACGACACGCGCATGCGCCAATACACTGACCTGGCCTTTGCCGGCGACATCGACGCGGCGCGCGCCGTCCGCGACAGTCTCGATCCCGTGCGCGCCGCGCTCCGGGACACGCGCCCCGCCGAGAAGCCACATGCGCATCAGAAATACTGGCAGGACCTGCTTGGTCAGACTGGCGGCACCGTCCGCCCGCCGCTGCTCAAGCTGACCGAGGAAGAAAAGCACACGACCCGCGCCGCATTCGAGACCTGTGGTCTCAAGACCACGGCCTGATCCCATCACCGACGCGCCGCCAAACCGGAGGAATGACATGACCAGACGCCTCGCCGCCTTCAACTTCTCGAAATGGATCGACGAGCACCAGCACCTGCTCAAGCCGCCGGTCGGCAACCAGCAGATCTGGGAAGACGCGGACCTGATGGTGACCGTGGTCGGCGGCCCCAACAAGCGCACCGACTATCATGATGATCCGGTCGAGGAGTTCTTCTACCAGCTCAGGGGCGACATGATGCTCAAGGTCGTGGACAACGGCAATTTCTACGATGTGCCGATCCGCGAGGGCGAAATCTTCCTGCTGCCGCCGCATGTGCGCCATTCGCCGCAGCGTCCGCAGGAAGGTTCGGTCGGCCTCGTCGTCGAGCCGAAGCGCCAGCCTGACCAGCATGACGCGTTCGAGTGGTACTGCTTCGAGTGCAACGGCCTGGTCAAGCGCGTCGAGGTCTCGTTGAAGAGCATCGTGCGCGACCTGCCGCCGATCTACCAGGCCTTCTATGCCGACGAGAAGGCGCGCACCTGCCCGAAATGCGGCAGCGTCCATCCGGGCAAGACACCGCCCGAAGGCTGGGTGAAGCTCTGAGCGACCGGGCCGATCCGTTGGCCGATAGGGCGGCCAGACCTGACGCCTCAACAAGCCGATAAGCAGAAAATGCACAAACAGAGGAGAACGAACCGATGCTGTTTCGAAAGACATTGCTTGCGCTCACGGCGGTCGCTGCAACGACGCTGACCGCCGCCGCGGCCGATGCCGTCAAGATCGGCATGATCACCACGCTTTCCGGACCGGCCGGCTATCTCGGCCAGGACGTGCGCGACGGCTTCAAGCTGGCGATGGCGCTGGAAGGCGGCAAGCTTGGCGGCGTGCCGGTCGACCTGGTGGTGGAGGATGACGGGCTGAAGCCCGGGCAGGGCAAGCAGATCGCCGAACGCTTCCTGAGCGAGGACGGCATCAAGCTTTTCACCGGCATCGTCTTCTCCAACGTCGCCGGCGCCACCGTGCCTGATATCGTCGATGCCGGCGCCTTCTATCTCAGCCCGAATGCCGGGCCCTCCAACCTTGCCGGCAAGGAGTGCAACAAGAACTATTTCGTCGTGTCGTGGCAGAACGACAGCCTGCACGAAAGTGCCGGCCAGCTTGCCACCAATCTCGGCTACAAGACCGCCTTCGTGCTGGCGCCGAACTACCAGGCCGGCAAGGACGCGCTCGCCGGCTTCAAGCGCTACTTCAAGGGCCAGATCGTCGGCGAGGTCTATACCCGCCTCGACCAGACAGATTTCGCCGCCGAACTCGCCCAGGTCCGCGCCGCCAAGCCGGAAGTGGTGTTCCAGTTCCACCCCGGCGGCCTTGGCATCACCTTCCTGCGCCAATACGAGCAGGCCGGCCTGATGAAGGAAATTCCGATGGTTGTCGCCGAGCCGTCCATGGACGGCGTTACGCTCGCCGCCGTCGGCGACGCGGCCATCGGCATCAATGTCTCGGCGCACTGGAATTCCGACTTCGACAATCCCGCCAACAAGACTTTCATGGATGCCTGGAACAAGACCTACAATCGTCCGGTCACCTACTATGCCAGCCAGGGCTATGACACCGCACTTGCCTATGCCTCGGCTTTGAAGGCGACCGGCGGCAACATCGACGATGCAGACGCCTTCCGCGCGGCGCTGCGCAAGGCAGACTTCCATTCGGTTCGCGGCAAGTTCTCCTTTGGTCCCAACCAGCACCCGATCCAGGACTGGTATGCGCTCAAGGTCGAGAAGGGCGCCGATGGCAAGCCGGTTATCAAGACCGTCGGCGAGGTGCTCAAGGATCACGGTGACGCCTATTCGGCCGAGTGCAAGATGTAAGCCGGTATTCGCGGTCTTCGGGGCAGCGGCGCCGCCGCTCCCCTCTCTCTCCAGTCTGCTCGAAATGGTCACGGATGACGCTTTTTCTCGAACAACTTCTGAACGGCGTCCAGTTCGGCATCATGCTGTTCCTGCTGGCCGCCGGCCTGACACTGATCTTCGGTATCATGGGCGTCATCAATCTGGCGCACGGCTCGATCTACATGATCGGCGCCTATGCCGGGACCTGGGTTGCGGCGCGGACGGGCTCGTTCTGGCTGGGCATCCCGGCGGCACTCGCCGCTGCGGCCTTTGCCGGCTTGGCGATCGAGTTCCTCGTCGTGCGCCGGCTCTACGGCCGTGACCATCTCGACCAGGTGTTGGCAACCTTCGGCCTGATCCTGATCTTCAACCAGGCGGTGACGATGATCTTCGGACGCCAGCCGCTGTTCGTCGCCATACCGTCCTTGCTCGATGGATCGGTTGAACTGCTGCCGGGGCTCGTCTACCCGGTCTATCGGCTGGCAATCATCGCCGTCGGCCTGCTCGTTGCCGTTGGCCTCTACCTGCTCATCAACAGGACCCGCATCGGCATGCTGGTGCGCGCAGGGTCGACCAATCGCGAGATGGTGCGCGCGCTCGGCGTCGACATACGCCTGCTCTACACGCTGGTATTCGGGCTCGGCGCGCTGCTGGCGGGGCTGGCGGGTTTCATGGCTGGGCCGATCCTGGCCGTGCAGGTCGGCATGGGCGAGCAGATCCTTATCACCACCTTCGTCGTCGTGGTCATCGGCGGCGTCGGCTCGATCCGTGGCGCGTTCTTCGCCAGCCTGATCCTCGGCGTGGTCGACACCGGCCTGCGCGCCTACCTGCCGGGGCTGCTGCGCCACGTGATGGTTGGGCCGGACGCCGACGCGCTTGGCGCCGGCATCTCCTCGATGGGCATCTACCTTCTGATGGCGATCGTTCTCCTGATCAGGCCCAAGGGCCTGTTCATCCGAAATTCCTGATCGGGGCGCTGGCTGCATCATGGAAAACTCGCTCAAACAACCGGCTCTGCTAGCCGTCGTGCTGATCGCACTGATCGCGCTGCCGATCGTGGCGGACGCTGCAGGCTATGCGTCGCTGACGTCGCTGGCGACGCGTGTGCTGATCTACGGCATAGCGGCGGCGAGCCTCAACCTGGTGCTCGGCTATGGCGGCATGGTGAGCTTCGGCCATGCGGCGTTCTTCGGCATCGGCGGCTATGTCGTTGGCATCCTCTACCAGCACTATTCGCTGGACGAACCGCTGCTCGGTTTTATCTCGGGTTCCAACCAGCTGCTGGTCACCTTGCCAGCGGCGATCATTGTCAGCGGCATCATGGCGGCGGCGATCGGCGCTCTGTCGCTGCGCACCGGCGGCGTGCAGTTCATCATGATTACGCTCGCCTTCGCGCAGATGCTGTTCTTCCTGTTCGTCTCGCTGAAGACCTATGGCGGCGACGACGGGCTGATCATCCGCCGCACCAACGAGCTGGCCGGCCTCAACATGCGCGACAAGCAGGTGTTCTACTATGTCTGCCTGACCATCGCCGTGCTGTTCTTCATGGTGCTGTGGCGCATCGTCAATTCGCGCTTCGGCAATGTCCTCGTCGGCTTGCGCCAGAGCGAGAAGCGCATGGCGGCCATCGGCCTGCCGGCCTATCGCTACAAGCTGATGGCTTTCGTTATTTCCGGCATGGGCTGCGGCCTCGCCGGCGCGCTGATGGCCAACTTCCTGCGCTTCACCAGCCCCGACATGATGCACTGGACCAAGTCGGGCGAGCTGATGATCATGGTCATCCTCGGTGGCGTCGGCACGCTGTTCGGCCCGCTGGTTGGGGCTGCCGTTTTCACCGTGCTGGAATCCGTCCTCGCGTCCTGGACGGAGAACTGGCAGCTCGCTCTCGGCTTCATCCTGCTGTTCGTCGTCCTCTACACGCAAGGCGGCGTCCAGGCGGCATTCGCGCGCCTTTTTGGGAAGCACGCATGAGCGCGCCGATCCTCAATGTCCGGGGCCTGGTCAAGCGTTTCGGCGGCCTGCTGGCCACCGACCATGTCGACCTGACCGTGCGGCCCGGCGAGATCCATGCCCTGATCGGCCCCAACGGCGCCGGCAAGACGACGCTGATCTCGCAGTTGATGGGCGAGCTCAAGCCCAACGGAGGTTCCATCGAACTCGAGGGCAAGCCGATCGGTGGCCTGCCGACGGCCAGGCGTGTGGCGCTTGGCCTGGCGCGCACATTCCAGATCACCTGCCTGCTGCCGGACTATAGCGTGCTCGACAATGTCGCCATCGCCGTCCAGGTGCGGCAGGGCCATTCCTTTCGCTTCTGGCGCAATGTGCGCGGCGAGGCGGCGCTGCGTCAGGAGGCCGCCACCTTCCTCGCCGGCGTCGGGCTTGAAGCCCGCGCCGACGAGCTGGTCGCCAATCTCTCGCATGGCGAGCAGAAGCAGCTCGAACTGGCGGTGGCGCTGGCGACGAAGCCGCGTCTGCTGCTGCTCGACGAGCCGATGGCCGGCCTCGGCCATGCCGAGAGCCAGCAGATGATCACCATGCTGCGCGAGCTCAAGAACCAGGTAAGCATGCTGCTGGTCGAGCATGACATGGATGCCGTCTTCGCACTCGCCGACCGCGTCTCGGTGCTTGTCTATGGCCGCGTCATCGCGACCGGGACGGTGGACGAGATCAGGGACAATCCGGAAGTCCGCACCGCCTATCTGGGCGAAGGAGACGAGTTGTGCTGAGCGTCGCCAAGCTGCAATCGGGCTATGGCTCGAGCCAGGTGCTTTTCGATGTCGCGCTGGAGATCGGCGACGGCGAGGTGGTGACCTTGCTTGGCCGCAACGGCATGGGCAAGACCACTACCGTCAAGTCGATCATGGGGTTGATCAAGCCGCTGTCGGGCGCGGTGCGCTTCACCGGCCGTGATGTATGCGGCGCGACGCCCGAGACGGTGGCGCGGCTGGGCGTTGGCCTGGTGCCCGAGGGACGGCAGACATTCGCCACGCTGACGGTGCGCGAGAACCTTGTCGCCACCGCCGCCAACCGTCTCGGCCGCAAGGATGCGTGGACGCTGGAGCGCGTCTATGCGCTGTTCCCCCGCCTGCGCGAGCGCGCAGGGCAAGCGGCTGGCACGCTTTCTGGTGGCGAACAGCAGATGCTGGTTGTTGGCCGCGCGCTGATGACCAATCCTAAGCTGCTCATCCTCGACGAGGCGACGGAAGGACTGGCGCCGGTCATCCGCGCCGAGATCTGGGGCTGCATCGCCGCGTTGAAGGCCGAGGGGCAATCGATCCTTTTGATCGACAAGAACCTGCATGTGCTGAAGCGCCTCGCCGATCGCCACTACATTCTCGAAAAGGGCCGCACCGTCTGGTCGGGCAATGGCGAGGACCTGACCCGCAACGCCGAACTGGTGCAGCGCTATGTCGGACTCTGACAAGAGCGCAAGGCGCGTGCGCCTCTGCTTTATCGGCTGGGGCGCCATCGCCAGCCGCGTCGCCGAACTTCTCGCGGAACGCCAGCCGGAGAGCGTCGAGATCGCCGCCGTCGCCGTGCGCGATGCCGGCCGCGAACGCAAGGGTATTCCATCGGGCACGCGGCTTATCGCCGGGCCGGAAGACCTCGCCGGGCTCGACATCGACATGGTGGTCGAGGCTGCCGGCCGTCCCGCCGTCGCCATCTGGGGCGAGGCGGCGCTGCGCCATGCCGGCAGCTTCGTTGTTTCGTCAACGAGCGCCTTCACCGACCAGGCGCTGCTGGATCGGCTCATTGCCGTGGCGCGCGGGGCCGGCAGCCGCATCGTTGTGCCGCCAGGCGCGCTCGGCGGCATGGACGCGCTCGCGGCGGCGGCGGTGCTGCCGCTCGACGAAGTCGTGCACAGCATCATCAAGCCGCCGCGCGCCTGGCAAGGCACCAAGGCGGAGGAGCTCGTCGACCTCGGCGCGCTTTCGCAGCGTACGGTGTTCTTCACGGGCTCGGCGCGCCAGGCGGCCAGCGAATTTCCACAGAATGCCAATGTCGCCGTGATTTCGGCGTTGTCGGGCATCGGCCTTGACCGCACGCGGGTCGAGCTGATCGCCGACCCCACCGCATCCCGCAACTCTCATCGGCTTCGCGCCTCCGGCGCGTTCGGCCGCCTGGACATGCTGTTCGAGAACGAACCGCTGAAGACCAATCCGAAATCATCCGAGATGACGGCCCTCAACCTCGTGCGGCTTGTCGAAAGCCGGCTCGCCCCCCTCGCGCGTTAGCCGCTGGGGACAATGGAGACTACCATGACCAAGCACTATCCCGACCTCATGCTGTATATCGGCGGCGCCTGGCGCAAGACCGCGGATACGCAGCCGGTGCTCAACCCGGCCGACGAGGCCGTCATCGGCGCGGTGCCGGTCGCCTCGCGCGCTGACCTCGATGATGCGCTCGACGCTGCCGCGAAGGGCTTCAGCGCGTGGCGGCGCGTCTCGCCGGCGAAGCGCGCCGAGGTGATCCTCAAGGCCGCCCGGCTGATGCGCGAACGCATCGACGAGATCGCCCATGACATCACCCT
>JBDSLV010000207.1:0-2871 GCA_039916205.1 Mesorhizobium sp. | reverse complement strand
GCATGGACGAGAACGGCGACCTGACGCTCGACGAATTGTGCGTCGAGCTGGAGGGGCGTGGCGTGACAGTGCATCGTTCGAATGTGAGCCGACTGCTTCACCGGCTGGGCCTCAGTCACAAAAAACGTATGGCTCGCCCCGCCTGCAAGCGATTTTTGACGGCATCTCAGTCTGCGCCAACGTATTCGGTCTCGGGGCAATGATCGTCCCCGGCCAAGATGGAGCTTACGCGCGTACCGATCCTCATAAAGACGTCGGCGTCTAGCGCCATTTTTTTGGTCAGGATGTCGGCACATCGTTCGACTGTCAGGCCATCTTTTCAGTCCACTCACAGACAACGCCGGCCTGAAGGTCTCCCTTCCGGCCGATCTCTGATTATCCGACCGACGGCAACGCCGCCATCTGGAACGGACGCCCGCTTCTCAGCACCGCCCAGATGATCCTGGCCATCTTCGCCGCTAGCGCGACGACAGCCGTGTTCATATGAGTTCGCGACAGCAGGCCTCGAAGCCATTCGCCCAACAGCGTCTTCCCTTTGGCAAGGGACGGCAGCGCTGCTCGTGCTCCATGGATCAGCATCCTACGAAGATAGCCGTTGCCGCGCTTGCTGATCCCCAGAAGCTTAGGCTTACCTCCGGTCGTCATTTGTCGAGGCACGAGTCCAAGCCAGGCCGCAAGGTCACGGCCCCGGCCAAACGTCTCGGCCTTTCCGACCGACGCTACGAACGCGGTCGCATTCAATGGGCCGATCCCCGGGATCGTCGTGAGCAGCTTCATCGATGCATCCGTGCGAGCGAGTTCCGCGAACTCCGCGTCAAAGGTGGCGATGCGGGCATCGAGCGCGCGCCATTCGTCCCGCATGTCCTCGATCAGAACCCGGACCCGACGGCCGATCGTCATCTCTCCGGCGAGAAGCTGCTCCAGTCGAAGTTCGAGCTTGCGCCGTCCCTTGGCAATCATGATTCCTCGCTCGAGCAAAATCGCCCGAAGCTGGTTGATCAGAGTCGTGCGCTCGCCAACCAGCCGATCTCGAGCCCGGTGCAGGCTCTGCATGTCGAGTTGCTCGTCGCTCTTCAGATCGACAAAGCGCATCGTTGGGCGGGTCGCCGCTTCCGCTATCGCCTCGGCATCCCGATCGTCGTTCTTTTGCGCCTTCACGTAAGGACGAACATATTCGGGAGACATCAGCCGTACATCGTGGCCCTGCTCACGAAGCTGCCGGCCGAGATGATGGGCGCCGCAACAGGCTTCCATCGCCATCACGCAGGCCGGCATTCCCGCCGCCAGCTTCACCACGCTGTCCCGACGCATCCGGCGCCGCAACAGCACGTTCCCGGCTTCGTCCAGCCCGACAACGCTGCAAACGTCCTTTCCAAGATCTATACCAAGAACCTTGATCTCATTCATCGGCTCAACTCCGTGCCAGACTCATCGACGACGCAATCATGCGCCGAGGGAAAGGGGCGAGCCATTCCATAAAGGCCGGCAAGGGAAAAATCCCTCGCCGGCCTGCCTCACCCGCCCGTGGGCCGGTTTCCCGTATCAGAACGATCCCATCATCTGAAAGAAACCGGCCGTCATTGCCACTACCGGTTACCGCCCAGCGCCGAGGCAAGGCGCACAAGCGAGAGGAACTCGGACCTGTACCCAAACGGGTCGGCTCCCCGGGCGGCGGTGGCAATCTCCATGATCTTGTCGTAGCCGAACTTGGCCGTCGCATCCTCGTCGCGCAGCTTCTGGCCGAAGGCGGCGACCGCGACGGAGAAGCGCTGGTCGGTGCCGGCCTGGTCGAAGCTCGACACTTCGTTGGCGGACGTCACCGGCGTGGTGATCAGCTTCGACACATCTTCGTTCGGCAGCTTGTAGCGGATCTTGACGAACGCATATTCATCCGCATTGGCGACGCCGCCATTGTTCACGGTCGCCTGACCGTAGCGCAGCGGATCGATCACCTCGCCGCCGCTGCCCTTCGGCGTGATCTCGTAGATCGCGGTGACCGAATGGCCCGAACCGATGTCGCCGGCATCGACGCGGTCATTGTTGAAATCCTCGCGGTTGAGCGCGCGCGTCTCATAGCCGATCAGCCGGTATTCCGAGACCTTGTTGGCGTTGAACTCGACCTGGATTTTCACATCCTTGGCAATGGTGAACAGTGTCGACGAAGCATCCTCGACCAGCACCTTCTCGGCTTCCGCCAGCGTGTCGATATAGGCCGCCGTGCCGTTGCCGTTCTGGGCGATGGTCTGCATCATCTGGTCGTTCAGATTGCCGCGGCCAAAGCCGAACACCGACAGGAACACGCCGGTCTTGCGCTCTTCCTCGATCAGCCGCTTCAGATCGTCGTCATCGGTCTGGCCGACATTGAAGTCGCCGTCCGTGGCGAGCATGACGCGGTTGACGCCGTCCTTGACGAAGGACTGCTGAGCAAGCTTGTAGGCTTCCTTGATGCCTGCTTCGCCCGCCGTCGAGCCCCCCGGCTGCAGGCTGTCGATAGCTGCCAGGATCTTCTGCTTCTCGGAGCCCTTGGTCGGCATCAGCACCGTACCGGCATCACCGGCATAGGTGACGATCGAAACCGTGTCGTCGGGCTTCAGCTTGTTGACCAGCAGCCGGAACGCCGACTGCAACAGCGGCAGCTTGTCCGGCTCGTCCATCGAGCCCGAGACATCGATCAGGAAGACCAGATTGGCCTTCGGCTGCTCGGTCGGCTTGATGTCGAAGCCCTTGATGGCGACGTGCATCAGCTTGGTGTGCCCGTTCCACGGCGTCGGCATGACACTGACCGTCGAGTTGAACGGCGTCGAAGCCGCATCAGGACCCTTCCAGTCATAAGGGAAGTAATTGACCATCTCCTCGACGCGGACCGTGTCG
>JBDSLV010000206.1:0-6011 GCA_039916205.1 Mesorhizobium sp. | reverse complement strand
GCAACCGACTTCGGCGCGAACGCATATTCGAGATTTCGGATCGTCACCGCTCATGTCTCCCGTTCGCGGCGATACTCACCAATCGATCTTGCCCATTCATTGCGTTGGATCAAAGCCTCGTCCGGCGATCGCGATTAGCTGTTGCACGAAGATCGAGGCGGCCGCTCGCGACGTGCTGGCCAAATGCTGCGATCAACGATTGGAGAGTTTGATGAGCTACTACTTCAGCAAGACTATCGAGATGCCGTTCGCCACGGCAATCGGCCACGTTACCAACAAGCTCGCAAACAAGGGCTTCGGCGTCCTCACTTCGATCGATGTTCGGCAGACCATGAAGGCCAAGCTCGGCGTCGATTTCAAGCCCTACGTGATCCTGGGGGCATGCAATCCGCATTTCGCGTGGCGCGCGCTTCAGGTCGAGGACAAGATCGGAACCATGCTGCCCTGCAACGTCATCGTCACGGAGGTCGCGCCAGGAAAGGTTGAGGTCGCGGCAGTCGATCCTGTCGCTTCGATGAGTGCCATCGACAATCCCGGACTTGCGGAGATCGCGAACGATGTGCGGCGCCTGCTTAAGGAGATGGTCAGTGAGCTCTAACGCCGCAGGGACCATCAAGGCTGAGAGACATTGCATGAACGAGTCCGCTTTACGACGCGCATTGCTGGCCATTGCCATCCTGGGCCTCGTCGTTGGTGTCGCGGTCTGGCGGACCGGGCTCGCCCCCTTCGAGCCCGGCACAATCTGGACGGTGGCGACCTTGCCTGTGGTAGTGGCTCTCGCCATTTCGATATTGCGCGATTTCTGGATTGGCCGCTTCGGCGTCGATGCGATTGCCTTGGTGTCGATGTCCGCCGCGCTGCTGCTCGGCCAACCCCTGGCGGCGGTGGTGGTGGCGATCATGTATTCGGGCGGCACCGTACTCGAGGATTTCGCTCGCGGCCGCGCGGAACGGAGCCTAAAGGCACTGACCGACCGCTCGCCGCATGTCGCGCATCGGACGTCAAAACTGGGGACAGAGACCATCTCCGTCAAAGACGTTGCTGTCGGCGACGAGCTTTTGGTCCGGGCTGGTGAGTTGCTCCCCGTCGATGGTATCCTGATTGACGCTTCGGCCACGCTCGACGAGTCCGCGGTGACCGGAGAACCACTGCCGGAACGGCGGAGCGCTGGGGATGTGCTGCGCAGCGGCACGGTCAATGCGGGTGAGACCTTCAGCATGCGGGCTTCTGCCTTGGCAGAGCAAAGCACCTATGCCGCGATCGTGCGCATGGTCGCGGCGGCGCAGACTGTGAAAGCGCCCTTTATTCGCATGGCCGACCGCTTTGCCCTGTTCCTGCTGCCGGCAACTTTGCTTGTCTCGGGTGCCGCCTGGTACATTTCCGGCGATCCGATCAGAGGATTGGCCGTGCTAGTTGTCGCAACGCCGTGCCCGCTCATCCTTGCGGCACCGGTTGCTTTCATCGGCGGCGTCTCGCGCGCCGCGCGCGCAGGCATCCTGATGAAAGGCTCGGCGGCGCTGGAGGCCCTTGCGCAAGTTCGGACAGCAATCTTCGACAAGACCGGGACCTTGACCATCGGCGGTGCCGAACTCATCGAAGTCGAAGCTGCGCCCGGCCGTGACGCAAATCACCTGCTGCAGCTCCTGGCATCCCTGGAGCAGGCCTCGCACCACGTGCTCGCAGATTCGATCATACGGGCGGCGCGTGGCAAGCAACTGATGCTTTCGCATCCGCATGATGTCCACGAGTATCGCGGTGCGGGCTTGAAAGGTCGGGTCGAAAACATGTCGATCGCGGCAGGGTCTCGGGCTCTCGTGCTGGCCGGCAAACCGCTGCCCAGATGGGCGAAAGGCGGAGAGGATCGATACCGGGACGAGCCAGTGCTGAGGGTTTTCGTTTCACTCGGCAAACGTCTTGCCGGCATCTTCACCTTCGGCGACGCGCTGCGTCCTGATGCACACGACACGCTCGCCAATCTGCGCTCGGCTGGCATCACGCGCATGGTCATGCTGACAGGTGATGATGGTGCGGCAGCCAAGCGTATTTCTTCCAAGCTGGGTCTGGATGTCATCGTCGCCGATGCCATTCCTGCGGATAAAGTCGCGACGGTAGAAGCCGAGAAAGCAATCGCTGCAACAATGATGGTCGGCGATGGCATCAACGATGCACCCGCCCTTGCCGCCGCTACGGTCGGCGTCGCCATGGGTGCGCGCGGCGCGACAGCTTCTTCCGAGGCGGCGGATGTCATTGTTCTCGCCGACCGCCTGGAGCCTGTCGCCGATGCAGTTCGGATTGCACGGCGAACGCGATCGATCGCCTTGCAAAGCATCATCGCCGGGCTGGCGCTGTCGGGGCTGGCAATGATCGCGGCTGCGATGGGGCAGATCACCCCCGTTGCCGGAGCGCTGCTTCAGGAAGGGATTGATGTGGCGGTTATCCTGAACGCGTTGCGCACCCTTGGCGATGGACATCTGTGGCGCGCATAATGGGCGACAGCAAAATCGGTGAATGGCCATGGCACAGCAGGATCTGGTGGTTTGCAGCAAATGCGGCGGGGTCAACCGCCTGCCGCCGGCCCGCAATGCCAAGGAGGCGAAATGCGGAAAGTGCGGGACCAAGCTGTTCTCGGGGCATCCTGAAGACGTCGACGGAGCGATTTTTGATCATCAGATTTCGCGCAGTAGCCTGCCGGTTGTCGTCGACGTCTGGGCACCTTGGTGCGGCCCCTGCAAGACGATGGCGCCGGCATATGAAGCGGCGGCAAATGAACTGGAGCCGCATGTTCGCCTGATCAAGCTCAATTCCGAAATCGAGCAGGCTGTCGCCACAAGGCTCGGAATTCGCAGCATCCCAACGATGATCCTCTTCCATGGCGGGCGCGAGATTGCACGCACATCCGGCGCAATGACGGCAGGCCAGATCGTCAGGTGGGTTCGCGACCGCCTGCCGACGGTCGCCGCCTGAAGTCGCCGCGCCAATGGATCCGCTCATCGCCCAGCTTGGGCTCGCCCTGGCAATAGGTCTGCTCGTCGGTTTGGAGCGTGGCTGGAAAGAAAGGGACGCACCCGATCGCAGCCGCACGGCCGGCATTCGGACATTTGGCATATCCGGCCTACTCGGCGGTGTTCTCGCCGCCTTGGCCAACGCGCTCGGCGCGGTATCCGTGCTGGTGGGCGGATTCATTGCCTTTGCGGCAATTTTCGCCTGGTACAAGGCGCGTGAGGCCGCCCATGACGAGGATTTCAGCGTCACGAGCGTGATCGCTGGTCTTGGCGTTTTCGCGCTTGGCGCGCTTTCCGTCGCCGGCGATTATCGCGCGGCTGCTGCCGGTGGGGCGGCATTGGCGACAATCCTGGCCAGCCGAGAGGTCCTGCACGGTCTTTTGAAGCGACTGACCTGGATCGAACTCCGTTCGGCGCTGATCCTGGCGATGATGACGGCAATCGTCTTGCCCTTGCTGCCAAACCGGACGATGGACCCGTGGGGCGGTTTCAATCCCTGGGAAATCTGGTTCCTAACGGTGCTGATGGCCTCGATATCATTCGCCGGCTATGTAGCTGTTCGCATCCTGGGAAATACGCGTGGTCTGCTGGTCAGTTCGCTCGCCGGTGCGGTCGTCTCTTCCACCGCCGTGACCTTGGCGCTTGCCCGCGACGCCGCCTCGGCAAGCAATCCACTGCCACTCGCCGGGGCGGCATCGCTGGCTGCAATGGTTTCGTTGCTTCGGGTCTGCGCCGTGGTCTTGATCGTCGAGCCAAGCGTGTTCGCTTCGGTCGGCATACCGGCGATTGCCGCTGCGATCGCCTTCGCTTCCTGTGGAGCATTGCTGCTGGCTCGCGACAGCGGGGGTGGCGAAAGTAGCGCTATCGCGCGCAATCCATTCGAACTGGGCCCGTTGCTGCTCTTCGCCTTGCTCTTTGCGATTGTCGCAACCGCGAGCGCTGGATTGGCAGCTCAATTCGGCGGCCGTGGCTTGCAGGTAACCTCGGCGCTGGCAGGCACGTTCGATGTCGATGTCTCGGTGCTCAGTACCTTGCGGCTGGTCAAGCAGTCGGTCCCCGTCGAGACTATCGGGCAGGCAGTGCTGGGAGCGCTGGCGGCAAATGCAATCGGTCGCCTGCTGCTCGCAATCTCCACTGGTCCGTTCCGATTCTGGTTGCCGCTGGCCGGCGCAACCCTCGCCGCCGCGACCGCGGGCACCTGCGCCATGTTGTTGCTCAGCCCTTGATTGAAACGGGTTCTTGAGCCTTCCTTGATGCGGATCAAGGGCCAGGGCCTGCGACCGCTCTATGGAACTCCTTGAAAGGAGTTCGCCATGACCAATTTGAAAGACCTCACCCCGAAATTCCGCCATGTCCGGCTGCTGCTTGCCCGCGAGAAAGGCCATCCGGAAGGTGACCGTGAGGAGGGCTACGACGTGCTCGCTCCATTGACTGGCGAAGGCCGGATCGATGCGGAAGAGTGGAAATCGCACAAGGCCTCCTGCCGTATTCGCCGATTTCGTACCGGCGAGCAGGATCTGATAGGCAAGCTCCGGCGCAAGCCCGGCGGCCAGTGGTTTTTCGACTACGCGGAAGGCGATCGTGACGACGAGATTGGCTTCCATCTCGGCGACGAACGGTTCGTGACCGGTGAATATGTATCGATCGAGCGCAATGGCGCCATGCATACCTATCAGGTGGCAAGGGTCGAGCGTCCCTAATGCTGCAACGTTTGGCAAGGCTTCGGGCGCCGGTGATGCAACACGGGCAAAGTGGATTAGGCAAATGCGTGGTCTGGGTGAGCGGTCGAGATAACGCTGGTTGGGCGTCCACGGCACGTGACCCGGGATGAGCGGCAGTTTTAGATTAAGCAGAGCACCATCAACCATATGCAGTCCCATCCGACAGACCGTACATGCCTCGACGTTCAGCCTTACCCACCCCAGGCATGGGATCGGACCTGCGGATCGTCGCTTTCGTGACGCGCTCCATGTTTGCCACAGAAACAAACGAAGGCGGATTACGATCTATGCCCAATGTCAGGCGACGGTGATGCGGTCTTCAACCACACAAACGTCGTGCACTACCCAGACAGCCGTTCCGTCGGCCCACCGGTTAACCGACAAAACTGGCGATCCCGGCAGCTTGCGAGAGGCCTATGGCTCGACGGTGAATTCGGCCCACATGCCGGCGCCATAGTGGCCTGGCACGTTGCAGATAAGCAGGTATTTTCCAGCCTTCAGATCGACGGTTAATGTGCCTGATTTGCCGGGATCGAGCTCCGACACCTCCCCCTTGTCGCCAGCCTTGTCTTCGTCGACCCGATTCTCGGCCTCAAGGTAAGGAAGCGGTTTATCAGGAGCGGCAAGGTACATCACGATCATTTCGTGTATCGTGTCCTTGGAGTCATTTTTCACATTGAATGTGACCTCCCCCGCCTTCACCGCACCGGGCAAAGCCTTGATGCCCATGGTCGCCTTGGCGAGATCGAGTCCTGGCGCTGCATAAGCGAGCCCCATCGGCATCTCCGTACTTGCGCCCTTGTCCCACAGCGAGATCTGGACAAGCGAAGCAGCGTGGGCAACGCCGGCACTGCCGGCCATGAGCGTTGCGGCAGCAATCCCGAGCGCTGCTCTCCTCGATATGGTTTTCATCGCGATCCTCCTTCAGGACGGCAGCAGAAGCGCTCTACATCCTGGCCGTCACCCTGCTCGCGGTGTCACCGATCGTCTTTGCGTCAGATCAAACCGGCCGGCGCGAGCCCGATCGGTGACGGCCATCCAGCTGTCAGCCAGTTGTCAGGTTGAATTGGTTATGCAGCACCAATGACGGTCGTGTCGCCGTCAGACTGAAGCCCGAAATCCCACCCACAGGCGCAACATCCGCGCCCAATCTTCAAAATGGAGCCATCATGTACCGCACTCTTGTTCTAGCCGCCCTCGCGGGCTTGATTGCAGGGCCAGCACTCGCCGCCGGCGGCAGCTGCAGCACCGCCCCGAAATCACAGTTCAAGCCGAAAGCAACGCTCGA
>JBDSLV010000205.1:0-3061 GCA_039916205.1 Mesorhizobium sp. | reverse complement strand
GAGCCGGATTTGTCCGAACTGATGTCGGCATAGTTCGGCAGCTTCGACACGTCGATCGGCTGGATCAGCTTTTCCGCCATCGCCTGGTCGTTGAAGGCGGCATTGATCATGACGACATCGTAGAGCCCCGGATTCGTCCTGAGCTTGGTCAGCATTTCCTGTTCGGAATTGAAGAAGTCGTTGATTACCTTGTTGCCGGTCGCCTTTTCGAAAGCTTCGACCGCCCATGGCTCATCGGCGCCGAGCGACCAAGAGATCCAGATATTCCTGAGCCATGCTGCAGATCGCGCGCACGGCCGGAACCAAGAGGCCAATGCCTAAAAAGCCCGGGAACCGGGCAAACAAAGAGAGGAACAAAACCATGCGCATGCCTGAACTGACTGCTCTCTTGACGGCGACCGCCGTCTTCACCTCCGCGCTGGCGTTTGCCGCCAGGGCCGACGAAGTGCACGTGCTCAACTGGAAGGGTTACGGCACCGACGAGCCGTGGGCCGTCGAGGCTTTTGAAAAGGCGACCGGCAACAAGGTTGTCAACGACTTCTTCAATTCCGAACAGGAAATGCTGACCAAGATCCGCACCAACCCCGGTCTCTACGACGTCGTCATGATCAACGCCGCGTTCAACGACCAGGCAATGGCGGAAAAGCTGATCCAGCCGATCGACGTGTCCAAGTTGCCGAACTACGCCGACATCAGCAAGGACAAGGCGGGATCGCCGATGCTCGACCATGACGGCAAGGTCTATGGCGTGCCGTGGGTGTGGGGCCTGACCGCACTCGCCATCAACGACAAATCCTTTGACAAGGCACCGACCAGCATCGCCGAGATGTGGGATGCCGCACACAAGGGCCGCGTGATCATTCGCGACGACGCGGTCGAGGCGGTGCAGTTCGGCGCCATCGCCACCGGCCAGAACATCAACGACATCAAGGATATGGACGCGGTCAAGGCGAAGCTGACCTCGCTGATGCCGCAGATCAAGACCTTCTGGAGCGCCGAGAACGACTGGAACCAGATGGTCGCCTCCAACCAGATCGATATCGGCACCTACTGGAGCGGCTCGGCCGACCGCGCCAAGACGCATTTCAAACTGCCGGTCTCGCTGGTCATCCCTCGGGAAGGCGCCGTCGCATGGCTCGACGCGTTTTCCATCCCGGCCGGTTCCAAGAACGTCGCCGGGGCCGAGGCCTTCATCAACTACATGATCGACCCGAAATTCTATGTCGAATGGGTCACCAAGGTCGGTGCGCCCGTCTCGGCCAACACCAAGGCCGTGGAAGCGCTGCCCGAGGATGCCTTCAACCGCAAGGTGATGGGCGACCCTGAGGTGGCCAAGCGCATCCAGTTCCAGGCGCCGATCACCGACGCGCAGCGCGAAGCCTACCTGGCGCTCTGGCAGCAGCTGAAGGTCGACGTGAAGTAAAATTCGCGTCTGGACCAGCCGGCGGTTGGCGCCGGCTGGTCTTCAATCCTGGGGAGGAGGGTTTCATGGCTGTACAAGGCGCGGTCGCGTCGCGCGGCGGGCTGAGATCGGCATTGCCGCTGCTGGCGCCTGCCTATCTCTGGCTGACGGTGGCGATCTTCCTGCCGTTGTCGGCGATGGTCTTTTTCTCCTTCATGACCAACCTGCCACTGTCGGGAAAGCCCTGGGCGTTCACGCTCGGCAACTATGCTGCCTTCTTCTCGCAGAGCCTCTACCTGACATTGCTGCTGGCCTCCCTGCGGCTCGGCCTCGAGGTGACGCTGTGGTGCGTCGTTGCCGGCTATCCCGCCGCCTATGTGCTGGCCAAGGTGCTGAAGGGGCGAAGCCGCGAGGCGATCTTCCTGCTGGTCATCCTGCCGTTCTGGTCGAATGGGCTGGTGCGCATCTTCTCCTGGGCGATGGTGCTGCGTGAGGGCGGCATTCTCGACACGGCGCTGAACGCGGTGCTGCCTTTCAAGATCAACATCGACCTGATGTATTCCTATCCAGCTGTCATCATCGGGCTGGTGCACTCCTATGTGCCCTACATGGTGCTGACCTGTTATCTCACCCTGCAGGCTATCGACGACTCGCTGATCGAAGCCGGGCGCTCGCTCGGCGCCTCGCGGCTGCAGGTGCTGAAGCGGGTGATCATTCCGCTGTCGATGCCGGGACTGGTCGCGGGCGCGGCGCTCATCTTCGTGCCGGTCGTCGGCTCCTTCATGGAGCCGCGCATTCTCGGCGGCCGCACCGGCACTTTCTATGGCACTGTCATCGAGGACCAGTTCGTCGCCGTCTTCAACTGGCCGCTGGGAGCGGCTCTGTCCTTCATCCTGCTGGCCGTCGTCCTGGTCATCCTGGCGGTCGCATCGCCGGTGTTGCGGAGGGCCGCGTGATGGCGACGACGCGCATTCTCGAATGGCTCGGCCGGGCTTACATCGGGCTGCTGCTCGCCTTCCTCTACCTGCCCATCATCATCATGGCGCTGATGTCGTTCAACGTCTCACCCTTCTACCAACTGCCGTTCGCATGGACGACGGAATGGTACGCATCGCTGTGGCAGAACGACCAGCTGATCGCCGCGACCTGGAACAGTATCGAGATTGCGGTCATCACCACAATCATCTGCGTGGTGCTTGGCTCGGCGGCATCGCTGGCGCTCTTTCGCTACGAGTTTCGCGGCAAGAAATTCCTGCAGGCGCTACTGTTTCCGCCGATCGCCATTCCATGGCTGATCACCGGCACCGCGATGCTTATCTTCTTCTTCGGCGTCGGCATCGGGCGCGGCCTGTTCGCGATCCTGCTTGGCCATGTGGCATTGGCGCTGCCCTATGTCATCGTCGTGGTTTCCGCTCGGCTGCAGACCTTCGCACCGGAGCTGGAAGAGGCGGCCCGTTCACTCGGCGCCAATCAGTGGCAGGTCACGAACCGCGTCACGCTGCCGTGGATCATGCCTGGCGTCATTGCCGGCGGGCTGTTTGCCTTCGCCGTCTCGTTCGACCAGTTCGTGGTGTCCTATTTCCTGGCGACGCCCGGGCAGACGACGCTGCCGGTCGAAATCTACGCCGCGATCCGCAAGGGTTTTACGCCCGAGATCAA
>JBDSLV010000204.1:0-2812 GCA_039916205.1 Mesorhizobium sp. | reverse complement strand
AGCTGTTTGCCAAGAATTTCGCGCCGAAGTCGCAGCTTGAGCAGGCGACGCTGACCTACGATCAGGCAGTCGCCACTCGCGACGCCGCCCGTTCGACCCTCGCTCAGGCCAGGAACCAGGTTCTCTACACCGATCTCAAGGCCGACCGGAACGGCATCGTCACCGCCGTCAGCGCCGATGTCGGCCAGGTCGTCGGCTCCGGCACGCCGGTTGTTACCGTTGCCGTCGACGGCGAAAAGGAAGTGCTGATCGCGGTTCCGGAAATGGAGATCGCCGAATTCAAGCCGGGCAAGGACGTCAAGGCCGGTTTCTGGTCGGATGCCGCGTTGGCGCTCGACGGCAAAGTCCGCGAAGTCGCCGGCAGCGCCGATCCGCAGTCGCGCACCTTTGCGGTTCGCGTCAGCCTGCCCAACGACCCGCGCGTGCTTCTCGGCATGACCGCCAACATCGAAGCCTCTGCTGCCAACGAGAGGCAGCTGGTGTCGATCCCGTTGAGCGCGCTGGCTGAGAAAGACAGCCAGTCCATCGTCTGGACCGTGGATCGTGGCGCCGACACCGTACACGCCCGCTCGGTCAAGGTGGCCGCGTTCGCCGCCGATGGCGTTCGTGTCGCCGAAGGGCTGAAGCCCGGCGACGTTGTCGTTGCTGCCGGCACGCAGTTCATGACCGAGAATCTGAAAGTGAAGCTCGCCGGCGACACAGTTCAGCAATCCGCCTCCGCCGCGGGTGAGGGCAGCGACGCCAAACAGCTGCGCTGACGACAGACAACCGGCTGCGCGTTCCCGCAGCCGCTGGTTTCCGGGCGGCAGGCGCCCGATCAGAGACGCTCGATTGATGTGACCCCCTACATCGATTTTCGCGTCCCACCGCGATGAGGGTTTCTCTGCCTGGAGAGCCTTGCCGCCCGGAAGCCACTACAGGACCTGAAGCATGATCCGCGCCTGGACTTGGCACCGGCGCGCCGACGATCAACAAATGGACCAGCATCGATGACCAATTCCACGGACGAGAAGCGGCCCTTTAATCTTTCGCGCTGGGCCATCGGCCACCCGAGCATCGCCCGGTTCCTGTTTGGCCTGATCATCATTTCCGGTGCGCTCGGCCTGATGCGCATGGGCCAGAAGGAAGACCCCGATTTCACCTTCCGGGTCATGGTTGTCCAGGCGATCTGGCCCGGCTCCTCGATCAAGGAGATGGAAGATCAGGTCGTCAACAAGATCGAGCGCAAGCTGCAGGAAACGCCGCATCTCGACTTCGTGCGCTCCTTCACCCGCGCCGGCAGCGCCATCATCACCGTCCAGATCAAGGGCGACACCAACGCCGCCGAGGTAACGGACGCCTTCTACCAAGTGCGCAAGAAGGTCGGCGACATCGCTGGCGACCTGCCGCAGGGCCTGCTTGGCCCCTATTTCAACGATGAATTCGGCGACACGTTCATCACCTTGCACTCGATCAGCGGCGATGGCTTCAGCTATCCCGAACTGAAGAAATTCGCCATCCAGGCGCGCGACATGCTTCTGACGACGCCTGGCGTCGAAAAGGCCGTGATCATCGGCGATCAACCGGAAAAGCTCTATATCGACGTCTCATCCAAGGCACTGGCCGAACGCGGCCTGACGCTTCCCGATCTGCAGAACGCGATCAAGGGCCAGAACAATGTCGATCCGGCGGGCTCCGTCGACACAGGCACCAACTCGGTGCGTATCTCGGTCGAAGGCGATGTCAGCAAGGTCGAGGATATCAGGAACCTGCGCCTGCGCGCCGGCGGCCAGGTCACCCGGCTCGGCGATATCGCCACGGTAACGTCGGGCCTGGAAGATCCCTTCCAGCGCAAATACCGCTTCAACGGTCATGACAGCGTGCAGCTGGGCGTCGTCATGGCCAAGGGCTTCAAGGTCACCGATGTCGGCAAGGACGTCGAGGCAACCTACAAGCGCTTCGAGGAGGTACTGCCTTACGGTGTTTCTGTCGACCAGATTTCCGACCAACCGGGCGTTGTCACCGATGCGGTCTCCGAATTCATGCATGCGCTCGGCGAAGCCTTGCTGATCGTGCTTGTCGTCTCGTTCCTGTCGATCGGCTGGCGTTCGGGCCTTGTCATCGCCATCGCCATTCCGCTGGTCTTGGCCGCCACATTCGCCATCATGTACGAGCTCGGGATCGACCTGCAGCGCATCTCGCTCGGTGCGCTGATCATCGCGCTCGGCCTGCTCGTCGACGACGCGATGATCGTCGTCGAAATGATGGAACGCAAACTGGAAGAGGGGCTGGTCAAGATCGAGGCGGCAAGCTTCGCCTATTCCTCGACCGCCTTCCCGATGCTGACCGGAACGCTCATTACCACGGCCGGCTTCATCCCGGTCGGCTTCGCTGCTTCGACCGCCGGCGAATATGTGCGCACGCTGTTTTATGTCGTCGGCATCGCGCTGATCGTGTCCTGGTTCGTGGCGGTTTATTTCACGCCATGGCTGGGCAACATGATCCTCAAGCAGCGCAACCATGCCGGCAGTCATCACGACGTTTTCGACACCCGCTTTTACCGCAGGCTTCGTGCCACCGTCAGCTGGGCTGTGCGCCATCGCATCATCGTCCTGGTGATGACGCTTGGCACTTTCGCCACCAGCCTGTGGGCGTTCCAGTTCATCCCGCAGAACTTCTTCCCGCAATCGTCGCGGCCGGAAATCCTGGTCGACCTCTGGCTGCCGGAAGGCACCAGCATCAAGGAAGTCGAGGCACAGGCCAAGGCGCTTGAAGCCAAGATGATGGACGACAAGGACAAGCGCTTCATCGCCACCTATATCGGCGAGGGCGC
>JBDSLV010000203.1:0-8698 GCA_039916205.1 Mesorhizobium sp. | reverse complement strand
GAGTCGGCGATCGCCTTGCCGATGCCTTCATTGTTGAACGAGACATAGAAGTCGGCCGGTGCGGTCGGGATCGGCCGGTCATAGGCGATGACCTTGATGCCCTGGCTCTGCGCCAGCTTGACCAGCGAGGCGGTGGCGGTCGAGTCCACGGGGTCGAGCACGATCGCCTTGGCGCCCTGCGAGATCACCGAGTTGAACTGCTGCTGCTGGCGCGAAGCGTCGGCATCGGCGTTCTGGTAAAGCACCTTGCAGCCCGGGCACAGCTTCTTCATCTCGGCGGCGAAGCCTGGATAATCATGCTGTTCGTAGCGGGTCGACGCCTGGTCGGGCATCAGGAAGGCAACGGTGGCGTCGGTAACCTCGGCGGCGCGGACGCTGACGGCGGTGCCGGCCAGCAGGGACACGGCAAGAGCGGCCATGCCGGCGGACTTCACTGAAATTTTGGTCATTCGGTCTTCTCCGTTTCTGGATATGGTTGTAAGAAGGTCGTTGACTGCTTTTGTTTGAACGCGCGCCTTCCCTCGCCCCAACTGCAATTGGGGTTAGGCCCGGGTGCTGGCTTTTCAGCCGCGCCGATATCCTCCTGATACCGAGGACTTCCGGGACAAGCGCTCTCCATCGCGGACCGCGTTCTTGCGGCCCACGTCCTCATGTCGAAAACTCTATTTCCTCCCTTTGCTCCTCCCGTTAAGCGGCTTTTCCCGCGTTGATATTATCGGCCAGCAACCGCCTGAAACGCGAGGGCGGCATGCCCTTCTCCGCCAGGAATTGCCGGTTGAAATTTGACAGATTGTTGAAGCCGACCTCGTAGCAGATGTCGGTGATCGAGGCCTGCTCGTCGCTCATCAGGATCTGGCAGGCAAGGTTGATGCGCAGCCGCTTGACATACTGCACCAGCGACATGCCGGTGTGGCGGCGAAACGAGCGCGAGAACGCGCCTGTCGATTGCCCGGCAATCGCCGCCAGATCAGCCTCGTCGAACAGCTGCGTCAGGTTCTCCCTGATATAGGCGAGCGCCTTGTTCATACCGGCGGTCATGTAGCCGGAGGGATCGGGCCTATAGCTGGCGCTGGCCAGCAGGTGAATTTCCTGGGCACGGCTGAGCAGGCCCGCGATCATCATGAACAGCTCGATGCGGCGCACGCCTTGCGCCTGCATCATCTCTTCCATCAGCGGCGCCAGCTCCTTGCTGGTGCGGGCCGAAAACAGCACGCCGCGCCGCGACGCCTCCAGCAGAGCCCCAAGCCCCGCCAGTTCCGGCAGCACATGCATGGCGTCACCGATGAAACTCTCGGAGAACTGGATGATGCGGCCGCGCAGCGGAATGGAACTGTCGCGCGGAATGTCGCTGACCCAGTTGTGCGGCAGGTTCGGCCCTGTCAGCACCAGATTGCCGGGCTCGAATTCGCCGATGAAGTCGCCGACGAAATAGCGGCCGTTGGTGAAGATCACCTGGTGCAGTTCATATTCGGGATGGAAGTGCCAACGCACCGTGTGGAAAGGGTAGCCATGCGACCACGCCTTGAAGGACTCACCGCGTCTGATCTGGACAACTTCCAGGTCCGGTTCCATGTCCGCTTCCTCCGGGCCGGCGCGGCTCGTTGCCGCGGCTCAGCCCATGTTCCCTAAGCCGGCCGAATTGCCTTCGGCTCTGCATTTCGAGACCACGGTACCGTCTCGCTTCAGCAGGCGCCACCACGATTCAGGGCAACGGATGATACTTTTTTAACCGGGAAAGGGATGCTGAGAGGCGATATTCGGGCAGGATGGGGTTGATCCGAAGCGAGAACCTTAGCGCCGGAACATAATCTTCAGTTGTTGTTGCAAAGCTAGGGGTTCTACCGACATTCGCACCTAGCCGAGTGCGTAACGCATGGCAGGCTCGAACGGCAGCCATGATTGCAGATCATCCAGCAATTTGTCCGACATCATGTCTTCAAGAGGCCCAGCGCCCAATTGACCAAGCGCCTTCTCATGGCCGGGCAATTGGGCTTTGACGATAATGGCGAGTGCCCGTTTCAATACGGCCTCTCTTTGATCGTGAAGCAAACTCGTCGACCACGACCATTCGCGGGGAGCACCCAGGTAGGCCAGCACATAGGCTTCGGCGGTGATTGGCGCTTCCCCAACAACAACCATGTCCGGCACCCAGCTGAGATCGGATGCGATCGCGTCTTCCGTAAACGCATTGACTATTTTGAGGCTCGACTTGCGCTTCACGGCAACTTTCCAGGGATTGGCGGCAGCAACATCATCAGGCAAGCGCAATCTTCAAGCCAGGCGCTTGTGATGGTCCGGACATGTTCCGAGAGGGTCCCATTCGCAACATATTCTGCAAAGTCCTGATTGACCAACGCATCGGATTTTTCAAAACTGCCCACGCGCTCATGGGGAAACACGGCAAACGGTTTGGCGAGCTCACTGTTAGTATGTACTGTGGACGGATAAAGGCTCTTTACCGTTCATTGTCCGGAGACTTACCTTCCCTCTTGGCGATGGGGCGCATGGCAATGATAGGACGCTTGGCGCCTTTACCGTGAACTGCTTGCCAAATCCCGCCATGCCGCCCATACAACGCACGGATGATGGCCCTGCCCCGAGCCGCGCCCACCTCATTGCCAGGGATACGTGTCCAATGCCGGCGACGCCGTGATGAAAACCGTGACGGATCCCGCCACACCCTCTCTTGCAAGCCTTGGATGGTCGGATTTCTTCGGCCATCAACTTGAGCCGGATGATGCGAACCTCGTCCCGACGCGCATTGCCATGGTCCACCGCGACCGCCTGACCGGCCTGTCGCAAGCCGGGCATATGGACCTGACCCTTCCGGCGCAGGCCAACACTGGCGACTACGCCGTCGGCGACTGGGTGCTTGCCGAGCCAGATACTGACTTGCTGCGCCGCCGGCTGACCCGCAAGACGGTGCTGGAGCGCCGGACGCAGGGCGGCCGAATTCCGCAGTTGGCGGCGGCCAATGTCGATACGCTGTTCATCGTCACCTCCTGCAATGCCGATTTCAATCCTGCCCGACTCGAGCGCTACCTAGCGCTGGCCAACGAGGCCGGAACGACGCCGGTGATCCTGCTGACCAAGGCCGACACGGTGGCCGATGCCGAGCCCTACCAGAAGCAATCGCTGGCGCTGCAGCGCGGATTGGCCGTCGTGACGCTCAATCCCAAAACCGCCGATGCCGCAAGCGCTCTGACAGAATGGTGCGGCGCCGGCCAGACCGTTGCATTGGTCGGCTCCTCCGGCGTCGGCAAATCGACGCTGGTCAACACGCTTGCCGGGTCGGCGCAGCAATCGCCGCAGCAGACCGGCGGCATTCGCGAGCATGACGCCAAGGGGCGCCACACCACCACCGCCCGGTCGCTGCACGCCATCGCCGGCGGCGGCTGGGTGATCGACACGCCGGGCATGCGCACGCTGCATGTCAGCGATGTCGCCTCCGGCATCGATACGCTGTTCGCCGAAATCACCGAGCTGGCGCCGCTGTGCAAGTTTCGCGATTGCACGCATGTGCATGAACCGGGCTGCGCGGTACAGGCAGCCTTGAAGGCGGGAACGCTCGACCCGGAGCGTCTAGCCCGCTGGCGCAAACTGTCGGAGGAGAACCAGCACAACACGCCGGTTCAAAGCGGCCCGCGCGGCGGCAAATCTCCAGCCAAGCCTGCCGGCGGACGCGGCAAGCGGCGCTGACCTGACCGAGACGTCCTGGGCCTAAAGCCGCGCGGTGCCGAAGACCCTGTCCCAGAATGCCGATGTCACGCCGAAATTGATCGTCTCGTCGGCATGGTGATGCAGGGCATGGCGGCGCTTCAGCGTGTAGAGATAGCTTGGGTGGGCAGGATGCCAGTGATGGATCATGTGGTGGATGCTGATGTACCAGAGATAGCCTAGCATCAGCCCGCAGCTGACAGCACTGGCGACCGCGAAATCCGAGACCAGCCACACCGGCAACGCGATCAGCGCATGCACACCGAGGCTGAGCCAGGTCGGCGTGCCGACGGAACTGCGTTCCTCGACATGATGACGGTCGTGCAGGTCCTTGATGATGGGAATGTGGTGCAGCACGAACCTGTGCAGCAGGTATTCGGTCAGCGTCCAGAGAAGGAGACAGGCGGTGGCCGTGGCGATCCAGCCGCGCGCACCCTCTTCACCCGCCTCGATCAGGCCAGCCACTGCCAGCACGGCGATCACCAGGGGGTAGACCACGAAGTCGCTATAGTAGCCGATAAGACCGAGTTGCATTGACCTCGCCTTCGCCAGCGCCACAAAAGCAATGACATCAGATAGCCAGACTCGCGGGCGGCGATCAACAGGAATGCACCAGACAAAGCGCTGCAATCGTCTGTGCCGAACGGCTGCCGCCTTTGTGAACGGAAGCAGGAAAATGGCAAAACGCAGTGCGGGATTTCTGATCTATCGGCGGCGCGATGGCGATGTCCGGGTGTTGCTGGTGCACCCCGGCGGACCGTTCTGGGCGAAGAAGGACGAAGGCGCGTGGTCGATACCGAAAGGCCTCGTCGACGAGAACGAGGACGAACTGGCGGCAGCGCGGCGCGAGACCAGGGAAGAGCTCGGAGATAAGGTCGACGGCCCCTTCGAGCGGCTCGGCGACTACAGGCAACCGGGCGGCAAGATCGTCACGGCCTGGTGTGTCGAAGCCAGGCACAACATTGATGTCACCACCATCAAGAGCAACACCTTCGCCGTGGAATGGCCGCCAAGCTCAGGATCGATGAAGGAATTCCCGGAAGTGGATAAAGCGGGCTGGTTCACCCTGGCCGAAGCCGCCGAAAAGATCTTTGCTGGGCAGCGCTCGATGCTGTCGGATTTGGCGGAGCGGCTCGGTGCCGGCTGATCGGTCGCTTGTTGCCACAGGTCGTCAGCCCGTTGTCCAGGAGTACCGCTGACCGAGGGCGATCACGCCCATCGATTGGCAAGACCTGACGGCTTGGATTTCCGCTGCGTGGTCCGTTCGATGGCGACGAGAAGGGCTCCGCCGGCCATCAATGGCAAATGAGCGCCGGGCAGACAGAGCGGCAGCAACATAAGGGCCCAGCAGGTCGCAACGCACCAGCATGCCAAAGTGAGCCCGAACAGCAGCGGGTCGGTGAACGCCGCAGCGCCGAAGATCGACAACCGTGGACGCAGATGGCACCGGGCAAGGCAGCGGGCCCGCGCGGGGCTGAGCTGCCAGGCCAGCCCCGCCGAAGCAACCACCAGGCTGGCGGCGATTTCCGAGCCGGTTGAACCGTGCAGGACATAGGCGGTTAAGATCAACAACAAGCAGGCAATCGTCCAGATGGCTACATAGCCGGTGATGAAGAGGAGGATCGCGCGCCAGCGATGCCGCGACAACGAGCGATACCACAGATGAAGAAGCGGTCCGGCAAGTGCAGGCGCCATCATCGCAACGACCATCAGCGCCGCACCGCCCGAAAGCGCTGGCCAGCCGATGGTTTGAATGGTGAATTCAAGCGCGTACAGGCCTTGGGGCTCGGATGGCCCGCCGCACAGCTGCGGCAGGGCGACATGAAGCCGGTCGCCGCCAACGATCAACAGCCATGCACCGAGGCTGACGCTCCACAAGAAAAGTCCGAGCGAGCCGAAACCTCGCGCCTGAAGCCATTGTCTCATCATCAGCTCGACTGACGGTAGATGCTCACGCGCTTGATCGAAATCCCTCCCTCTCCCACGGCGCTGACAGGCACGAACAGCACTGACAACTTGCTGAGGTCGGCATTGTCCGAAAGGTGCAGCTGGTCGATAGTATCGGTGATCTCCAGCACCTTGGTCATTCCCGCACCGCCATGCGGCTTGGCCATGTTGGTCGCGGCGCGCGCTCCAAACATTGAAACCACGCCTGCCCGGTTCTCCGGGTGCGCGGCCGGGTCGGCGCCTTCAGGCAGCCCGACATAGACATCGAACACGGCGGCATCATTGTCGCTGGTGATGTTCTCGAGGTTGAGAAACACACGGTCAGGCTCGGGGACAGAACGCGCGGCGAACTCATTCAGCCTGAAGCTGTTGATGACTTTGCGGGCGGTCGGTTTGTCGACCCTGATCGTCGTTGACGTTGGCGCATCGGAGAGCGTGATGGCCTTGGCGTTGGCACCGAGCAATTCCACGGTGGGTTTCTTTGCCACAGAACTGACCTCCGGACCCGCGAACCCGTCGAACCCAGGTATCAAAACGCTCAACGTCTTCAGTCTGACATTGAGACGCTGCTGCCCGGCCGAGGGGTCACTGGTGTTTTCGTAGACATAATCGAGACCTGGCGCGGACGTGTCGAGCATATCTTTGGGAGCAAATCGTTTGCGCGTTCCGTCGGGTTGCGGAAGGATGAATTTATGCCGCCCCGCCGGCCCGTTAAGCCAGGAAGAGAGTGCCGGGTTTTTGTGGTTTTTGTCGCGCTTGAGCCAGACCTCCCACAGTCGGTCGATATTGGCATGGTGCAGCCAGAAGATAGGGTCAAGCCCCGCCGTCTCCGGCATCGACATGAGGCCGGCGAACCGCCAGTCGCGTGGATCTTGGCCAGCTTTGCTTCCGCCCACTCGCCCATGCACCACATCATGCGGCACCTGCTCAAGCCAGCCTTCATGATCACGGTCCGCGTTGTGCTGGAACGGCGTGCGCACACCGCCAAATCCCGGTGAACCATTGGTGACGCCCTCGAATTGCCCATCGGTCAGCGCGGGCTTGAGATCCACATCCTGTTCCCGAATGACCACCACGCCGTCACCGCGCCCATAGCGCCGTTTGTCGAACAAGGGATTGTCGCCGCCGTCGGGCCACGTGTTCTTTGCGAATGCTTCAGGAAGCGCGCGCGGATTGGCGCCCACCTTGCTATTGTAGTCCCAGTACGGCAGAGCCCAGTCCTTTGGACCGCCGGGCATCTTCGCGATGGCTGCGCGAACAATGGCCTCAAACGCGGCGAGATAACCGCGGTGCCAGGGGATGAAATACCAGCCGTGATGCTGACACTGGCCTTGATCCTCATTCATGAATTCAGCCGTCCGCGGCAATTGCTCGTCAGGCTTGAGCCACCCGAACTCACGCCAGATCTCTTCCTCGATGCCGTGGATCGCGGCAAGATATCGCCAACTGGTGACATCCGGGAACGGCCGCGCCTTGAGTGCCTGGACGCCACGCGCGTACCACAGCAAAACAGGATCCCAGGGCTGCGCCAAACTCCAGATGTTTCGCCGAACACGAGCCATCGCCACCCCCTTTGTTTAACTATAGAAAGCATAGATCAACGCTCAGCACGAATCCATTTGAATCGGGCTGTCTTTCTAAAGTAATTCCAGTGAAGCTGCTTACAAGCCGGCTTGCAGAGCATTATCTCAAAATGAAACCCGACTTTCGGGAAAAAGATCATGCCCTGCCAAGCAGATAGAGTTGGATCCTAACCTCGTCGGGATGCAACAGGTCCTAGAATCCGTTTCCGCCTGCGAGGAGCCGCGCCGGCGTCCACGCCCCGCCGGCCGCATTCGAATCCACCGCCGCCGCGACGAACTTCACCCCGCGTGCGCCGTCGACGACATCGGGCACCTGTGCCGCACGCGCCGGATCGACCGCCACGCCCGCGCGATGCGCGCGGATGATGTCGGCGGCGTCCCGGTAGAAATTGGCGAAGGCCTCGATATAGCCCTCGGGATGCGCCGCCGGCATGCGTGACACGCGCCGGCTTTCCTCGGTCGAGCCATGGCCGCCGCGCACCAGCGTGCGTGTCTCCTCGCCATAGCGCGAGAAGCGCAATTCCTCCGGCCGCGCGCCGCTCCATTCCAGCCCGGCATTCTCGCCATAGAGACGCACCGACAGATCATTGTAGTGGCCGGGCGATGTCTGGCTGGCGAGGATCGTGCCGCGCACACCGCCCGTCCAGCGCATCAGCACATGCGCATTGTCGTCGAGCCGCCGCCCCGGCACGGCGGTGAACAGATCGGCCGACACCGCCTCGGCTTCGCAGCCCGAGATGTAGCTCGCCAGGTTGAAGGCATGCACGCCGATGTCGGCCAGCACCGCCGACTGGCCGGCGCGCGCCGGGTCGGTGCGCCATTCCGCCTGCTTCTGGCCATCTGCGTCGATCGGCTTGGTCAGCCAGTCCTGGATATAGGCGCCATGCACGGAGACGAGCCGGCCGAGTTCGCCCGCCGCCACCATTTCGCGCGCCTGGCGCACCATGGCGTAGCCGGTGTTGTTGAGGGTGACGACGAAGCGGCGGTTCTTCGCCCGCGCCAGCGCCACCAGCGCTTCGGCATCCGCCAGCGTCGTCGACAAGGGCTTGTCGCAGATCACGTCGATGCCGGCCTCGAGGAAGGCGGTGGCGACCGGCGCATGCAGATGATTGGGCGTGACGATGACGACGGCGTCGATGCCGTCCGGCCGCGCGGCCTCGGCGCGCGCCATCTCCCGGTAGTCAGCATAGCTGCGCTCCGGCGCGATGCCGATTTCGGCGGCCGAGGCAGCGGCGTTTTCAGGACGCGAGGACAGCGCGCCGGCGACGAGCACGATCTGGTCGTCCAGGCGCATCGCCAGCCGATGCACGGCGCCGATGAATGCGCCCTGGCCGCCGCCCACCATGCCGACGCGCAGACGTTGGCGTGTCGATCCGTCGGAAATTGCATAGACCATGATTCGAAAGCCCTTCCGGTGAACATCATTCTGACTGCATTTTGGGCGACATGCG
>JBDSLV010000202.1:0-9682 GCA_039916205.1 Mesorhizobium sp. | reverse complement strand
ATCGCACTGCGCGGTAGCCTGATGTACTATTCAAGCTACAAGTATGACGGTCTTTCCGGCACGGTCGATACGACAGGCTTTAGCGGAACCTTTCCTGCGAACATTGTACCGGGTTCGACGGGTATCTATCCTGTATCCGCTTCCGCCCAGATACCCCAAGCCCTTGAGTTGAAATTGCAGAGCGGCATAGCTCCTGGCTGGCTGGCGTTTGGCTCTGTGCGTTGGCAGCAGTGGAGCAAGCTCGGCATCATTCCGATTACCGGCGTGCGCAGCCCTGTCACCGGAGCGCCTTCGTCCACCTCTTTCGACCTGCTTTATCGTGACGGATGGACGATCTCGGGAGGCATTGGCCATAAGTTCACGGACCAGATATCGGGCCTGGTTTCACTGACATGGGATCGCGGAACTTCAACGACCTCTGGCTATCAGTCTGACACATATGCCTTGGCGACTGGCGTTTCCTATTCGCCGAATGACAAAGTGGAAGTGAGGCTTGGCGGCTCGATCGGTGTGCTGACCAGCGGATCGTCGACCTTCACGGGCATTGGTGACGGTGCAAACGCCGTAACCTACACCTATGGTAACGATCTGCTCCTAGCGGGCTCTGCTTCGGTCAAGATAAAGTTTTAAGCCCAAGTTTTCGGTGAGCAAAGGCCGGGCAATGCCCGGCCTTTTTTGTTTGTTTGCTTTGACCTTTCAACAGCCCTCTGAGGCGGCTGGCTTCGGACAAACATCCGTTGCGCTACAGTTGACGTAAACGGAAGTTTTTGGCTTTCGTTGCCATAATGCAACAGTGGCGGTCGGGGCCTGCAAATGCCTCGTTTTCATGCTGTATTCAGCACGGTTTCCGGACTTTGCTTGGTGCATTCGCGCTTGTATGGGACTTTCAAGCACTCCCTGCATGGTCGACGACACCCTTACAAAAACAACTCCGCCAAATATGTACGTGTACGCCTCTTGAAATCGTCCTTGCACTGCCTATCCGAATTGGTTCTAGCTTGGGTTGTGCTCGAATTCGGGAGAGATTCATGGACATTTTGCGTTTGAAGTCGCTGCTGGGGGCGGGGTGCTTTTCACTGGCCTTGGTCGGCACGGCGCATGCCGGCGGTATCGAACGCGGCGGCTATGACATCGATCTGCTTTTCGATCCGGCACCATTCGTGGTGAACACCGACGCGACCTATGTCTCACCGCACCGAAAGCTAAAAAACGCGGTGGATACATCAGGCAATCCTGCCCCGTTGAGTGGCAACAGTTCGACGCGCAACACCAACGATTACTGGGTGCCATACTTCGGCGTAAAGGCGTCGCTCGGCCACGGCGTGGACTGCCTGATGGATTACTCGCAGCCATGGGGCGCGAGTTCTAGCCCGGGTATTTGGAACGGCTCCTATTCCAACATCGAGACCAGCATCAAGAGCAACAATTACTCCGGCACCTGCTCCTACAAGATGGATGTCGGCAAGGGCCAGCTTCGCTTTATCGGCGGGGCTTTTTATCAAGAGGTTTACGGCTACAAGACCAGCTATATCGGCGGCGTTCCAGACCTTTCAGGCGTATTCCCGGTTCCAGCCAATTTCGTTGGCCGTGTCGATCTGAAGGCAGATGGCTGGGGCTGGCGAGCCGGCCTTGCCTACGAAATTCCCGAGATCGCCCTGCGTGCCAGTCTCGTCTACAATTCACAGGTCAAGCTGAACAACATTACGGGCACGCTCGATACGACATCTCTGGCTCCGATTGCTGCTTTCCTGCCTCCCGGCTCTTCTGCGCTGACCGACATTTACGGGACCGCGAAGATGCCCGATTCCCTGGAACTGAAGCTTCAGTCCGGCATCGCCCCTGGCTGGCTTGCTTTCGGTTCGATCAAATGGGTCAACTGGAGCGTGCTGCAAAGCGTTCCGATTTGCTCGGAGGCTAGCAAGGGTCTCGCACCCTGTACCTCGGTTTCTCCCAGCCCTGTCAGGCTAACCTCGCTCGATCTGATGTACCGTGACGGCTGGACTGTCAGTGGAGGTATCGGCCATCAGTTCAACGAGCAATGGAGCGGCGCGGTTCAGATCGCATGGGATCGCGGCACCTCCCGCGGTTATGGCGACCAGACGGACACCTGGACTCTCGGCGGCGGCGTTGCCTATACGCCAAAGGCGAATATCGAAGTCAGGCTCGGCGGGGCTCTGGGCGTGCTGACCAGCGGTCACTCCGGAGAAGTCTCCGACGGCAATGGTTACGTTGCTGGCACGGATGTGCACTATGACTTCGGCAACGATTTGGTGGCCGCGCTAACAGGCGGAGTCAAAATCAAATTCTAACCAACTGAAAAGCTGCAATAAAATGCCGGGCAATGCCCGGCATTTTTGTTTGTCCAGGGTCGTCCGACCACGAACCTTCCGCGCTGCTTCTCAAGCGGCGTTGCATATAAGCCGCACTCACTCTCGCTCATGCAATTGTGACGTTTTGGCAACACTTTCTGAACAACCCTTGCGCTACAGAGTTGCGCGAGGAAATTGCCCATTTCCCGCCATAAACCCGGCGCACCTCGATCCTGTCTCGGGACACGCGCCAAAAGGCTCGGCGATGGGACAGGCCGCACCGCCCGCGGCAAGGAAGAGTATGGACGCCAAAGTCATTTCCAAGGCTAAGCTCCCTAGCCGCCATGTGACTGTCGGGCCGGCGCGTGCGCCGCACCGCTCTTATCTCTATGCCATGGGCCTTTCCGCTGCCGAGATCGCGCAGCCGCTGGTCGGCGTCGCCTCCTGCTGGAACGAAGCCGCACCCTGCAACATTTCGCTGATGCGCCAGGCGCAAGTGGTCAAGAAGGGCGTCGCCGCCGCCAGTGGCACGCCACGCGAATTCTGCACCATCACCGTCACCGACGGCATCGCCATGGGCCACCAGGGCATGAAGTCGTCGCTGGTGTCGCGCGATGTCATCGCCGATTCGGTCGAGCTCACCATGCGCGGCCATTGCTACGATGCACTGGTTGGCCTCGCCGGCTGCGACAAGTCGCTGCCCGGCATGATGATGGCCATGGTGCGGCTCAATGTGCCGTCGATCTTCATCTATGGCGGCTCGATCCTGCCCGGCAGCTATCGCGGTCGCCAGATCACCGTGCAGGACGTCTTCGAGGCCGTCGGCCAGCACTCGGTTGGCACGATTGATGATTCCGAACTGCTGGAAATCGAGCAGGCAGCCTGTCCGTCGGCCGGCTCCTGCGGCGCCCAGTTCACCGCCAACACCATGGCCACCGTCGCCGAGGCGATCGGCCTAGCCTTGCCCTATTCCTGCGGCGCGCCGGCGCCCTACGAAATGCGCGACCGTTTCAATTTCGCCTCGGGCGAAAAGATCATGGAATTGATCGCGAAAAACATCCGTCCGCGCGACATCGTCACGCTGAAGGCGCTGGAGAATGCCGCGACCGTTGTCTCCGCCACCGGCGGCTCGACCAACGCGGCGCTGCATCTGCCGGCGATCGCGCACGAGGCCGGGATCAAGTTCGATCTCTTCGATGTGGCGAGGATTTTCGAGAAGACGCCTTACATCGCCGACCTCAAGCCAGGCGGCAAATATGTCGCCAAGGACATGTTCGAGGCTGGCGGCATCCCGCTGCTGATGAAGACGCTGCTCGACCATGGTTATCTGCATGGCGACTGCCTGACGGTCACTGGCCGCACTTTGGCCGAAAACATGCAGCATGTTGTCTGGAATGAACATCAAGACGTGGTCCGCCCGGCCAACAGACCCATTACTCAAACCGGCGGCGTTGTGGGCTTGAAGGGAAACCTTGCCCCCGATGGCGCGATCGTGAAGGTCGCCGGCATGTCGGAGCTGAAATTCTCCGGTCCAGCGCGCTGTTTCGATTCGGAAGAGGAGTGCTTCGAAGCGGTGACGCATCGTGGCTACAAAGAAGGCGAGGTTCTCGTCATCCGTTACGAGGGACCGCGCGGCGGCCCGGGCATGCGGGAGATGCTGTCGACGACGGCGGCGCTCTACGGCCAGGGCATGGGTGGCAAGGTGGCGCTGATCACCGATGGCCGCTTCTCGGGCGCGACACGCGGCTTCTGCATCGGCCATGTCGGGCCGGAAGCAGCCGTCGGCGGCCCGATTGGACTGTTGAAAAATGGCGATGTGATCTCGATCGATGCGGTGAATGGCACGATCGAGGTGGCACTGTCGGAAGACGAACTGGCGGCGAGGGCAAAGACATGGAAGGCGCGCACGACCGACTATCAGTCGGGCGCGATATGGAAATATGCACAGACGGTAGGGCCGGCGCGTGATGGTGCTGTCACCCATCCGGGCGGTGCGAAAGAAACACACTGCTATGCGGACATTTGAGTTGTTGAGGTCGTCTGTCTTTTCGGCACTGGTCGCGGTTGCGACCTTGGGCGCCGTCGGGCAGGCCATGGCCTTCGACGACAAGGTGTTCGACGACAAGACCGGCGTGAAGCCGCAGTCCAGCCCGTGGGCGGTGTTCCAGTTCGGTTTCTCCGCCTACAAGAACGGCCACAAGGAGCAGGCCGCCGAGGCCTACAAATATGCCGCCGAAAACGGCCAGATTGGCGCCACCTGGAAGCTTGCCCGCATGTATGCCGAGGGTGATGGTGTGGCGCGGGACGACTATGAGGCGTTCAAGTTCTTCTCCGAGATCGTCGACCAAGATGTCGAGCCCGGTTCGCCCGAGGAGAGTTATGTCTCCGACGCGCTGGTGGCGCTGGGCGATTATCTGCGCAAGGGCATTCCCGGCAGCCCGGTCGCCGAGAATGAAGTGGCGGCCCAGGAATATTATATGCGCGCCGCCGCCAATTACCGCAATCCGAACGCCCAGTTCGAGATGGGCCAGATGTTCCTGAAGGGCGAGGGCGGGGTCAAGGCCAGCGTCAAGCAGGCTGGGCGCTGGTTCCAACTCGCCGCCGAAAAAGGCCATGCCGGTGCCCAGGCAACGCTTGGCAATCTCCTGTTCCAGAGCGGCAAGATCGTTCGCGGGCTTGCGATGATGACCGCGGCGCTCGAACGCGCATCCCCCGCCGATCAGCCATGGATTCGCGGCATGCAGGAAGAGGCGTTTGCCGCCGCTGGCGAAGCCGATCGCCGCACCGCGATTTCGCTGGCCGACGATATCCTCACCAAGGGTAGCGGCGACGACCAATAGGTCGCGCTGGCGACGACCAATAGGTTGGTCGCAGCGGATTCGCCGGCGATTTTCTGTTCTGATCAGTTCTCTGTCGGTTCCGTCGGCACCATGCTGGGCGCGGGCGTCGAGATCGGCGTGACGTGCAGGTGCGGCGCCAGCGTATTTTCCGGACAGCTGTCCTGAATCTTCGTCCATGACGTGTTGTTGAGCACCATGTCGCAACGGGCGAGGTGGCTCTGCTCGGCGACCGTCAGGCAGGTAATCTGGCCGATCTGGAACGATTTCCCGTTTGCAAGGCATTCGGGAGCCGCGAACGCCGGCATGGTCGCGGCCATGGCCAATGCCAAGCCGATCGGAAAAACTGCAATTCTGATGGTCATGGGAACCCCGGCCGCCATGATGATCTCTTACCATGCGCCTGATTGTGGCGATATGAGGGTTCAGGCCTCGCCGGGGATCAAGCGTCTGTCTGTCAGGCTGGCTGCAAGGCGAGATCGATCGCCACCGGGACATGGTCGGACGGCTTTTCCCAGGCGCGCACATGCTTTTCGATCGAGGCCGATGAAAAACGGTTGGCGGCCTCGGGCGACAGCAAGAGATGGTCGATGCGAATGCCGTTGTTCTTTTGCCAAGCGCCAGCCTGATAGTCCCAGAACGTGTAGGTATCCGGCGCGTCGGTCACCGAACGGACAGCTTCGGTGAAGCCGAGATTCTTCAACCGGCGAAACGCCTGCCGCGTTGCTGGCTGGAACAGGGCATCACCCAGCCAGTTCTCGGGATACCTGGCATCGATTGGTTCCGGGATGACATTGTAGTCGCCCGCCAGCACCAGCGCCTCCTCCAGGAGGAGCCGTTGCTCCGCCCAGCGCTCCAGGCGTGCCATCCAGGACAGCTTGTAGGGATACTTTCTCTCGTCATCGATCGGATTGCCGTTGGGGAGATAGAGCGAGACGACGCGCAATGCGCCCTTGCCGGTCGAGAACACGCCTTCGATGAAGCGCGCTTGCTCGTCGGTATCGTCGCCGGGCAGGCCTCTGATAACCTCGTCGAAACGCAGCTTCGACAGGATGGCGACGCCGTTGAAGCCTTTTTGGCCATGAGTCTCGACATTGTAGCCAAGCGCCTCGATCTCGGCGCGCGGAAACTGCTCGTCAACCGTCTTGATCTCCTGCAAGCAGACGATGTCGGGTGCGCTTTCAGTCAGCCAATGGGTGAGGTTGCCGATGCGCGCGCGCACGCCATTGATGTTCCAGGTGACGATCTTCATGGGGACCTCAATGCTCTTCCGGCGCAAGACGTTCGACGAGGCCGATCGTATTGCCTGCGGGATCTTTTAGGAAGGCCATCCACTCGCTTTCCCCCGCTTGGCCGAACTTACCCTCGGTGTCGCGATGGACGAGCGCTGGCGGTGTCGTGAAGGGAATGCCGGAGGATTTTGCCTGCGCGTGGAAGGCGTCAAGGCCAACGATATCGAGGTAGACGGTACCTGCTGGCACGCCATCGGTGAAGAGCAATCGCACGTCGCCAGCCATGATGAAGGCAATGCCTGGCGGATCGTAACGCGCGTGCATACCGAGGCCCAGCACCTCGCGCCAGAACGACAGCGTGACATCCAGATCGCGGCCAGCCGAAAGCGCGACCTGACGGACCGCGCCAATGGCAGGCATTTCTAGATCGAGAAGCTGGTGCCGCAGCCGCAGGAGGCGACCGCATTCGGGTTCTTGATCTGGAAGGACTGGCCCATCAGGTCGTCGACGAAATCGATCACCGAGCCGCCCATATAGACCAGCGACAGCTCGTCGATCAGAACGGTGGCGCCATCCTTCTCGAGGGCGACGTCGTCATCATTGCGGGCGTCCACGAGGTCGAATTTGTAGGAAAAGCCCGAACAGCCGCCGCCTTCGACGGACACGCGCAGTGCCGTCTTGCCGGCTTGGCCCGAGACAATTTTCGCGATCCGCCTGGCGGCGGCCTCGGTCATATCGACTTTCATGGCAGTCTTGGCATCCGCGCCCATAGGCGTCACCTTGCTTTCGGTTTCACATGATAGGTATGAAGCGCGAGGGGCCAAGTCAACTGGACCAGTCAACTGCGGCATCGATCATGACCAACGAGTTGGGCGACATCGGCTTCGGCTATCGGCCGCGCGCGGACTACGCCTGCGATCCGGCGCAGTCACGCGGACGGCTGTTCGACGAGGTCGAGAGCCCGACACGCACGCCCTTCCAGCGCGATCGCGACCGTATCATTCACTCAACGGCTTTCCGACGGTTGAAGCACAAGACGCAGGTCTTCATCGCCCATGAAGGCGACCATTACCGCACCCGGCTGACCCATTCGATCGAGGTGGCTCAGATCGCGCGCGCGCTGGCGCGGGCGCTGCGCGGCGACGAGGATCTCGCGGAAGCCGTGGCGCTGGTGCACGATTTCGGCCACACACCTTTCGGCCACACCGGCGAGGATGCGCTGAACGAGAAAATGGCCGCATGGGGCGGCTTCGACCACAATGCGCAATCGCTGCGCATCGTGACCAGGCTGGAACGGCGCTACGCTGAGTTCGACGGGCTCAACCTGACGTGGGAAACACTGGAAGGCCTGGTCAAGCACAACGGACCGCTGACGGACGTCGGCGGCAAGGGCTTGAAAGGGCCGGTGCCGCAAGCGATTCGGGACTATTCCGAGCTGCAGGACCTCGAACTCGACCGCTTTGCCGGCATCGAGGCGCAATGCGCGGCGATCGCCGACGACATTGCCTACAACACGCATGATATCGATGATGGCCTAAGGGCAGGGTTCCTGACTTTGGACATGCTGGACGAGATTTCGCTGCCGGGTTCGATTCTCAGGAGCGTTCGCCAGCGCTATCCGGTGCTGGATGACGTGCGCACCGGTCACGAGCTTCTGCGGCGGCAGATCACGATCATGGTCGAGGATGTCGTCATATCCACCAACAGCAATCTTGCCCGCATCAAGCCTGAAAGCGCCGATGCGGTTCGGGCGGCGGGTGAGACATTGGTGACCTTTTCGGCTGACATGGCCAAGGCCGAAAAGGAACTGAAGGCCTTCCTCTACAAACATCTCTACCGGCACGCGGAAGTCATGCGGGTGCGTGCCGACGCCGAGCAGATCGTCAAGGACCTGTTCGACGTCTATTTCGCCGACCCGCGCGCCATGCCGGACGGCTGGCGTGAAGGGCTCGACCGGGCCGACGACCGCATCAAGGCGCGCAGTGTCGCCGACTTCCTGGCCGGGATGACCGATACTTACGCGTTGAAAGAACACCGCCGTTTGTTTGACCATACGCCGGATTTGAGCTAGGCCGGGCTCGATTTTGCCGGCCAACGAGCCGGATTCCCTGTAAAGCCGCCAGAGCCAGACCCATGAACATTTTCGCCGATTTTAACGCGCGGATCATAAAAGCCGTCGAAGCGCTTGATCTGAAAGACAATGACGGCGTCTCGCCCGATCTGTCGCGCATTGCCGTCGAGCCGCCACGTGACGCCACGCATGGCGACCTGGCAACCAATGCGGCCATGGTGCTGGCCAAGCCGACGGGGCAGAATCCGCGCTTGCTGGCAGAAAAGCTGGCTGAGGCGCTGCGCGCCGACAAGGACGTTGCCGCAGCGGAGGTCGCGGGACCGGGCTTCGTCAATCTGAGGCTCAAGGACGGGTTCTGGCAGGCGCATCTGGTCGCATTGCTCGGCGCAGGCCGCGACTATGGCCGTTCGACGGTTGGTGGCGGCAAGAAGACCAATGTCGAATATGTCTCTGCCAATCCGACCGGCCCGATGCATGTTGGCCATTGCCGGGGTGCCGTGGTGGGCGATGCGCTCGCCAACCTGATGGCTTTCGCCGGCTACGACGTGACCAAGGAATATGTCATCAACGACGCCGGCTCGCAGATCGATGTTCTCGGGCGGTCGGCACTGTTGCGCTATCGCGAGGCACTCGGCGACCAGGTCGGCGAAATACCCGCCGGGCTCTATCCCGGTGACTATCTCGTGCCGGTTGGCGAGGCGCTGGCCAAGGAATTCGGGCGGGGCTTGCTGCAGATGCCCGACGATGAGGCGCTCGCCATCGTCAAAGACCGCACGATCGACGCGATGATGGCGATGATCCGCGAGGATCTGGCGCTGCTCAACGTGCACCATGATGTGTTCTTCTCCGAGCGCACCCTGCATGCCGACAACGCCAAGAGGATCCGTTCGGCCATCAATGACCTGACGCTGAAGGGCCATATCTACAAGGGCAAGTTGCCGCCCCCCAAGGGCGAGAAGCCTGACGATTGGGAAGACCGCGAACAGACGCTGTTCCGCTCGACGGCGGTCGGCGACGACATGGACCGGGCGCTGGCCAAGTCAGACGGCTCGTTCACCTATTTTGCCGCCGACGTTGCCTATCTCAAGGACAAGGTCGATCGCGGCTTCGTTGATCTCATCTATGTGCTCGGCGCCGACCATGGCGGCTATGTGAAACGGCTTGAGGCCCTGGCGCGTGCGGTTGCAGGCGACCGCGTGAAGCTCACGGTGCTCCTGTGCCAGCTTGTGAAGC
>JBDSLV010000201.1:0-2952 GCA_039916205.1 Mesorhizobium sp. | reverse complement strand
CTGATGTTCGACTGGATGTTCCGTGGCGGCGGTGATTTCGGCCGGGGCGCCACGATCGCCATCATCATCATGATCGCGGTCATCCCGATCATGGTCTGGAACATTCGCCAGGCGAACAAAGAAACGGAAGGACATTGAGATGGCCGTCGCGACCGGAAATTCCTTCGCCAGCCGTTTCGGCGTCCATATCGCCGTGCTCATCTTCGTCACGATCTGGACCATCCCGACGCTCGGCATTCTGGTGTCGTCGCTGCGCGTCAAGGACCAGATCATCGCCTCGGGCTGGTGGAATTCCTTCTCCAGTTCCACCCAGACAGAGGCCGGCCGGCTGCCGGCTGCCTCGACCCAGGTCGAGAAGGACGGCAAATTCGTGCTCGCCGGCAACATCTTTGGCGATGGTGCCGCCCGCAACATCAGCGCCTTCGGCGTCAAGTCAGCGGCACCGACACAATATCCTGCTGGAACCACCGCCGATCTCGGTGACGGCGTCACCTTGCAGCTCAATGCCGACGGCAGTTTCGTCATGTCGTCGCCGAAAGCCTTCGAAGGTGATCGCGGCCAGCGCGTCTATTATGCCTCGTCGGCGCCGCCGAAATTCACCACCGACAACTACAAGACGGTGCTGTTCTCCGAAGGCATCGGGCGTTCCTTCATGAACTCGCTGACCGTTACCATTCCAGCGACCATCATCCCGATCCTGATCGCGGCCTTTGCAGCCTATGCATTGGCCTGGATGCGTTTCCCGGGCCGGGCACTGCTGATCGCGGTCATCATCGGCCTGCTTGTGGTGCCGCTGCAGATGTCGCTGATCCCGCTGTTGAAGCTCTACAACGGTGTCGGCACCTTCTTCGGCGTACCATCGAAGACCTATCTCGGCATCTGGCTGGCGCATACCGGCTTCGGCCTGCCCTTCGCCATCTATCTCCTGCGCAGCTACATTGCCGGCCTGCCACGCGAAATCATGGAATCGGCGCGCATCGACGGTGCCAGCGACTTCGAGATTTTCGTCAAGATCGTGCTGCCGCTGTCGTTCCCTGTGCTGGCCTCCTTCGCCATCTTCCAGTTCCTGTGGGTGTGGAACGACCTTCTGGTGGCAATGGTCTTTCTTGGCACGGAAGCCGACCAGATCGTGCTGACCGCCAAGCTCAATGCATTGCTCGGCTCACGTGGCGGCGACTGGGAAATCCTGACGACATCGGCTTTCGTGACCATCATCGTGCCGCTGATCGTGTTCTTCTCGCTGCAGCGCTACTTTGTCCGCGGGCTGCTTGCCGGCTCGGTGAAAGGAGGCTGAGACGATGCAATCCGCTTTGAAGGCCAGCTCGAAGCCAGACCTTGCCGCAGATCGTGACTGGTGGCGAGGCGCGGTGATCTACCAGATCTATCCGCGCAGCTACCAGGACTCGAATGGCGACGGCATCGGCGACCTCAAAGGCATCGTCAGCCGCCTGCCCTATATCGCGTCGCTGGGCGTCGACGCGATCTGGATCTCGCCCTTCTTCAAATCGCCGATGAAGGATTTCGGCTACGACGTGTCGGACTATTGCGACGTCGATCCGATGTTCGGCACGCTGGCCGACTTCGATGCGCTGACCGCCGAAGCACACCGGCTGGGGCTCAAGGTGATGATCGACGAGGTGCTCTCGCACACCGCCGACATCCATCCGTGGTTCAAGGAGAGCCGTTCGAGCCGCAACAATCCAAAAGCCGACTGGTATGTCTGGGCTGATGCCAGACCGGACGGCACACCGCCCAACAACTGGCTGTCCATCTTCGGCGGATCGGCCTGGCAATGGGACACCAGCCGGCAGCAATATTATCTGCACAATTTCCTGGCCGAGCAGCCGGATCTGAACTTCCACAGCCGCGTTGTCCAGGATGCGCTGCTCGATGTCACCCGCTTCTGGCTGGAACGCGGCGTCGACGGGTTTCGGCTCGACACGATCAATTTCTATTTCCACAGCCAGGGCCTGGAGAACAACCCGGCCCTGGCGCCGGAAGAGCGCAACGACCAGACGGCGCCGGCGGTCAATCCCTACAACTATCAGGACCATCTCTACGACAAGAGCCGGCCCGAGAATCTCGGCTTCCTCGAACGCTTCCGCGCCTTGCTCGACGAATATCCGGCAACGGCGGCGGTCGGCGAAGTCGGCGATTCGCAGCGCGGCCTGGAAGTGGTGGCGGCCTATACGGCCGGCGGCAAGCGCGTGCACATGTGCTATTCCTTCGACTTCCTGGCGCCGGAAAAGCTCAGCGCGGCCAAGGTCCGCTCGGTTCTGGAAGCCTTCGGCAAGGTTGCCAGCGACGGCTGGTCGTGCTGGGCCTTTTCCAACCATGACGTGATGCGCCCCGCCTCGCGCTGGGCGGCTGACGAAGCCGATCAGACGGCCTATCTGAAGGTGATCTCGGCGCTGCTGATGTCCTTGCGCGGCTCGGTCTGCATCTACCAGGGCGAGGAGCTTGGGCTCGGCGAAGCCGACCTCCGGTTCGAGGACCTGCAGGACCCCTATGGCATCCGCTTCTGGCCGGAATTCAAGGGCCGCGACGGCTGCCGCACACCGATGGTGTGGGACAGCAGCGCCAGGAATGGCGGCTTCTCCTCGGCGAAGCCCTGGCTGCCGGTGCCTGGCAAGCATCTCTCGCAAGCCGTCAATGTCCAGCAGGGCGACGACCGTTCCCTGCTTGAACACTACCGCCGCTTTCTTGCCTTCCGCCATGGCCACCCGGCGCTGGCCAAGGGCGATATCAAATTTATCGAAAGCCAGGGCGACACCGTCGCCTTCACCCGCCGCGAAGGCAATGAGCAGATCATCTGTGTATTCAATCTTGGGGCCGAGCCTGCCGAGGTTGACCTTGGGAGCCAATCGCTACAACCTTTGCCGGGGCATGGATTTTCGGGGCAGACCGGCAGCGGTGCCGTTCGTCTCGGCGGCTACGGAGCCTGGTTCGGGC
>JBDSLV010000200.1:0-17930 GCA_039916205.1 Mesorhizobium sp. | reverse complement strand
GTGAAGCCTGTCGCCGCGGTTGCGCCAAACGTCACCGCCGTTGCACCCGACAGATTGGTGCCGGTGATGATCACGGTCGTGCCGCCCGTTTGCGGTCCCGCCGTCGGCGAGGTCGAGGTGACGGTTGGGGCCGCGACATAGGTGAACTGGTCGGCAGCCGACGTTGCCGAAGTGCCGCCTGTGGCCGTGACGGTCACATCAACGGTGCCCGCCGAACCAGCCGGCGCGACCGCGGTGATCTGAGTGTCGGAATTGACGGTGTAGCTCGTTGCATTCGTAGCGCCGAACTTCACGCCGCCGGCACCCGTGGTGCTGGTGAAGTTCGTGCCGCTGATCACGACCGAGTTGCCGCCGCCAAGGGGCCCGGATGTCGGCGAGATCGCCGTCACGCTCGGCGGGGCCGAGCAGGTTACCGTCGCCTGGGCCGACCCAGATGCAGCGCTCCAGACATAGACGGCGAAATGGGTGTCATCCTCGGGCAGAACATAGGTGCCATTGAGATTGAGTTCGGCGCCTGCTGCCCCATTCTCCTGGAGAATGACGGCGCTTCCAGGGCTGCCGTCGGCTTCATGAAGGTAGAGCGCGAATCCGGAACCGCTGGAAGAGCTGGGCGGATTCGTATTTCCCGACGTCGTGGCGGAATAGGTGAGCTTCTCACCGGTTAAAAGGCTGTATAAAAGATATCCGGAATTGTCCAACGGGTCCAACGGGCTCGAGAGCCCGCCACCCCATGTCGTGTTGATCTGACTGCAGCCGGCGGATATCGCGAAAGAAGGCGATATGAGGGCCAGTTGAAACAGCGCCACAAGAAGCAATGCGAGCGACGCCCGAACGTATCTTGCACGGTTGCGGACTGCCGAAATAGGCCCAAGCACGGAAAGTACTTTTGAATCATTGCATGGGCGAAAAAGATCGCCCGCCCCCCAAAAACCACACCTGCTACGCAGGTATCCCCACATCGGCCTTAGCAGTCAGTTTCGATATTTGCCACAGAAAACTTATACTTGGATGCGTGCCGTAGGCGGCCGGGGCAGCTTTTCCAGCGAGTGATGCGATTGCGCGGAAAGGGGACGTCCAATTTGGCTGGGGTTCCTGGAAGCTTTTCGAACTTTCTGGGTCGCGTCTCAGCCCGAACTGCGGGTGCTTATGGACAAAGTAGGATACTAGCTTCGGCGTTTGGTGTAATTTCGAATGCGTTGCCTTCTGACGCGCGTGCCACCCTGATAGCGCCGATCAGCACGAAAACCAACTTGCTGTACGTTCTAAACGCGAACATTGCGCCCACCGCTAAATTCTTTGCGACGACCGACGCCGCTAGGGCAGGGCGTTCGACATTGAACGTCCTTGCCGCCGACTACATCTCGATCGACACGCCCTCGCTTTCGAGCACACGCAGCACTGCCGGCCGTTTGGCGACACGATCGGAAATAGATGTCCATGCCGGAAAATCCGTGCGCATGGGTACTCCGATCCGGTTGCCCCAACGATAGAATACGAGAAGGAAGGGATCCACCGCCGAATAACGGCCCGGCATCGCCCATTCCTTTCCGTCTGCTATCTGCCGCTCAATCTCAGCGAACGCTGCCTGGATCGTCTCTCGACCTATTGCCTGCTGGGCCTGGTGCTGTGACGTGTCGGGACTGAATCGGCCAGGTCGCCAGAGCAATCCGAAACCGACCTGATGCAGCCAACCGGACAACCACGCGAACCATTCCAGGCAACGCGACTCGAACAGCGGATCGTCGGCTGGCAGTAGCTCGCGTGCGAATTCGTGGCGCGCCAAACAGGTCATGATTGCAGGGACTTCGGTCAACACCCGCGCTTCGCCGGGAATCATTAGTGCCGGTACGCGTTCCTTGGCATTGATTGACAGGTATGGCTGGACGTTGTCGCCGTTCGCCACCGAGAGCAACTCGGCCCTGTAAGTGATACGGAGCTCTTCAAGAAGAATGTGCGGCGCCATCGAGCAGGCGCCAGGGGAATAATACAGGATATAGCTCATAAGTCCGACCCTGGCCGCAGACTGACTGCTTTGCAAAGATGTTTAGCATTGGTCGCCATGAGGACCTTCAGATCCAGGGCTCATCGACCGCAGTTATTGCACCGCCGACGTCCCCGGTATTGACTGTCCCCGCCGGCTCGATCAGCAGCACCTCGCACTTCGCCGCGGCGAAAGGCTTGTGCTTGACCCCACGGGGGACGACATGCATTTCGCCAGCCCGAAGATGGACGTCTCGATCGCGGTAGTGGATTACCAGGTCGCGTTTATGGACATAAAATAATTCATCTGTGTCATCGTGCTTATGCCAAATGAATTCGCCAAAAGCTTTGACGCACTTCACATGATAATCATTGATCTCTGCTACTAAATGCGGAGATCCTTGCTTCAAAAATTTGCCAAATTTAGCATCTAAGTTGACCGTAGCCAACGCGTTAGCCATGTCTCGCTCCCATTCTAAATCGACATGTGATGCATTGTTACCTGCTTCCAATTGAACGATGGCTCTTCAAGGCCCAAGCTCAAGACGGTACCACCGGTGGTCTGACCTGTCCGTTCATTTTTTGCGAAGACATGTTCAGGAATATCACATGGATGCTGCTGGCAGCGTGTGTTAGGTCCTTTACATGGAGCTATACCAACTACGTACGTTCCTGACCGTCGCTGCAGAAAAAAGTGTGACACGCGCCGCACGTCGGCTGTTCACTACGCCACCTTCAATCAGCGGACATATAAGGGCGCTTGAGGAAGAGTGGCAGGTTACTTTGTTCCGCCGAACGGCGATTGGAATGGAGATCACCGAAAAAGCCGTGAATTAAGGGCGAAAGCCGAGGCGGCACTGCTGGCGGCGCAGGAATTGTCCAACCACGCCACCGAGCTTCAGGGTTGCCATTTGGGAACGATCTCTCTCGGCATCAACTGCGGGCCGGATCACCGGCGCGTGCCAAATCTTATCGGCGAAATGTGGGCGACTTGTCCTGGCGTTGGCCTTACATTCGTACAGGGATCTTCGGGTCGGATCGCTGAAGATTTAGTGCGGGAGGTGCTGGATTGTGGCTTTCTCTTCGGGCAGGGGCTGGCGACATTGATCGCGCATCGGTTGACGACCGCAGATCTGCTCGTGGCAGCGCCGAAAGAATGGGAAACGACGATTAAGGCGGCTTCATGGGAAGAGGTCGCGGGCCTGCCTTGGATTCATTCCGGCGGCAATTGCCCATTCCAGCTGATAATCGATGGTAAATTCGCTGAGCGGGGTTTGAAACCGCGCAAGGGTGTCTATGCGGATGACGATGCAACAAGGATTGATCTGCTCGCGTCTGGGGCTGGCATGGCTATTCTGCAGAGCGCAGATGCGATGCGCGCCGTCGACGCCGGGCAAGCCGTCATATGGCCCACGGAATTGATGGACTGCGACTTGTCGTCTGCCTATCTCGCAGGCCGCAAGGACGACCCATTGATCAAGTCAATGCGCATTGCGGTCGCTCGTGAATGGGAACCGGTTTCGGACATCTGAAACGCGACGGCGCTTAAGGCGTAGTCGTTTCGGATGTATGGTGGCTGGGATAGACTCGAAGCCGAGGCCAGCTGCTTGGGGCGCGACTTATGCGCTGGCGTCGATCATCTGCCGCACTAGCGAATTGTCTAGGTCGCTGCGCATGAGGCTTGGTGGCTGTGGATGCAAACGACCCCATGCGCGGCGAAGCTGTCGCGTCGATGCAAAGCCCGATTGCATGGCTACTGTTTCCAAGTCTAGTCGCGAACTTGTTAAAATGTCGTGAGCGAGGGCCACCCGCGTGCGGTTGACAAAATCGGTCACGCTCATGCCGGCGTGCTCGTTGAACAGACGAGACAGATTACGTGGGCTGGCGGCTGCCAAACGCGCAAGCGAGGCGACCGACCACTCCTTTGCCGGATTGGCAGTAACCGCATCTTGAACGCGGTGGATAGCTGGGTGAATATGATTTCGGCCCTCGAGCCAAGGTGAAAGCTGGGGGTCGGCACCACTACGCCGGAGGTAGATCACGAGATAACGTGCCACCGACAGCGCACAGGCGTGACTGGCCAGTTGGGCTACGATGTGGAGCATCAGGTCAATTCCAGCCGTTACACCCGCGCTTGTCAGTCGTTTGCCATCCTCAACGTAGATCCTGTTCTCCCTGACGGTGGCTGTAGGCGCAAGCCGCGCCAGTTCTACTATACAATCGTGGTGGGTCGTACATTCGTAGTTGTCAAGCAAGCCAGCGCGGGCCGCAAGCAATGCCCCCGAGCATATCGTGACTAGGCACACACTTGGGCGAATGGTCCTCTTGAGCCAGCCGATGATTTCCCCGTCATGGGCTTGTTCTGCTGCATCAGTCGTCGTTCTTTCGCCCAGCGGGTGGTCGGCACTGCCAGCTAAAATAACCAGGGCATTGTCCGGCAGAAACTTTGGCAACCGGGAGATCCCACTAACGGCGAGCCCAATGGACGTCCCTATGGAATGAGCCGGCCCAACGTAGCTCACATCGAAATGCACGACACTTTGCTCAAGATTGGCTTTTCGAAGAACCTCAACAGGACCTGCCACGTCAAGCAAAAGCAAGCGTGGGGGTATCACGACATACACAGGAATCTCGACGGGCTCCAAAGCTCGCATCATGCAGCGACGTTTTCCCTCCTTAACGCCAGCGCTTCCTCCACAGTCGCTATCCGCGCAAATCGGTCAGCCAAGACAAGCTCGGTGCGAGCCCGTATTTCTGCCGCGCTCCATTCTATGCCAGCGGTATCGGTCATTGGGAAAGTCAACGTTGTCTCGCCAACAAAATCGACCGAATAGCCAAGATCTGAAGCATGACGGGTGGTTGTCTCGCAGCACTGCTCGGTTCTGATCCCGGAGATGATCAGGTGGCGGACGCCGTGGGCGGTCAGCCAGACATCAAGCCCGGATCCGACTAGCGCGCTGTGTCGGTGTTTGCGGAACACCACATCGGGATCAATGGCAAGGGGCTGCAGCGTTCTGACGAGCCCAGATGCCTCCGAGAACGCCCCGGTCTCCTCCACATGAAAAATCTGTACGACAGGAATTCCTTTCGCTCTTGCGCCATCGACCAACCTTTGAAGGCGATTGGTAAAGGCTGAGACATCGGTGTCGCGGTAATAAGGTCGGTGACGGAATGACTCCTGGGCGTCTATAACGAGCAACGCTTTATCGGACATTTTAATCTCCCTGCGATGATGCATGCGCCGACCATATGCCGCTCGAAAGAAAGCAGAAATGCCGATTTAGGACAATGGCCGGACAGATCATGCCAATATTCCGTTTTGAATCAGGAAGGAGGCTAGAGTCCGAAGGAACTTACGCAGAAAGCCCACTAAGGGCGCGGGGACGGCCTGCTGCTTGCAATGCGAACTGTTAAAGGAGCTCGAGAGCGCGGGAGGCTTTCAACAAGCCTGGACGGCATGAGCCTTACCGGGACGGCCAACGTGCACGCTGCAGCACCGAGCGACTAAATCCGCATCTTGTCGCGTATCCAGTTCTTGAAAACCTTACTGGCACGATTAGGAGCTTTCGATGGCGCTTCAACAATGTAGTAGCCGTTGCCAGTCGAGAAGGCGAGGTTGAGCGGTTTTACGAGACTCCCGTCGAACAGCTTCTCCTCGACTAGGCGGGTCCATCCCAACCCCAGCCCTTGTCCTTCGATGGCGGCCCTCAGCAGATTGTCGTAATTCTGAAACCAAATCCCTTGCTGAGGACGTAAAGATGTTAGCTTTGCGAACTCAAACCATTTGTCCCAATTCTCCCATTCGTGAGCCCGCCCATCGAGATGCAGGAGCGTCACGTTTCGAAATTCGCTGAGGCTCTCGGCGCCGACGGCGTTGACGTACCCTGGACTGCACACCGGGAAAAATTCTTCACTAAACACCTTCTCCGCCTTTAATTTACTCCAGTCGCCGCGACCATATCTAATCGAAATATCTATCCCGAAATTGCTCATATCCAGGCATTCATCAGTTTCGACCAATTTAATATTTACGCCGGGATTTCGATTTCGGAAATCACCCAATCTTGGCATGAGCCAGCAGCTGCCAAACGCCACAGTTGTGCTGACGGTGACACTTTCCGGCACGTCAGCCACCTTCTGGTTATATTCTCTTGAAATCTGCAACAGGCTTTCTGAAACCGTGTTGTGAAACTGGCGCCCATATGCAGTGAGAGTCACACCCCGCTGCCCCCGTTCGAACAATTTGAGGCCAAGTCTGGATTCCAGCTGTCTCACCTGCATGCTCACCGCTTCCCTGGTGACATTCAACTCATGGGCGGCGGCGGTGAAATTCAGATGGCTTCCGGCCGCTTCGAAGGCGACTAGACTGTGAAGTGGCGGCAGCCTCAGCGGCGGGCGTGGCGTCAATATGATTTACCTCAGGTGCGTCCGATCTTACGCTGACTAAACGAAAATTAGCCCCTAGTCATAGTCCCAGCCATCATGTGCTGAGGACGCCAAGAGTGCCATCTCCCGACAGCCATCGCACAAAGGACCCGCTGCTCGATTCATTTCAGCTCAGGTCTCTACGCCTCCGAAACAGAGTCATGAGCACTGCTCATGCGCCGGCCTACGTGGAGAACGGTTGGCCCACGGAGCGGTATCGGCTGTATCATGAGGAGAAGGCGAAGGGGGGACTAGCTTTAACGATGGTGGGAGGGTCGAGCAACGTTTCCTCCGACAGCCCGTCCGCATTCGGCCAGCTTTATGCCGGCGATGACACCATCCTCCCTTGGTTTGAAAAGCTGACCGCAGGTGTTCATTCCCATGGCGCCGCGATCATGTGCCAGCTGACGCACATGGGCAGGCGCACGTCCAGCGATGTCGGGAACTGGCTGCCGGTAATTGGCCCCTCCAACATCAGGGAAAGGGCGCATCGCGCCTATCCAAAGAGTATGGAAAAGGCCGACATAATCCGTGTCACCAAAGACTTCGCCGCCGCAGCAATTCGGTGCAAGAAGGGCGGTTTCGACGGCATCGAGATCCTGTCGCATTCGCACCTGCTCGGGCAATTCCTGTCTCCGCTAATCAATTGCAGGCAGGACTGTTATGGCGGCTCGCTTGAGAACAGGCTGCGGCTCACCTTCGAGGTGCTGAACCGCGTCCGCGATGCGATAGGCGATGAGTTTGTCTTAGGACTGAGGATCACCGGCAATGATTTCCTCAAAGGCGGGCTCAATCAAGGGGAATGCATAGAGATTGCCCAGCGCCTTGACCAATCCGGCTTGGTCGACTTCCTGAACGTGCTGGCCGGGGCGCCATACGACGACCTGGGCCTATCTCAATGGATGCCTCCAATGAGGACTCCCGCAGCGCGTTTCCTTGGCGTTGCCAAAGGCATCCGGGACGCCGTTTCCCTACCGATATTCCATGCGGGCGGCATTGCCGATCTCGCCACCGCTCGCCATGCCATCCGCGATGGCATCGTGGATATGGTCGGTATGACCCGCGCTCACATTGCCGACCCCTATCTGGTGTCAAAGCTGCAAGCGGGTCAGGAGGAGCGAATCCGCACTTGCGTTGGAATGAACTACTGCGCCGACCGAGTTAACCAAGGCAAAGACGCTCTGTGTGGGCAGAATGCAGCAACCGGTCGCGAGCGCCTCTTTCCTCATCGCTTTGCCCGTCATCAAAAAACAGGATTGCGCGCGGTCGTTGTTGGTGGTGGTCCAGGGGGAATGGAAGCCTCCCGCGTTCTAGCCGAGCGAGGCTTTATTGTGACGCTCTTCGAGGCCTCCAGTCAGCTGGGCGGACAGATCAACATGGCCGCAGGTGGTTCAACGCGGCGTCAGATGCGCGGCGTCATCGATTGGCTGGTTGGTGAATTGGACCATCTGGGCGTTGACGTCCGCTACAACATCCTGGCGGAAGCCGAGGACATCCTGCGCGAAAAACCTGCGTTGGTTGTGGTCGCGACCGGCGGGCTCCCTCGCGCGCTGAACGTCAAGGGAGCGCATCTAGCTCGCCCGATATGGGATGTGTTTACCGAAAAACCTCCCGTTGGCGATGTAATAATCTTTGATGATCGGGGAGACCATCATGCGCTTGTCGCGGCGGAGGCAGCAACCGAATCCGGTGCCTGCGTCATCGTCGTAACGCCGGATCGCACACCTCTCCATAATCTGGGGCCGACGAACTACGCGGTCGGCATGCGCAACCTCTATCAGCACGAGGTAAGCTTCATCACCGACCGTGAGATCGTCGCCTTGCGGCCAGACGGCAACCGTTTGGCAGTAACAGTGCAAAACGTTCTGACCGAGCTTGAAGAAGAGTTTCTAGCTGATCATGTCTACTATGAAGTCGGAACGGAAGAAAGCGCCGGACTCTATTTTGATCTTCAAGGCCACTCGATAAATAACGGCCAGATCGAAATATCATCGCTGATAGACGGAAAAGCCGAATACCTGACGGAAAATCCCGATGGCGATTTTGTGTTGTTCCGTATCGGTGACGCGATTTCATCGAGAAACATCCACGCGGCGCTTCTCGATGCTCTCCGGGTCTGCTCCGTCATTACGGTCCAAGGGGCTGCTGGTTCCGATCAAGCGCCAAGTTAGCGCCCACATTAAAACCTGACGGTAGTGGAAAGGGGAACGAAATGAAATATTTCTCACTAGCAACTGCATGCCTGACCATACTTGTACTGGCGGCGCTTCCGGCAAATGCTGGATCAAATTGTGGAGAGTTGACAATCTCCAGCATGAATTGGCAAAGCGCCGAAGTCCTGGCAAGTCTGGACAAATTCATCCTTAAGGCGGGATTCGGATGTGATGCGGAGGTCCTTGAGGGAGACACCGTGCCAACCGTTACGTCCATGATTGAAAAGGGCAAGCCGGATGTTGCTCCCGAAATCTGGGTCGATCTGCTGCCTGACGTTGTCGCTGACGGCATCAAGCAGGGGAAGCTCGTTGAGACTGGTGCGGCCCTCAAGGATGGTGGCGTCAACGGTTGGTGGATTCCGAAATATGTGTCCGAAGCCCACCCCGACATCAAAACCATTGCGGATGCTCTCAAACACCCTGAGCTATTTCCAGCACCTGAGGATCCTTCGAAAGGGGCTGTGTTCAATGGCCCTCAAGGCTGGGGCGCGACGGTTGTTACCACGCAGCTATTCAAAGCCTACGGGGCTGAAAAGGCAGGCTTCACCTTGATCGACACCGGATCGGCAGCTGGCCTGGATGGATCGATAGCAAAGGCATACGAGCGCCACGAGGGCTGGCTCGGATTCTATTGGGCCCCGACGTCGATTCTGGGAAAGTATGAAATGGTTAAGCTCGATTTCGGGGTTCCGTACGATCAGGCAGAATGGAAGCGTTGTAATACGGTGGCGGACTGCGCGGATCCGAAGCCAAATGTGTGGCCGCAAGATAGGGTAAAGACGATTGTCACCAAAAGCTTATCCGATCGTACTGATCCCGCGGTGATGAAATACCTTCAAACCCGGACGTGGTCCAACGACACGGTCAACAGTCTCTTGACATGGATGACCGCGAACCAGGCGACTGGCGACGATGCCGCGCGGTATTTCCTCAAGGCACACGAGGATATCTGGGGCAAATGGGTCTCACCCGGCGTCGCGGAAAAGGTAAAAGCCGCGCTCTAAAATCCCAGCATCGCATTGGTGGCCTTGAGAAAGGCCGTCATTGCGACTGCCATCGCCCACACAGTGCTAACTGTCGAGAGCGCCCCATGAATAGGTTGATAAAATTTCCCCATCTCAATGACGAAGTCTTGCGCCTTGTTAAAAAGGCGCTCGACGACGCATTCCGACAATTCACGCGTACCTATGGGGACTCGATCGAAGGCCTTTTCGCGCCGTTGCAGTACCTTCTGATAAAATGTGAGCACTTTCTGACCGATACGCCTTGGCCGGTTATCATCGCCCTTGCGGCCGGGCTCGCATGGCTGGCGTCTCGAAAAGTGACAATCGTAGCTGGAACGGTCGTCACCCTAGTTGCAATAGGCGTCCTGAACATGTGGGACGATACGATGAAGACAGTGTCAATGATCCTTGTCTCGACGATCATAGCAGTCGTATTGGGCGCCCCGATCGGAATAGCGATGTCGAGATCGGAACGCATCCAGAGCGTCATCAACCCGGTCCTCGATATCATGCAGACCATGCCAAGCTTCGTCTATCTGATCCCGGTGGTGATGCTGTTAGGCATCGGCAAAGTTCCCGGTGTGATAGCTGTCGTAATCTATGCCATCCCTCCCATGATCAGGCTGACCAACCTGGGTATCCGCCTCGTGGACAAAGATGTGCTGGAGGCGGCCGATGCGTTCGGTTCGACCAACTGGCAAAAGCTAAAGGACGTCCAGATCCCTCTAGCGTTGCCGACGATCATGGCCGGTGTCAACCAGACGATAATGATGGCCTTGGCGATGGTCGTTATTGCTTCGATGATCGGGGTGCAGGGTTTGGGTCAACCGGTCCTCAAAGCGATCAATAATCAGTATTTCACGCTGGGTTTGTTCAATGGCCTAGCCATTGTCGGCATTGCCATCATTTTTGACCGAGTCAGCCAGGCCTACGGCAAGCGGTTGCAACGGCACCTGGAGTTGATGCATGCCTGAAATCGGAATTGTGATCAAAAATCTGTTCAAGATCTTCGGAGCCAACGCGTCACATTATCTGAATGCACTCGCGGGAGGCATGACGAAGGCTGAGTTGAACGAACGTCACGGCCTTGTTCTTGGACTGAACAACGTTAGTATCGACATGGCTGCGGGTCAGATCCAGGTTATAATGGGCCTTTCGGGATCTGGGAAATCCACCTTGATACGTCACATTAACCGGCTGGTTGAGCCAACCGCTGGTCAGATCATGGTTGGCGGCCGGGACGTGCTCGGATTGGATGAACAAGCGTTGCGAGCTTTTCGTCGCAACGCGACGGCGATGGTCTTCCAAAAATTTGCTTTGTTGCCTCATCGCAACGTCCTGGAGAACACCCTCTACGGCCTGGAGATCAAGGGCGGCGATCGCAACACGAATCGTGATAAGGCGTTGCGCTGGATTTCACGTGTGGGGCTGAACGGATTTGAACACCGCTATCCGAACCAGCTGTCAGGGGGCATGCAGCAGCGTGTCGGGTTGGCGCGGGCTTTGGCAAGTGACGCTCCGATCCTGTTGATGGACGAGGCGTTTTCTGCGCTCGATCCCCTCATAAGGTCCGACATGCAGGATATGTTGCGGGATATTCAACAAGAGGTGAAGAAGACTATCGTGTTCATCACGCATGACCTTGATGAGGCGTTGAAACTGGGTGACCAGATTGCCATCCTTCGTAATGGTGAGGTAATCCAACAAGGTTCGAGTCAGGATATCGTACTGCGGCCGGCAGATGAATATGTCGCGTCGTTTGTGAAGGACGTCAACAGAGGGCGCATACTGCGGGTTGACGCGATTATGACGCGGCCAGATCCGGCAACCGCATTACCAACCTGTGTTGTGTCAGCTGAAGCCACACTGCATGCGGCTGGAAAGCTGTTGTGTCAGCAAGGCGGAAATGAGAGCGTCGTTGTCGATGCACACGGCAGACCGTTGGGTCGGGTGACCAAAGACCAGATTATGGCCGCCATGATTGGATACGGGGGGGTGTGGGGCGAGGAAAGCGGTACGAGCGTTAGCTCTTTTCGCCCCAAATTTTATCCCGCCAATGAGCGCGCGAAGTTTTGAGGATCGTTCAGGACGGCTGTCTATCGGCGCGGAAGCGTTCGGCCTTGGCACGATTTCCACAACTCGTCATTTTACACCAGATCCGGCCATTCCCTCTGCCGCGGTCGATAAAGAGCCAACTACAGCGTTTGCATTCCCTTATCTTTGACATGTCTGGGCTGCTCAAAAATCCAAACAGATGTAACGCCAACCGGTGATGTATGAGCTCGGCACCAGCATTCACTGCCGGGATTTCCCGGGCTCGCCCGGTCTTGCTCAGGCGCGATGCCGATACCGCCTGTTGAACGCAGTTCTCGATGCGCTCGATTGTCGCCGCACTAACCTCGGTTCCCTGAACTATGGGACTGATCAAGCTGAACGTAGCCTCCCGGAATTCCCAAAGCCGTTTCAACGACTTCTGGTGCTCGGCGGCCAGCTTTAGCTGATCACCTTCCATGTCGCTGACCAAACCAGCGTATTGCGCCCAGCTTACTGCATGATCCCAGGTGATCAGCTTTTCCTGAGCGCGCGCCTTATCTTGATCCCCGACGGTGTTCAGAAAGTCGAGTACGACATCGCTCGCTATGAAATCCGAAGCAGTCCAGTTTGACAAAAGTAACCTCTTTTAACTGTGTAATAGGTTGCGCCGTCTCCTCTAGCAGTGTAACCGTATTTCATCATCATAGTGGTTATCAAGGGGTCAAGATGCTAGAGCTCGATCAGTCGTTTCGTTTTGAAAACCAGGACGTCGCATGGGGACGGATCGGGGAGGGTGCCCCTCTGGTCATGCTTCACGGGACGCCGTTTTCTTCGCAGGTATGGCGCCGCATAGCGCCACTGATAGCCTCGCGCCGAACAGTCTATTTCTTCGATCTTCTCGGATATGGTCAATCTGCGAAGGCGGATGGTCAGGATGTTTCTCTCGGCGTGCAGAATAGACTGTTCGCATCGTTGTTGAAGGAGTGGGGGGTGGAGGAACCAGATGTCCTTTGTCACGATTTCGGTGGCTCGACCGCGCTTCGCGCCCACTACCTCAACAAGGTGCGGTACCGCAGCCTATTGCTCGTCGACCCGGTGGCGGTCGCACCTTGGGGTTCTCCGTTAGTACAGCATGTTCGGAAGCACGAAGCTGCATTCGCCGGTGCGCCGGATTACATTCATGAGTCGATCCTGCGAGCATACCTACAAGGCGCTGCATTCCAAACCCTGCGCAGTGAAGCTCTGGACATCTACATGCAGCCTTGGCTTGGACCCACCGGGAAGCCGGCCTTCTATCGACAGATCGCCCAAATGGATCAGAAATTCACGGATGAAGTCGAAAATTTGTATCGCCCGATGAATTTTCCCGTTCGAATTCTGTGGGGTCGTGACGACGAGTGGATTCCAATTGCGCAAGGTCGGAAATTGTCCGAGAAGCTGACCAACGGGGTGATGACGGCCGTGCCTCAAGCTGGGCATCTCGTCCAGGAAGACGCGCCCGAAATGATCGTCGCGGCGCTTTTCGACACGCTGCAGTAGACTCGCCAATCCAACCGATGGTGACGAGATGGCTAGAAAGTTTGCGTTTCTGCTGACACGCCACTTCACGCTTTCGCCGTTGGCGCTTTTCGTCGACACACTACGGCTTGCCGGCGACGAGCAAGACCGGAGTCGCAGAGTAGAGTTTGACTGGCAAGTGCTTGGCGAGCGCGGCTTGCCTATCCAGTCAAGTTGCGGCATCGACGTCATGCCAACGAGAGGACTCCAGAACCCGGAGCAATATGACGACGTTGTTGTAGTCGGCGGACTTTTGAATACGGGCGATGTTCTGGGGAGCCAGAAGGAAGCCTTCTTGATGAGCGCCGCATCGCGCGGCATTCGTTTAACCGCGCTCTGCACAGCCAGCTTTGTCCTGGCTCGATATGGATTGCTGGACGGCTACAACGTGTCGGTGAGTTGGCTCCACGTCAAGGATTTCCGCACCGCGTTCCCGCAGGTCTCGGCCCATGCCGATAGTCTCTTCTCTGTCGACGGAAGCCGCGCAACATGTGCCGGCGGTGTCGGAGCGGCCGACCTGGCTGGCCACTTCGTAGCGGAGTCCATCGGCAGGAAAGCCAGCGAAAAAGCTGCCAAGATACTTATTCTCGATCGCGTGAGGACGATCCGGGACGTCCAGCCGGTAGGAGATCTTTTCCCATCCGCGGAAAGTCGGCAACTGAGGCGTGCTCTCCTTCTCATGGAAAGCAACGTCCATGAGACTTTGGGCGTCAGCAACATCGCAGGCTCGCTAGGCGTCTCTCGACGTCAGCTTGAACGCCTTTTCTTGAATGAGACCGGCATGAGCCCCCTGGCTGCTTATCTCGCGATAAGGCTGCACTATGCAAAGACGCTGCTTGAGGTTAGCGACTTGCATATGAGCGAGATAGGGTTTCGCTGTGGCTTCACCAACGCTGGACACTTCAGCCGGGCCTTCAAGCGCCAAACAGGTCAGACACCTACGGAATTCAGAAACGCCTCCCGCGCTTTAAATCCAGATGCGTCAAGACGGTTTATCATGGGTTAGGCCGGCTACGAGCGTTCGGTTTTCCCCTCAAATTTTTTCCGGAAAAAGCATCTCTGCATGGTTCCACTTCCCCCCGGCTCAAGGCAAGCGATCGGAACCTCGGCATCACATCTTTTGATCATGGCGCAGGGTGCATGGAACGCGGAACACCGCCAAGAGGCTGACGTGCAAGTGTTGAATTTTCTTGTAACCATCTAAATGCGTTTGACCGGAGACATGGCCGTCGCGTATCAATTGCTGCGTCGGCTGCTGGCATTCCGAATGCCTCCGGCGGGGTTGAGCGATGAAACAGGTAAGTGCGAGCTCGGAGCCAAATTTGCTGGCGTTTTCTGGTCGTATGCTGAGCTTGGCTGTGCAGCGGCGGAAGCTCAGGGTCGCACTGACCTCTACCAGTCGACCGCCGCCTCGGTTGCCTAATTGGATCGATGTTGAGCAGGGTCGATAGACGAGTGGTAACTTAAGGTGAGTGGCAACGTGCGGGCTGGGTGCTCGGAGGGTACAAGCCCTCGACGGAGCATTCCTGGTCGCCATGGGCTGCGCAATTGTTGTCGGGGAATGGCTTTCCATGACCGAGCGTCGCCTTGTGATATTTCATTGAAGCTACCAGCCCTGGAGCCTTCCCTTGCTATTCGACCTTAACGAGCTCACTTTCTCGGACCTTGACAGGCTCGAAACGCTTTGGCGTGTCGAACACGTGGGGTGCCAAGGCTGCGCGCCTCGGGTGGCTACCGTGACGGCTCATGACGGTTGGAAAGCAATTCGCCGCCGATACGAAACAGCATTTAGGCAAGGGGGCGCTTACGGCTGGATAGTCACCCATGGCGAGCGCGATATTGCCTATGTTGTTTGTGCAATGCAGCCAATGCGATGGTCGGCAACATTCCAGCAGCCGACCAGCCTGTGGAACGTGCTCACCTTCGTCGTGCGGCCAGAATACCGTGGGATAGGGATAGGCCGCAACTTGTTCATCGCCATGGAAGAGAGAATTTCAAGATTTGGTATGTCGGCCAGACTGGCAGGTGTTACCGCAGGAAATGATACTGGTATGCGTTTCCTTTCAAAACGGGATTTCAAAGCTGCCTGGTTGACTATGGTCCGCTCGGGACCACTTAAACAGCCCGTCCGATTTCACGGAAAACACCATATTGAGGTTGCTGGCGTCGATTTGGTTACCGCACTCAAGCCGCTTTGGTTGGAGTTGCACCATCATCACCAGCTCGTGTCACCGAACCTCGGCCCTTATGTTGAAGATGTACCTTCCTGGTCTGTAATTCGTGGATTGTTGGAGAAAGGCGCTAGGGAAGGTCTTTTGTTAGTGGCCCGTGCGGGCTCGAGAATCGTCGGCCTTGCCTCTGCCGCAATTCATGAGGGTGGCGAGGACTTTGAGCTTTCAGACGAATGGGAAACCGGACAGCGTGTCGCGGAGACAAAATTTCTGATCGTATCGCCCGACCACCGTGGAGAACATATCGGCGCAGCGCTTCTGGACCGCGTGGACGAGATTGTCACCAGGCAGGGTGCGGTCGATCAAGTCATCGGGGCGGTAGCACAAAATTCTTCGGCCATTCGCTTCTACGAATCGCGTGGTTTCCGACAGGCCTGGCTTGAGTACGTAAAATGGTAAGTCGCGAGCCACATGTGCGGGTGGTTACCAGAACCGCCGAAACTTATTTGACCAATGTAGCCGTCTTACGCACGTTGGACACCGGCAAAATACATATAGACGGTGTCATGCGAAGCTGCATCGGATAGGCTATCCTTGACGGAGTCATGTTATGAAGTTCAGGTCACAATAGTGGGCGAAAGAATGATTTGTAGGATTTGGCGCGGCTGGACGAGCAAGCAAAATGCCGATGGTTATCAAGCGGTGGTGCGTGGTCAGGTCATCCCCGACATCGAAGCTCGCAACATCCCTGGTTTTCGACATATCGACCTGATGCGTCACGACCACACGGATGAAGTCGAATTCACAACCCTGATGTGGTTTGATAGCTTGGACGCTGTCCGCGATTTCATGGGCGAAGACTATACCGCTAGCCACGTTCCCGCGACCGCTCGCGCTGTGCTGAGCCATTTCGACAGTCACGCAGTCCACCACGAAGTGATCGACCGCCGGGCGCAGTCATAGCGGCTTTTGGCCGCTTCTAATCGCCTGTACTGATGGCCACACCAACATGTGCGGGCGGTCGAGTTCATTCTGAACACAAATGTTCGCCCGTCACGAAGCAATAAAGCTCACGCACTTCTTGCATGACGCTGCCGAGCGCAGGCCCTTGCACCGCTGAGGTGCCTGGCGACTCACCGCTCAACGGGCAGAGCAATCATGTCACAAAATCGATCAAAGCCAGGTCGACAGGAAATCGGCCTCGTTTGGGCAATTTATTTTCCATGTCATGTCGTATCGCGCCGAGCCGGAACGTCCTTGGTCTAGCAACAGGAGACATGAACGACATGGCCGACATCGAAGGTAATTTCGTCTGGTACGAACTGCTTACCCCTGCCATTGGGGCAGCGGCGGACTTTTACGCCAATGTGGTTGGTTTCACTGCTGGCGACATGGTGGTCGATAATGTCGCTTACAAAATTCTGAGCGCCGGCGAACGCCCCACCGCCGCGATCGTCGAGACCGTTGCCTTCTCGGATGGCAGCGGAGCCCTCTCGGGCTGGGTCGGCTATCTTGCCGTGAAGGATGTTGACGAGGTGGTCGCGATGATGCATCAGCTCGCCGCCGTTGTGCGCCTGAAGCCATGCGATGCGGCAGGCATCGGCCGTTTTGCCATTGTCAGCGATCCACAGGGAGCCGCGATTGGGCTGTTCGCGCCGTCGCCAGACAGCGCCAGCCGTACTGAAGGTGATTCAACGCTGAACGGCCACGTTGCTTGGCATGAACTCTATACGGGCGACCCGCAAGAGGCGCTTTCGTTTTATCGCCGTGCCTTCGGATGGAGGCCAGTCCAGACAATCGACATGGGCGCGGCCGGACCTTATCTGATTTTCTCTACCGGCGGTGAGCCCGCTGGGGGGATCGCGCGGCGGCCGCAAGAAATCTCTCAGTCTTTGTGGAGCCCATTCTTTCGGGTCAACGACATAGAAGCGGCCGCGCACAGGGTTGTGGCCGAGGGCGGCAAGGTTTTTGACCAGCCGCGAGAGGTTCCAGACGGTGACTTCACGCTGCGATGCTTTGACCGTCAGGGGGCGGTGTTTGCGCTCGTTGGGCCAAAAGCATCTTGAGCGCGCGGGAGACAGCAAACATGTCGATGAAATATGCCATCTTCTGTTTCACAGCCGAAGACTTGGCCTCTGCGAGCTGGACGCCCGATAAGGATCGTGAGGTGATCGAACGACTCGACCTTGTCTGCGAGGCGTTTAGCGGCTGCGTGACCCAGGCGGCTCGCCTACAGCCAGTGACGTCAGCTGTGTCTGTCCGTAAAGGCCGCGCCGAGGCCATGGTGGTGGACGGGCCATTCATCGAATCCAAGGAGCATCTGGTCGGATTTTACATGGTCGATTGCGATGCTCTAGATACTGCTATCGACTTTGCAAAGAAGCTCTCCGCCGCCAACCCGTGGGGTAGCGGCTACGAGGTAAGGCCTATCCTGGCAGTCCGACGCGTGACATGAACCCAGGTTCCGATGCCGCGCTGATCGGCGAGATACTGGTATGTGTCCGACCCAGAGTGATGGCTGGGCTGATGCGATATTTCAGGGATAT
>JBDSLV010000199.1:0-5805 GCA_039916205.1 Mesorhizobium sp. | reverse complement strand
GACCGTGGTCGGCGCGATGATCGCCTTGAGGTTCGGATAGGACTTCAACAGGCCCTTGGCTTCGTCCGTGCTCTTGGCCGAGTCGTCATCGCCATAGACGGTGGCGACGAGTTTGATCTTGGGGAACGTCTCCGGCAGGATTTTCTTGGCCGCGTCGATCCAGGCGTTCTGGTTGGTCGCGGTCGAGGAGGCCGACAGGATGGCGACCTCGCCGCCTTCCGGCAGGTAGTCGGCGGCAAGCTTGATGATGGTTTCGCCGATCAGACCGGTGTCGGACGGATTAAGGTGCAGCTGGCGGCCTTCCTTGGCGACACCCGAATCCCACGAGATGACGGTGATGCCGCGCTCCATCGCCTTCTTCAGCACCGGAACCAGCGCGTCGGCGTCATTGGCCGAAATGGCGATCGCGTTGACCTTCTGGGCGATCAGCGAATTGACCACTTCGATCTGGGCTTCGGCGGTAGCCTTGGTCGGACCGGTGTAGATGATATCGACGTCGCCGAGTTCCTTGGCCGCTTCTTCGGCGCCCTTGTTGGCGGCATCGAAGAAGCCGTTGCCGAGCGACTTCACCACCAGCGCGATCTTGACGTTCTCGGCATAGGCGGCATTCACGAACATGGCGGCCGAGAATGCCGCCGTCACCATCAGTTTCTTCAAAAAGCTCATCGTATATCCTCCCTTGAGCGTTGCATTCCATCGCCGCCACGGGCGTGAGATAATCTCAGGCCTGCAGTGAAGATTCTTCCTTTGCCGACTTACGGGCGACGATCAGGGTCACGCCTGCGGTTTCGAGCATTTTGGCTTCGCGATCCTCGATGCCATCGTCGGTGATGACGGTAGCTATGCGCGACAGGCCGCACAGGATCAGGCTGGAGCGCTTGCGGAACTTCGAGGAGTCCGCCAGCACCACCAGTTCGTCGGCCTGGTCGATCAGTTTCTGTTCGGCCTGGATCAGCAGCGGGTCGCCTTCCATCAGCCCTAGCGGCCCGAGCCCCTGTGCGCCCATGAACATGCGGCGCGCATAGAAATTGCGCGTCACGTCATTGTCGAAGGGCGAGAGGATGATGTTCTGCTCGCGGTAGATGGTGCCGCCCGACAGCATCACCGTGTTCTTGGAATGCTTGAGCAGGTGTTCGGCGATCGGGAACGAATTGGTGAAGATCGGCATGCGGCGGCCGGTCAGGAAATGCACCATCTGGAAGGTGGTGGTGCCGCCATTGATGATGATCGGCTCGCCATCCCCACACAACTCCACCGCTTCCCGTGCGATGGCCCGCTTCTGCGACGCGTTCAGTGTTTCGTTGACGGAGAAGGGCCGGCCGGCGAGGCCGATGAACTGCGGCGGGGAGATCGCTTCGGCACCGCCGCGCACCCGGCGCAACCGCTTCTGGACATGCAGCGCCGCGATGTCGCGCCGGATCGTCGCCTCGGACGAGTCCGTCAGGTCGACCATCTCCTGGACCGTCACCACAGGCTTTTCCTGGACGGCGGACAGAATGATCCTGTGGCGCTCTTTCTCGTGCATGGTTCCTCCCTTGCCCTGTCATCTAGGCATCCAAAACGCGCAGTGTCAATCATTTCCAATCATATAATTTCATTGTGCAGTGCAATATGATCGATTTTGATCGTTTTTGATTGACAAGATCGGCGCTTCCGTGGAAATTTGAACCAAATGGCCGCACCGATAGCGTGCCCTTCGGGAGGATTTATCTATGCTCGACAAGCGCAGCGGCACGCGCCTCGCCAATTTGTGGGATGATGCCAAGGCGGCCTCGATGGGCGAGCCGGAGCGCCTCGTCTATCGCTCGAACACGCTGGGATCCGACAAGCGCGTCACCAACTATGGCGGCGGCAACACCTCGTCCAAGATCTGGCAGAAGGATCCGCTCACCGGCCAGGATGTCGAGGTCCTCTGGGTGAAGGGCTCGGGTGGCGACAGCGCCTCGATCAAGCTTGACGGCTTCGCCACGCTCTACATGGACAAGTTGCGCGCGCTGAAGGCACTCTATCGCGGCGTCGAGCATGAGGACGAGATGGTGGGCTATCTGCCCCACTGCACCTTCAACCTCAATCCCCGCGCGGCCTCGATCGACACTCCGCTGCATGCCTTCGTGCCAAAGCCTTATGTCGACCACATGCATCCCGATGCGATCATCGCCATCGCAGCGGCGAAGGATTCCAAGGCGCTGACCAAGGAGATTTTCGGTGACGCCATCGGCTGGCTGCCTTGGAAACGTCCCGGTTTCGAGCTCGGCCTGTGGCTCGAAAAATTCTGCGTCGAGCATCCCCAGGCCAAGGGTGTCATTCTCGAAAGCCATGGCCTGTTCAGCTGGGGCGATACGCCGAAGGAATGCTACGAGACGACGATCTCGGTGATCAACCAGGCGATGGAATGGTTCGAGCGCCGCTCGGAAGGCGTGGCCATCTTCGGCGGCGAAGTGGCCAAGTCGCTCGACGCGGCGGCACGCCGCGCGATTGCCGCGAAGCTGATGCCAAGGATCCGCGGCCTGATTTCGGGGAAGAGCCACAAGCTCGGCCATTTCGACGACTCGCCCGCCGTACTCGAATTCGTCAATTCCAGGGATATGCGACCGTTGGCGGCACTCGGCACCTCGTGTCCCGACCACTTCCTGCGCACCAAGATCAGGCCGCTGGTGATCGAGTTCGATCCCGCCAAGCCTGATATCGAGGCGGTCATCGCGCGCTTGGCCGATGACGTTGCCGACTATCGCGCCGGCTACCAGGCCTACTACGACAGCTGCAAGCATGCCGACTCGCCCGCCATCCGTGATCCCAATGCGGTGGTCTATCTGATGCCTGGCGTCGGCATGTTCACCTTCGCCGGCGACAAGGCGACCGCGCGTATCTCGGGTGAATTTTACGTCAACGCCATCAACGTCATGCGCGGCGCTTCGACCGTCTCGTCCTATGTCGGCCTGCCGGCACAGGAAGCCTTCAACATCGAATACTGGCTGCTTGAGGATCTGAAGCTGCAGCGCATGCCGAAGCCGAAATCGCTCGCCGGCCAGATCGCGCTGGTCACCGGCGGCGCCGGCGGCATTGGCCGGGCAACAGCCAACCGGTTGCTGCGCGAGGGCGCTTGCGTTGTGCTCGCCGACATCGACGAGAAGGCGCTTGCCGGCGCCAATGACGAGCTGGCCAAGGCCTATGGCAAGGATTTCGTGCGGCCGGTGCTCATCAACGTCATTTCGGAGGAGCAGGTCATCACGGGGTTCGCCGAAACGGCGGTCGAGTTCGGCGGCATCGACATCCTGGTGTCCAACGCCGGCCTTGCCTCCTCGGCGCCTATCGAGGAGACGACGCTGGCGCTGTGGAACAAGAACATGGACATTCTGTCGACCGGCTATTTCCTGGTTTCGCGGGAGGCTTTCCGGCTGTTCCGGGTGCAGGAGATCGGCGGCAACGTCGTCTTCGTCGCCTCCAAGAACGGCCTTGCCGCTTCGCCCAACGCGGCCGCCTATTGCACGGCCAAGGCCGCCGAGATTCATCTCGCCCGCTGTCTGGCGCTGGAAGGCGCGGAAGCGCAGATCCGCGTCAACGTCGTCAATCCGGATGCGGTCCTGCGCGGTTCGAAAATCTGGACCGGCGAGTGGAAGGAACAGCGCGCCGCCGCCTACAAGATGTCGACTGACGATCTTGAGGAGCACTACCGCTCGCGCTCGATGCTGAAGCGTTCGGTCTTTCCGGAAGACATCGCCGAAGCGATCTATTTCTTCGCCTCCGATATGTCGGCCAAGTCGACCGGCAACATCATCAATGTCGACGCGGGCAACGCCCAGAGTTTTACACGGTAGTGGATCGTCTTTGAGGGTTGCGCCGCCCCTCATCCGCCTGCCGGCACCTTCCCCCCGTATAGTGACGGGGAGAAGGTAAGGGTGAGGGGCAGCGCCAACCGAACGCATTTTGGGGGGAATTGCAGTGTCCGAATTGATCATCTCCGCCGGCGTCGTCGAGAAAGACAATGCTGCCCGCAAGGCGGACCTCGAACGCGACTACGCCTCGCTGGGCGAGCGGCTCGACCGCCGCGGCATCGCCATCGACGCCATCCGAGAACAGGTCGAAAAATTCGCGGTGGCAATTCCCTCCTGGGGCGTCGGCACCGGTGGCACGCGCTTCGCCCGCTTTCCGGGTGCTGGCGAACCGCGCGATATCTTCGACAAGATCGAGGACTGCGCTGTCATACAGCAGCTGACCCGTGCGACGCCGACCGTGTCGCTGCATATACCGTGGGACAAGGCCGATCCGAACCGGTTGAAGCAGGCCGCTTCGCGCTTCGGTCTCGGCTTCGACGCGATGAATTCGAACACGTTTTCCGATGCGAAGGACCAGAAGCTGTCCTACAAATTCGGCTCGCTGTCGCATGCCGATGCCGGCACCCGCCGGCAAGCGGTCGAGCACAATCTCGAATGTATCGAAATCGGCAAGACGCTGGGCTCCAAGGCACTGACCGTGTGGATCGGCGATGGTTCCAACTTCCCCGGCCAGGTCAATTTCGCCAAGGCGTTCGAGCGCTATCTCGACGCCATGAAAGCGGTCTACGCCGAACTGCCCGCCGACTGGAAACTCTTCAGCGAGCACAAGATGTACGAGCCTGCCTTCTATTCGACGGTCGTGCAGGATTGGGGCACCAACTACATGATCGCGAAGGAGCTGGGCGACAAGGCTTTCTGCCTGGTCGACCTTGGCCACCATGCGCCCAACGTCAACATCGAGATGATCGTGTCGCGGCTGATCCAGTTCAAGAAGCTCGGTGGCTTCCACTTCAACGATTCGAAATATGGCGACGATGATCTCGATGCCGGCTCGATCGATCCCTACCGCCTGTTCCTGGTGTTCAACGAATTGGTCGACGCGGAACTCTCCGGCGCTGACGGTTTTGATCCGGCGCATATGCTCGACCAGAGCCACAACGTCACGGACCCGATTGAAAGCCTGATGCTGTCGGCGGTCGAGGTGCAACGCGCCTACGCCCAGGCCTTGCTGGTCGACCGCAAGGCGCTGGAAGGCTACCAGGACGCCAATGACGCGCTGATGGCGACGCAGACGTTGAAAGCCGCCTATCGCACCGATGTCGAGCCGATCCTGGCCATGGCACGGCTGAAGACCGGCGGCGCCATCGATCCGGTCTCGGCCTATCGTGCGGCGGGTTATCGGGCCAAGGTCGCGGCGGAACGCCCGGAGGTGGCGGGCGGTTCGGGCGGGATCGTCTGAACTTAGCCGATCTCCCCCCTTGTGGGGGAGATGTCCGGTAGGACAGAGAGGGGCGCTGTCCCGCCGGCTTCTCGATAGAAAGCGATCACCAACTCGTGTCGGTCTCCATTGTCAGTAGACGAGATCACTCCGAGAGGGTCTTCTAGGCGTCCCCCCGCCAGGAGACCCCGCTATGCATCTCACCCGCCGGACCCTGATCGCCGCCAGCCTTTCCCTGAACTTCGCCCTTACGCCGCTGACATGCGCCTTCGCCGCGTCTCCAGCCCCGGCCAAGGGCGAGAACGGCATGGTCGTCACGGCCCAGCACCTGGCATCGGAAGTCGGCGTCGAAGTGCTGAAAAAGGGCGGCAACGCCGTCGATGCTGCGGTTGCAGTCGGCTATGCGCTCGCCGTCGTCTACCCCAATGCCGGCAACATTGGCGGCGGCGGCTTCATGACCATCCGCTTCAAGGATGGCGCATCGACTTTCCTTGATTTCCGCGAGCGTGCGCCGTTGGCGGCCACCAAGACCATGTATCTCGACAAGGACGGCAACCCGGTAAAGGGTGCCAGTCTTGATGGCTATCTGGCGGT
>JBDSLV010000198.1:0-5945 GCA_039916205.1 Mesorhizobium sp. | reverse complement strand
CAAGCGCCGTCGCCAAGGTCACAGCAAGCGTCTGCCAGCGGGTCAGGGTCAAGGCGTCGATGCGTCCGGTCAACTCACCGGCGAGCATTCCGCTAGCCGCTATGCACAAGGCCGCGCAGATGGAGAGGGTCTCTGCCAGGTACATTCAGAATCTCTTGGGGGAATGACGGGTTCGCCAGCGCTCTGCTCTCAATCGCCAGAGCTGAATTCGGGATCATTCTCCAGCATGATCGGCTTGCCGTGCGGAGTGGCGTGCGCGGCGCGCTCCCAGGCCTCGGCCATGGCGTCGACATCGGGCTTGGCGGCCAGCCCTTTTGACGCAAGCAGGCTTTCCAGGGCGGCCAGCCAATGTTCGTAATAGTCATGGCCGTCAGCCGCCGCACCTGGCTTCTTGACCTCGGTCGAGAGCGCCTGCGCCCACTCGCCCCATGAAAACAGGCCCTTGTCGTGCAGCGCCACCGTCATGGCGAAAGCTTCCGCTTGCCAGGGCTCGGCGAACACCGGCGTGTCGACATTGGCGGGTAGTGCCGGTGCCGGTGCTTTCAGCTCATGCCGGCTCAAGGTAGCTCTCCCAGGCGTCGATCGAAACAGTCAGTGTCGGATCGGCGCCCTCGCCCCAAATCTCGCGGCCTTCAAAAACCACCGTGTAAACCCATTGCGGGTTCTCGCCATTTCCAGGTGCGTTGCTGTCGGGAAATACAAAGCCGTCGCGCACGGCCTCGATTGTTCCCTGCTTGCCGCGGGCATAACGCGGCAGGCGCGTATGACCGGTCGGATTGAAATTCTTTGTCCGCACCGCGTCGCCCGCCTTGAACCGTACCGCCTGCACCATCGGCCGGTCACAAGGACCGCCCTTGGCCAGCACCGCCGCGACGTTCTCGGCCTTCAACACCCGCTTGGGTGTTGCAGCCGCATCGATCGCGGCACCCGCCTTCAGGTCGCGCTCGGTGACAAACCCGTGCCGCTTGAGCAGCGTTTCGAGCGCCTTGATCCATATCTCATAGTAGCTGGAGGCGTAGTAGTCGGCAGGATGCAGCGATTCCCTGGCATGCCGGCTCTCATCGATGTTCCAGGCGCCCATGCCGCCGGCCGTGAGCGTCACGCCCAGCGCCCGCTTTTCCCACTCGGCGTGGAAATACGGCTCGTCCACTTCCGGGGCCACCGGACCGAAACCCATCTGGCCGCCGAGGTCCTGAGGGCCGTTCATGCCGGCTGCCTCGCCAGGCCGGTGCCGATCATGGCATCGCGGCTCACCAGATCGGCCAGCCGCTCCTCGCTCCAGCCTTCGGTGTCATCGGGCCGCATCGGCACGACGAGATAACGCAGTTCCGCTGTCGAATCCCAGACGCGGATTTTCCTGTCCGCTGGCAGCGTCAGCCCGAACTCTTCCAGCACGCCACGGGGATCGATCACCGCGCGCGAACGATAGGGAGGCGCCTTGTACCAAACCGGGGGGAGGCCGAGCACCGACCATGGATAGCAGGAGCACAAGGTGCAGACGACGAGGTTGTGCGTGTCCGGCGTGTTGAACACCGCCTGCATGTGCTCGCCCTGCCGGCCGGTATAACCAAGCGAACCGATCGCCGCTGTCGCATCGCGTTGCAGCCACTCGGCGAAATCCGCATCGGCCCAGGCCTTGGCCACCACCCTGGCGCCGTTGCGCGGGCCGATCCTGGTCTCATAGGTATCGACGATGACGTCGATGGCAGCCGGATCGATCAGCCCTTTCTGGGTGAGGATGGTTTCAAGCGCACGCACGCGCGCCGCGAACGGGTCGAGTTCATTGTCGTGGTCATGATCGTGATCGTGTGACATGGCGGCAAACTACGATTGCCGTCCGTTGGCCGCAAGCGCAACGCCTTGGGCCAGCGGCAAGGCGCTGGCCCCACGTTTACTCGGCGGCGGCGCGCTGCGGCTCCGGCAGCGTCTCTTCGCGAGGCTTGAACAGCGACAGCTGGCCGATACTCTCGTCCGGGTTCGGCCTGCCCTTGCGCTTCGACCACAGGCCGATCAGCCAGCCGGAGAAATTCTCCATGTAGACATAGATCACCGGCGTCACGAACAGTGTCAGCGCCTGCGATGCGATGAGACCGCCGACCACCGCCACGCCGAGCGGCTGGCGCAATTCAGCGCTGGCGCCGGTGCCGAGCGCGATCGGGATCGTGCCCATCAATGCGGCGAGCGTCGTCATCATGATCGGGCGGAACCGCATGATGCAGGCTTTGTGGATGGACTCGATCGGCGACATGCCTTCCCGTCGCAATTCAAGCGCGACATCGATCATCATGATGCCGTTCTTCTTGACGATGCCGATCAGCATCAGGATGCCGATCACCGCGATGACCGACAGGTCCATTCCGGCCAGCCGCAACGCCACCAGCGCGCCCAGCACCGCCGACGGCAGGCCGGTCAGGATGGTCAGCGGATGGATGAAGCTCTCATAGAGGATGCCGAGCACGATATAGATGGTCAGGATGGCGCCGCCGATCAGCAGGCCCTGATTGGCCAGCGAATCCTCAAATGTCTTTGCCGTGCCGGCGAAAGTGGTCGAGATCGCCGTCGGCAGCGCGATCTTGTCCTTCAGCGCATTGATATGCGTTACGCTGTCGCCGAGTGCCACGCCTTGCGGCAGGTTGTAGGAAATGGTCACCGCCGGAAGCTGGCCGAGCTGGTTGACAGTCAATGCACCCGCTGTCCGATCGACCCGCGCGAAGGCGCCGAGCGGCACCAGGCTACCGCTGGCCGTCCGCACCTGAATGGCCAGCATCCGCTCCGGCGACCACTCGATCTTCGGGTCGAGCTCCATCACGACCTCGTAGCTGTCGGCCGAGCCGAAGATGGTCGACACCTGCTGCGTGCCGAAACCGCCATAAAGGCTGGAGCGCAACGTGTCGGTGTCGACGCCAAGGGTCGCGGCCTTGTCGCGGTCGACCACCAGCGTCGCCTGCAGGGCATTGTTTTGCAGATCGTTGGTAACATCGGTGAAGGCGGCATGGTCCGCCGCCATCGCGTCCGACAGTTTCTGTGCCCAGCTGTCCGTCGCCGCGGTATCCAGTCCCTGCACGACCAGCTGGTAGGCACTGGCGGACTGACGTGAACCGAGGCGAAGGTTCTGAACCGGCTGCATATAGGTCTCGATGCCCGGCACATTGGCCAGTTGCTTGCGCAGGTCCGAGAGCACCCTGTCGATGTCGGGGCGCTGGTCCTTGTCCTTCAACTGAACATAGAGCTGGCCCTGGTTGAGCGCCCTGCCTCCGCCGCCCGCCGAATAGGCGACATGCGAGACGTAAGGCGAATGGGAAAAGACATTGGCGACGTCGCTCTGCAGCTTCACCATGGCGTCGAACGAAATGTCCTGCCGCGCAATCGTGGTCACCGACACCTGGCCGATATCCTCCTGCGGGAAAAAGCCCTTCGGCGAAATCTGGATCAGCCAGACCGAGGCTGCGGCCGTGCCGACGAAGACAAGGAAAACCAGGAAAGTGTGCCGCAGGCAGAAGGTCAGCATCCAGTCATAGCCGCGCATGAAGAAATTATGCTTCTGCCCCTCGCCATGAGCTGCTTCGCGCTCGGCCCTGGACACCGACAAAAGCCGCGAGCACAGCATCGGCGTCAGCGTCAGCGAGACGAACATCGACGCCAGGATGGCGACCGTCACCACCACGGCGAACTCGTTGAAGATGCGGCCGATGACGCCGCCCATCAACAGCACGGGTATGAACACGGCGACCAGCGAGATCGAGATCGAGATGATGGTGAAGCCGATTTCGCGCGCACCCTTGAGCGATGCCTCGAAAGCCGACAGCCCATCCTCTTCCATATGGCGGAAGATGTTCTCCAGTATGACGATGGCGTCGTCGACGACGAGGCCGACCGCCAGCGTCAGTCCCATCAGCGAGATGTTGTCGATGGAAAAGCCGAACAGGAACATGACGCCGAGCGTGGCGATAAGCGAGATCGGCACCGCCACCGCCGGAATGATCGTCGCCGTGACGCGGCGCAGGAACAGGAAGATCACCATCACCACCAGGGCAATGGTGAGCAGCAACGTGAACTGCACGTCGTCGACGGCGGCGCGGATCGAAGTCGAGCGGTCGTTGAGCAGCTTGATGCTGGCCGCCGCCGGCATCTGGTCCTGGAAGGACGGCAGCATCGCCTTGACGCGGTCGACGACATCGACGGTGTTTGCATCGGGCTGGCGCTGCACGGCCAGGATGACGGCGCGCGTGCCGTCATACCAGCTGGCGGTCGTGGTCGTTTCCACGGAATCAATGACGCGCGTCACTTCGCCGAGCCGCACCGGATGGCCGTTCTTGGTGGCGATGATCAGATTGGAAAACCCCGCCGCGTTGGTCAGCTGGGTGTTGGCGGTGATCGTCAGCTGCTGCTGGTTGTTCTGCAGCACGCCGAGCGGCGTGTTGCTGTTGGCGGAGGCGATCGCCGTCTGCAGCTGGTCGATCGAAATGCCGCGCGCGGCAAGCGCGGTCGGATCGATCTGGACACGGACGGCATATTTCTGCTGGCCGAAGATAGAGACCTGCGCCACGCCGTCGATCGTCGACAGCGACGGCGAGATGACGTTTTCGGCGAAGGCGTCGAGATCGGTCAGTGGAACGGTGTCGCTGACCAGCGACATCAGAAGGATCGGCGCGTCGGCCGGATTGACCTTGCGATAGCTTGGCGGCGCCGTCATCTCGGGCGGCAACTGGCGCTGCGTGCGCGCGATCGCCGCCTGTACGTCGGCCGCGGCAGCGTCGATATCGCGATTGAGCACGAACTGGATGGCGATCGAGGTCGAACCAAGCGAATTGGTGGTGGAGATCGAATCGATGCCGGCAATGGTGGCGAACTGCTTGATCAGTGGCGTTGCCACCGAAGTCGCCATGGTTTCGGGCGAAGCGCCGGGCAGCGAGGCCGAGACATTCACCACCGGAAACTCGGCACTTGGCAGTGCGGCCACCGGCAGGAACTTGTAGGCAAACAATCCGCCCAGCACGAGGGCGAAGGACATGAGCAGCGTGGCGACGGGCCTGCGGATGCAGAATTCGGAAATCATGGCTGCGCCTCGACCGCCCCGGCTTTGACAGCGGGCTTGGCTGCGGGCTTGTCGGCCTCCGCCACCTTGGGCGCTGCCTGATCCCCGCCGCCTGCTTTGCCCTCATGTACCGCCGAACCATTCTTCAGCTTCGTCTGTCCCTCAACCACGACCTTCTCGCCGCTTTTCAGGCCCTGGCTGATGGCGCTGTTTGCACCTTCGGTCAGCGCGACCTGCACCGGCCGCATCTCAACCGTGTTGTCGGTCTTAACGACATAGACGAACGGCCCCTTCTGGCTGGGCTGCACCGCAACCGTTGGCACCGACGTCATTTGCGGCATTGTGCCGGCGTCGAGCACGACATTCACATACTGGCCTGGCCAAAGCGAAAGATCGGAATTTGGCACGCTTGCCCGCGTCGCGATCGTGCCGGAAGCGGTGTCGACGCTGGAATCGACGAAGTCGAGCGTGCCCTTGCCGACGGGTGTCGGGCTGCCGTCGGTGGCCAGTGTGACAGCGCCCTGTTGCGGGTTCGCCAACGCCTTGTGCAGCAAGGCAAGGTTGCTTTCGGGAAGGTTGAAGTTGACCTGCAACGGGTCCATCTGGGTGATCGTTACCAGCGGCGTCGCCGTGCTGCTGTTGCCATTGCTGAGTGTGACGAGGTCGCCGACGGCAACGCTGACCGCGCCCAACCTGCCAGCAATCGGCGCCTTGATCGTGGCAAAGCCAAGCTGGACCGCGTCGGCATCCAGTGTTGCCTTGTCCGCGTCCACCGTGGCGGCCGCGGCCTTCTGCGCGGCGACGGCCTGATCATAGGTCTGCTGCGTACCGGCCTGCTTGGCAACCAGGTCCTTGGCGCGCTGAAGATCCGAAGCCGAACTGGCGAGCAGCGCCTGATCCTTGGCCAGAG
>JBDSLV010000197.1:0-24878 GCA_039916205.1 Mesorhizobium sp. | reverse complement strand
CGTAGATGTTGAGAAACCTGAGGATGGCGCCGGCGTCGGCCGACTGCATGTTGAGCGCGCGCTGCCCGCCGCCCGTGGTGTTGCTGATGGTGATCGCCGCACCTGAACTTGCCGTGGCGCTTACCTTTAGCCCGTTCACCCTTGATCCGGCGGCACTGTAGTCAAGCTTGAGGTTCGACAGTTGTTCGTCATGAAAACCGGTCAGCTGATCGACATCGGCGCTGACGGAAATGGCGTCGGAGCCAGTGGTCTTGGTCGCGGTGTCCACGTCCGAGGTGAATTGCTTGATCAGCGACCGGGCATCAAGGGCGTTGCCGCTGATGTTGACCGCATAGCCCTTCCCCGACCGCTTCACCGACACCGCGACATCGTCCCCGCGGTTCAGGGTGACCTTGCTGAATCGTGCCGAGGACAGGGCGCCGTTGACCAGCACGATGCCGCCGTCGATGGAGAACGTCTTGCCGTCGAGGTTGAAATCGGACAGCGTCGTGGTGTCGCCGGACTTGGTCATGACGAACGTGACCGTGGCGGGAACCCCTGCCCCCTTACTCCAGCCCGCCCAGGGAATATCCAGCTTGGCGCTGGTCAGGTCGGCCGAAACATTCTGGTTGCCGCTGCCACTCTTGTCGATCGCGACTTTCACCGTTCCCGAAAGCAGCGGCGACAGCCCAGGCATGGCGGCCGCACGGATCTTGTCGTCCAGCACCAGGGCCACCTTGCGGCTCCGCACCGGGCCGCCGTCCTCAAGCGGCTCGACCAGGTCGAGTTCGGCGGGAATGCCATTCAGTTTCGCCTTGGCCGAGATCACCGCCTTTTCCGGGTCGACCGTGATCGAGCCATCGGCATCAGTCACCGACTGCCCCTCGAACTGCTTGGCCAGCGACAGGCCCTCATAGTCCAGCGACACCAGCCAATCGAGCTTCGAGGTATCGACGCCGGACTGCAGCGGAATGTCCGCCTTTACATGGCCAGTGACAGTACCGGTGAGATCTTCCGGCAGAAGGCCGACGTGGCGCATGGCGTTGATCGGTTCGTAAGATGCCAACTCGGCAATCGCGGGCGCCTCGCCGTCAACATCGATGTCGAGCGCGCCAATGACCGGAGGATGGTTGGCCGCCTTTACGACCAGCGTGCCGTTGCTGGCAGCGACGGTGCGGCCGCTGGGCATGAAGACGGTGCCCGAGCTCAGGGCAATGTCGACATCGTTGCCATGGAAGCCAACCACACCGATGGCATCGCGTATTGGCGGGATGCGCCCGGCTGTATCGAAGCGCGACCCTTCGATCTGGAAGCGGCCGAACACCTCGTCAGCGGAAAGCGGTACGCCATTGCCAAGACGGTCCGGTACGACATGGAACTGGAGATTGGCATCAACGACGCGCCCGCCGAACAGATTTTCCAGCACCCACAGCCGGGCGTTGCGCGCGGAAAACCAGGGCCACAGCTGTTTGACGTGAGAAACCGGCATGTCGTGGATATTGAAGGCCAGATTGACCCCCGGCGCCTTGCCGTCGACGAACTCCAGGGATGCGGTGCCAAGTACTTCCCCTGTCGATCCGGAGCGAAGCGCGATCTGTTCGGCCACCAGCTTGTGGCTCACCGTCTGATAGACACCGGCCACGCGTGCGAGGAAGGCGAGCGCAGGTTCGGGTGATTCCGACGGCGCTAGTGACGAACCGTCACTGGTCAGGTCATAGCGATACGAAGGCTCCTCGCCGGCCGCACCGGTTTTCGGCTTGGGTCCGATCGAGCCAGCGAAATCGAAGTTCGACCGGCCGGTCTTGAAGAGTAGTTTGTCGACCTGGATCTTGTTCGCACCGGCGACCAGCGTCGCATTGACGTTGACGTCGGCGGGCAGCAGGCCGCGTGTGCCAAGATCCAGCACAGAACCCGCGGAGGAAGAGACGACCGTCAATCGCGACGCATCGGCCCCGGATCCTTGCGATCCGGTCATCTTCAATGCAACCGAACCCAATTTTCCCCCTGCGGCCGTTGTGTCGCCGGTATCCGCCAGGTCGATGCTTGCATCCAGAGCCGTGATCCGATGCGTGGCGGCGTCGCGCGTGGCAGAGGCAGTGACGGTAACGGTCCGGCCATCGACATCCGACTCGGATGAAAACGCCATGCCGCCAGCGCCCGATTGCTTGACGGTGGCGTCGGTGATTTTGATCGACTTGATTGTTCCGGCCTCAGGCAGCACGAATTCGACATTGCTGAGATCGATCCGGCGCAGCGAATCTTCCCGCACTGCGTCGAGCGCGCTGTTGACGCTGCCGAACACCGAATCCACCAGCTTTTCCGGATCGATGAGACCGTCCTCATTGCGGAGTGCCACGGTCCAGTCGCCGCCAGACGGCATTGCCGCCGTGACAATGCGGGCATCGGAGATCCGAGCGCTGGTGAGCCGCACATCCCCCCAAAGCAGCGGCATAAGGCGCACGCCGAAGCGCACGCGTCCCGCATCCACCATCGGCTTGCCGGAAGCCGTCTTCAGGCTGACATCGCTGACCTGCAATGCAATGAAGCTCGATCCATCAAGGGTGATGCGTGCCGGCCCGACCGAAACGTTGACATCGACGCCGGCTAGCTTCTCGATGGCGGTTTCCGCTTCCGCCCGAAGCCGCTCGGAACCAACGCCAGACACGCCGACCAGATAGACAGCGACAGCTGCCAGCAACACAAGACTGGCGAAACCGGCAAACACCCTGGCCAGGATGCGAAAACCACGGCCGATCGGCGCTTGGCCAAGCGGCGGCACGCGGCACGCGGACGGGAATGCCCCCAGGTCGGTGATTTCATCACGCCTGAACCGGATCTTCTCGTGCTGCGGTTGCTCCTGATCCACGCAATTTTCCGTTGTACGAACTCGATCGTGGACGAATCCCCGTTCGACACTATATCGGTGTGGCTACGCGCGTAACCTCAAACAAGGGCATCGGTATGGCTGACCTCAACGTAGGCGATCCTGCACCGCAATTCGACCTCCCGCGAGATGGCGGCGGATCACTCAGCCTTACCGCATCCTCCGGCAAGCCCGTTGTGCTCTATTTCTATCCGCAGGACGACACAACAAGCTGCACGCAAGAGGCCATCAGCTTTTCACAGCTGAAGCCGGAATTCGAGAAGGCAGGCGCCGTCGTGATCGGCCTGTCGCCCGACACGGTCAAGAAGCACGACAAGTTCAAGTCGAAATACAATCTCACCATCGATCTCGCCGCCGACGAGGAACGCAAAGTGATCGAGGCCTACCATCTGTGGGTCGAGAAATCGATGTACGGCCGCAACTACATGGGTGTCGAACGCGCGACATTCCTGATCGGCCGCGACGGGCGGATCGCCAGGATCTGGCGCAAGGTTCGGGTCAAGGGCCATGCGCAAGAAGTTCTGGAGGCTGTCCGCGCCCTTTGACGGCTCCCCCTGACCCAAAGTAAGGGACATCCAAGGGCGTCTTTTGGCAATCCTCATGCAACCTTTTGCCCGCGCCGCGTGCATTAATCCCAGCGCACTCAATTCGGCAAAACTTTGTTAACCCTAATAATGTGTAATCAAGCTGTCGTGGTGTCGTAAACGAAAGCTTGGTCCCGTGAACGCAACCGGTCAGTCAGCAGTATTCGGCAGGCGCAAGGAGCCCCATACGGTCATCATCGCCCGGGGCAATGAAATCAGGCACTTTACGATAAGGCCCTGGCTTGTCGCCTTTCTCGGCTCCGCCTTGGCGGCGATCGCCATCGGCTACCTCCTGGCAACCTCCTATCTCGTACTGCGTGACGACCTGATCGGCGCCACCACGGCCCGCCAGGCGCGCATGCAGCAGGCCTACGAAGACCGCATTTCGGCGCTGCGCGCGCAGGTCGACCGCATCACCAGCCGGCAATTGCTCGACCAGCAGTTGATGGAAACCAAGGTCAGCGAACTGATCGAACGCCAGAGCCAGCTGAGCCAGCGTCATGGCCGCCTCGGGCCGCTGCTTGAGCGCGCTGAGAACGAGGTCGGAACGGCACCCGTCGCGGATCCGGCCGCTGTTGCAAAACCGGACAAAGGAGCGGAAGTGACCGGCAGCATCAGCCAGGCTCCGCAAAACTATGCGGTCGCCAGTCTGAGCGCCAACCCGGGCGACGGCGACACAAGGCCATTCTCGCTTTGGTCGACCCGCTCCGACCCGCTGCCGAAGGATTCCGCCGCCGACCGCGCCGACAAATTGTTCGTGTCGATCAACCAGTCCCTGAAATCGATCGAGAGCGAGCAGTTGACCCGTATCAGCACGCTTGCCGACAACGCCTACAAGAATGCCGACGCCATTACACAGGCGCTCGAGGCCGCCGGCCTGCCGGTGGACAGCGACTTCGGCAAGAGCGATGCGGGCGGCCCGCTAATCCCGCTCGACAGTTCGATGATCTTCGACAGCAAGGTCAAGGAGCTCGACGAGGCGCTGGACACGCTCGATGAACTCAAGAAAGAAGCGCGCCAGCTGCCGCTGAGCAACCCTGCCCCCGGCCATTCCGTTACCAGCCCGTTCGGGGTGCGCACCGACCCTATCCTGGGTACAGCCGCACTGCATTCCGGCATGGATTTCAGGGCACCGATCGGCATGGCTGCCAAGGTCACCGCGCCCGGCATTGTCACCAACGCCGGCTGGAACGGCGGCTACGGCCGCATGGTGGAAGTCGACCATGGCAATGGTTTTGCGACGCGCTATGGCCATTTGAGCGAGATCGACGTGACCGTCGGGCAGAAGCTGGATGCCGGCGCCGTTATCGGCAAGACCGGCAGCAGCGGCCGCTCGACCGGCCCGCATCTGCACTACGAGGTTCGCCACAACGGGGAGGCGATCGATCCGTTGCGCTTCCTGACTGTTGGCAGGAAAGTCGCGCAATATCTGTAAGCGGGATCCGATCCAGTCTCTCGCGGTCAGGCGAAATCGTCGCTCCGCGTCGACAGGAACGTGGTTGCCGCCGAAGCCAAAGTGGCCGCACCGATTTTCAACGCAGCTTCGTCGACACGAAACCGGGCGTGGTGAAGCGGAAAGACCGACCCGACGTCTTCGTTGCGAATTCCCAGCCGGAAATAGACCGACGGGCGCTTCTCGCTGTAGTAGCCAAAATCGTCCGCGATGGTCCAACCCGGTGTATTGAGAACATTGTCGGCCCCGATGCAGGCCTTGGCGCTGGCGACAATCAGCTCTGTCATCTCGACATCGTTGACGACACCCGGCTCGCCCTTGTGAAAATCAACCTGGGCACTGGCGCCGTGGGTCGCCGCTACTCCTTCCGATATCGCACGGACGCGGGTCCAAGCCTGCTCGCGGGTTGCGTCGCTGCCGCTGCGGATGGTCCCTTTCAATGTGACCTTGCCGGCGATCACATTGTAGGCGCTGCCGCCATTGATGGTGGTCACCGATATGACCAGCGGATCGTAAGGATCGATCTCACGTGAGACGATCTTCTGCAGTTCGCTCACGATGGAGCACGCCACGGCAATTGCATCGACACCTTCATAGGGCTTTGCCGCATGCGCGGCCGAGCCGGTGACGGTGATGTCAAACGTATCGCAGGCAAGCGTGTACGGACCGGAGGCAACCGCAACCTTGCCGGATGGTGTGTAGGGATCGACATGAATGCAGATCGCGGCATCGACGTCGTCGAGAAGCCCTTCTTCCACCACGCGTTTCCCACCCGACGGCTCGTCCTCCTCGGCCGGCTGGAAGATGAGGCGCACGGTGCCACCAAAATCAGCTCTTGATCGGCGAAGATGCGCGGCAACCGCAAAGCCCATCGACGCGTGGGCATCGTGACCGCAGGCGTGCATCACGCCCGGATTGATCGACGCGAATTCGACGCCGGACTCCTCGTCGATCGGCAAGGCATCGATGTCGACACGAATGACCAGCTTGCGGTTCGACGGCTTGCCTGTGCCAACGATATCAACCGCCAGACCGAAGCCCGCGACGTCGCGAGTGTCGATGATGCCTTCGCCAGCCAGCATCTGCCGCAAATAGCGCTGCGTGTTCGCCTCGTCGTTCGAAAGCTCCGGATTGCGGTGCAGATGGCGGCGAATCTCGATCATCCGGTCGAGGATTCCGGCGTCGATATTGGCCGCGGTAGTGCCTGTGGTGGTTGGCCCCTCAGGATTTGACATGAATTTCTCGGGGGAACTTGGTCAGGGTCTCGTTGCCGGCTTCGGTCACCAAAATGGTCTCGCTGATCTCGATGCCCCAGCCATCCATCCACATGCCGAGGATGGAGTGAACGACGTTGCCTGATACAAGCACAGTCTTGTCACCTTGCCTGAGGCTGATCGTGTGTTCGCCCCAATCCGGGGGATAGGCAACGCCGATGGAATAGCCGATGCGCGACTCCTTCTTCAGGCCGTAGCGTTGAATGACCTTGCGCCAGGCGGCTTCGACCGCTTCGGCTGTTGTTCCCGGTTTTACCGCCTCGAGTACCGCGTCCATGCCTTCGATCACCGCCTTTGCCGTGTCCGAAACATTTGCCGGCGTCTTGCCGAGTTGCATGGTCCGCGCGAGCCCAGCGGCATAGCGGCGGCAGACGCCGGCGAGTTCCAACGCGATCGTCTCATTGTTTCCGAACTTCCGGTCGCTCCACATGATGTGCGGCGCGGATGCATTCTCACCGCCGAGAATTGTCGGCGGAAGCGCGGTGATGTCGCCGGCGAAATCCGAGCTGCCCGCGACCTGCGCCGCCTGGATAGCGGCGATGGCGTCGCACTCGCGAACCCCCGGCGCGATAACTTCGAAGGCTCGCGTGACCGCTGCTTCGGCCAAGGTGGATGCCTTGCGCAGATAGTCGATCTCGGGCGCTGATTTGACGGCGCGTATCCAGTTCACCAGGAGATCGGCATCATGCCATTTTGCATTGGGAAGTCCGGCGACGAGGCGGGCATGCGCTTTCGGCGAGAAATAATAGGCTTCGAGCTCGATGCCGATATGCCTGGCACCCCAGCCCTTGGCGACGATCCAGGCAGCAATCCAGTCCATGGGATGGCGATCGGCGCGCTGAACGTGATCCTCGGGGAAACCGACGACATTCTCGGGCTTCATCCAGGCCGTCAGAAGACCGCCCGCGGCATCCATCGCGCGCCCTATCCAGACCGGCTCGACCTCCTCGATCGGAACGAGCACCACCTGAGGCGTGTAGAATGACCAGCCATCATAACCGGTGATGTAGTGCTGGTTGGCAACGTCGTTGACGACAAGCAGGTCGAGGCCGCGCTTCGCCATCTCGGCACGGATCTTTCGAAGCCGCTGCTGATACTCGTCGCGCGCGAATGGCAATTCGATCATCTTTTCTCCATGTAGCTGGATGGCCGGTTTCTGGGCTCAGCCACCAATGAAGCGGTTTCCGCGCGTCGGCAATCAGCCAAGGGCAGCATCTGAGCAGGTCCTAAACCTGGCACGGTCAGGCCACATTTGGGCGATGAAATTATTTTTGAATTCCATTTGACTGAATAAATGACGGATGCGAAGCTGACCTCTCCTAGAGGACGCAAGGCATGGCACTGCGGGGGACCAATCAGGAATTCGGGCGGCCGTACAACCGGCGCATCGTGCTTGAGTCCATCCGCCTTCATGGCCCGATCGCGCGTGGCGAAATCGCCAGCCGGGTCGGGCTAACCGTCCAGACCGTGTCGACCATTGTCCGCGAGCTGGAAGAGCACGGCTATATCCTGTCGCTGCGCGAAGAGCCGAAAGGGCGCGGCCTGCCACCGGCAACACTCAGGATCAATCCCGACGGCGGCTATGCCGTCGGTGTCCACATCACGCCGCTTGGCATCAATGCCGCGCTGATCAATCTCAGCGGCGATGTAATCGAAAGCAGCTACCGCGAAGCCCCAAACGCTACGCCCGACCATGCTTTCGAACTTATCGCGGCGATGGTCGTCGACCTGACCAGACTGCGGGCAGGAGGACGCGTTCTCGGCGTCGGCATGGCCCTGCCCGGTCCGTTCGGCGTCGAGTCCATGAGCTTTGTCGGTCCGACCACCATGACCGGCTGGAAAGACGTTGCGCTACGCGATCGGCTGGCCGCCTCGACCGGGCTGCCGGCGTTTTTCGAGACCGACATGGCCGCCGCCGCCATGGGCGAGCGCCTTTATGGGCTCGGCGCTCAGTATTCCGAATATTACTATCTCTATTTCGGTGTCGGCCTCGGCGGCGTCATGGTGCATGACGGCAGCGTGCTGCGTGGCGCCTGGGGCAATGCCGGCGAAGTCGGGCACATTCCCGTGGTCCCCGGCGGCGAGCCCTGTCCTTGCGGCAACAGCGGCTGCCTCGAAAGATATCTCTCGCTTGAAGCGCTGCGGCGCTGGAACGGCAGCGAGGCCGCCTGGGTAAGCGAAGTCGCTCCCATCTTCCACAACGCCATCGCCATCATCGAGAACCTCTTCGACCCCGAGACCGTCATCTTGGGCGGGCTGGCTTCCATCGACCTGCTCGAACGCCTTGCCGGCTCCGCCGCCCACCTACACAACTCCGTCTCGGCGCGAAACGACCGCACGACACCACGGGTCGTCGTCGCACGGGGCGGGCAGCACTCGGTGATGCGCGGCGCCGCCGCACTTGCCGTTTCGGGTGTGCTCTCGCCACGCTTCGGCCAGATATTCACCGCCGACCGCGAACGCGGTCGCGATCTTCTGACGGGTAAGGAGATTGCAGCATGAGTGAACCCCTGTTGGTGCTCGACAACGTGACCAAGAACTATGGCGCCATAGAAGCGCTGAAGGGGATCAGTTTCTCGATCGGCCGCGGCGAAGTCGTGGCACTGCTGGGCGACAACGGCGCCGGCAAATCCACCCTGGTCAAGATCATCGCCGGCGGCCTGGAGCCGACTTCAGGCCGCATGCTGTTCGAAGGCAAGGAGTTCCTGGCCAGATCCCCGGCCGAGGCCAAGGCAGCCGGTATCGAAACCGTCTACCAGGACCTGTCGCTGTGTACCAATGTCGACGTGGTGGCCAATTTCTTCATGGGCCGCGAGATCACCAGGAAGGTTCTTGGCATTCCCGTGCTCGACGAGCGCGCCATGGAGCAAGTGGTCGAAAAGGCGCTGGCCAGCGCCGGCACCCGCATCCCGTCGCTGCGCGCCAATGTCGAACACCTCTCGGGCGGCCAGCGGCAAGCCATCGAGCTCAACCGGTTCGTCCATTGGGGCGGCAAGCTGGTGCTTCTTGACGAGCCGTTCGCGGCACTCGGCGTAGAGCAGACGCGGCGCGGTCTCGATATGATCCGCCAGGTGGCAAGCCAGGGCATCGGCGTCGTCATCATCACCCACATCATGCAACAGGCCTTTCAGGTCGCCGACCGGATCGTGGTGATCCGGCAGGGCGTCGTGGCAGGCGATGTCGCACGCAACAAGACAAGTCCCGATGCGGTGATCAACATGATCACCGGTGAGACGCTTGCCGGTGCCGGACCGGCAGGTTGAGGGACAAAAAGAGGGGTCCGGCTTAACAGGAGCGAACGACATGAAGCGAATACTTCTTGCTCTCTTCGGTATCCTGGCACTGGCCTTTGCCACGCTTATGCCGGCATTCGCCCAGTCCAAGGGGACCGTCTATTACATGGTGCCGACATTGCTGGATGAATTCCAGACCGGCTCGGTGAGTGCGCTGGAGCTGTTCCTGAAGCAGGTCGGCTATGAGATGAAAACACTGAACGCCGACAACAAGACCGACGCGCAGCAATCACAGATGAACGACGTCATCGCGCTCAAGCCATCGGCGATCATCCTGGCCGCGGTCGATTTCAACGCGCTGAAACCATCCATCGAAGCAGCGCGTGCCGCCGGTATCCCGGTGGTCGAGTTCGACCGCCAGATCACATCGACGCCCTCCGACTTCACGTCGGTCGCGGGAACGGTCGAGATCGGCTACGTCGCAGCCGAGCAAGCCGAGAAGCTTCTGAAGGCCAAGAACGGCTCGGTGAAGGGCAAGATCCTGCAGGTGCTGGGTGACCCCGGCGATCCTTACACACTGGACATCCAGAAGGGCTTTGAGGAGAAGATGAAGGCGTTCCCGGACGTCAAGATCATCTCGCTTCCGGCCATGCAGTGGGAAGCCAGCAATGCCGGTACGATCGTCGCCGACCAAATGCTGGCCAACCCCGACATCGACCTGATCTTCAGCCATGCGGCTCACCTGTCGGTCGCCGCCGTCGCCTCGCTTGAGTCCGCCGGCAAGAAGCCGGGCGACGTGATGCTGATGAGTTCGAACGGCGCGCCGGTCGGCCTCGACCTGATCCGCAAGGGTTGGCTCAATGTCGAAGTCGAGCAGCCGCTCTACGCGCAGGCCGCGGCGGTCGCCATGTTCATGGACAAGATCGCCAAGAAGGAAGAGATCAAGCCCGGCGAATATGACGTGCTCGGTTTGAAATCGACCGTGACCAAGGAGGCCTGGGGCCCGAACATCAAGATCCCAGGCGCCGCCATCACCAAGGAAAATGTCGACAATCCAGCCTTCTGGGGCAACCAGAAGCCGCCGACGGATACCGTCAAATCGGTCGAATAGGCACCTCGCACAAGACGCTCCGGGCCGCACCGGCCCGGGGCCCTCTCCCGCAGTTTCTCATCCGCGCATGGTCTTTTCGGGAATCGTATTGATTCCCGGGAGGCGTGCTCCAACTGGATCGGCCCATGAACCCGCGCACCCGCCACGCCCTCGAGTTCATCCTCGACAACCTCGTCTGGTTCATGCTGCTGTTCGTGCTGGTGATCTTCTCGTTGCTGATCCCGAACTATTTCCAGCTCGGCATTTTCGCCAACATCATCGAGGCCTCCAGTGTGCTCGGCGTCATGTCGATCGGCCTGGCGCTGGTCATTATCGCTGGCCACATGGACCTGTCGGTCGAATCCGTGGCGGCGCTCAGCGCCATGGCGGTCGGCATCCTGTTCTGCTCGTCGGGCATAGGGCTTGGTGTTCAATTGCATCCGGAATGGCTGATGGTCCCGGTGTCGCTGCTGCTCGCCCTTGCCGTCGGCGGCCTGATCGGCGCCTTCAACGGCTATCTCGTAGTGCGGGTCAAGATGAGCGCCTTCATCATCACGCTCGCATCCTATATCTGGGTGCGCGGCCTCGTGTTGGTCATCTCCGGCGGCCGCTCGGCGCAGGATCTGGCACCAGCCATCCGCTGGTTCGGTATCCAGCGCCTGCTTGGCCTGCCGCTCACCGCCTGGATCGCCATTTCCTGTTTCGTCATCTTCTCGCTGATCATGGCCAAGACACCATTCGGCCGGCATCTGGTGATGATAGGCGGCAACGAGACGGCGACCTTCCGCGCCGGTATCCGCGTCAACCGCAACCTGATCATCGCCTTCGTGCTTGCCGGCGCCATCGCTGGGCTGGCCGGCTGGCTGCTGGCGATCCGCACCTCGGGGGCCACCGCCAATCTCGGCGTTGGCCTGCTGTTCAACGCGTTTGCCGCCGTCGTCATCGGCGGTGTCAGCTTGAAGGGTGGTGTGGGCACCCTCCCCGGCGTCTATGCCGGCGTGCTGCTGCTCTCGGCGATCAACACGGCGATCAATCTCATGGGCCTGCCCGCCAATTTCACGCAGGTGATCCATGGCCTGTTGGTGCTGGCCGCCGTGCTGCTCGACGCCTTCAAGCAAACCATTCGGCAGAGGCTCGCATGAGTGGCCGGCTGGCAGACAAGGTCGCGCTGATCATTGGCGCGGCGCGCGGCATCGGGAAGGGCATTGCCAAGCGCTTTGCCGAGGAAGGCGCCAGCCTCGTGCTGGCTGATTTCGAGGCCGCGGCCGGACTGGCAACCGCCGATGAAATGGGTGCGGCCTTCATTCACACCGACATTTCGCAAATGGCCGACGCCGAGGCCGCTGTGGCGCTGACATTGAAGCGCCACGGCCGGCTCGACATCATCGTCCAGAACGCCGGCATCTATCCCTGGCAGTTGATCGAGAACACCAGCCCGGATGACTGGGACCGGGTCATGGCGGTCAACCTGCGTGGCACCTTCAACGCGGCCCGAGCCGCCCTTGTGCCGATGAAAGCACAGCACTCAGGCCGCATGCTGTTCACCTCGTCTATCACCGGCCCTCATGTCACCAGTCCCGGCCACGGCCACTACTCAGCCAGCAAGGCCGGCATCAACGGCTTTATCCGCTCGGCGGCGCTGGAATTCTCCGGCTACGGCATCAACGTCAACGGCGTCGAACCCGGCAACATCCTGACCGAGGCCATTCAACTGCATCGCGGCGCTACCTTCATCAAGAACATGGAGGACTCCATACCGCTTGGACGGCTCGGCAGCCCGCGCGATATCGCCAATGCGTTCCTGTTCCTAGCTTCCGATGACGCCAGCTACATTACCGGCACGACCATCGTCGTCGATGGCGGACAGCTCTTGCCCGAAGGCGCCGATTTCCGGCTGCTGCCGCCGTGATCCTCGATTTCGGCAATGGGTTTGTCTTGCGTCAGGCAACCAAATCCGATCACGCTGTTCTTGCCCTGATCTGCCTGCAGACCGGGGATGCCGGCAAGGACGCCACGGCGCGCGAAGACGACCCGACGCTGATCGGCCAAATCTACACAATTCCCTATCAACTGTTCGAGCCGGACCTCGCCTTCATCATCGACGGCCCAAGCGGTTCTTCAGGCTATGTCCTTGGCGTGGCCGATACAGGCACCTTCAACGCAAAACTGGCCATTGAGTGGTACCCTCGCCTCCAGGCCGGCGTCGCCGATCCTGGCCCTGATCGATCGCTTTGGCGCGGCAGCGACTGGGCGCGCCACCTGATCCATCATCCCGATTTCGCGGTCCCAAAAGCGCTGTCCGCCTATCCGTCACACGGCCATATTGATCTCTTGCCGGAGGCGCGCGGCAAAGGCATCGGCAAGCGCGCAATGGCCTTTCTCGAACAGCGCCTCGCCGCTGGCGGTTCATCAGGGCTTTGCCTTGGCGTCGACCCCGAAAATCACGACGCGCTGAGTTTCTACAGGGCGGTCGGGTTCGAACCGCTGCTCGATCCGGAACTGCCGAAAGACTGCATCCATGTCGTCAAGCGACTTGCCGTTTCGGCGGAACCATCTCGCTGAGATTCCGCTTACGCCTCGGGCATGCCTTTCGTTTGCCGCCCGCCATTTGACAAACCGGCCGGCGGCTCGCATTGAGTGGGCACAGCGGTCGAAAATGAAAACAATATCAGGCACCAACCTCGAGCAGGCCAAATCGCACAACCGGCGCGTGGTGATTGAATCCATCCGCGCCAATGGCCCGTTGTCGCGCGCGGCGATCGCCCGGATGACGGCGCTGACGGCCCAGACGGTGTCGAACATCGTCGAGGAACTTGAGAAGTCACACCTGCTCATTCCAGCCGAGGCGCAAAGGCAGGCGCGTGGCCAGCCGATTATCCCTTATTCGATCAACCCGCACGGCGCCTATTCGATCGGCCTTGAGCTTGGCCGCCAGCGGGCGGCCGGCGTCCTGACTGACCTTTCCGGCGCGGTCTGCGCACGAACCGAACGTCATGTCGACTATCCCGATCCCAAACATGCCATGCCGGCTCTCGAAGGCATCGTTGCGGATCTGCAAGATGCCTTCACCTTCGACCGCAACCGGCTGCTGGGGGTGGGCATGGCCCTGCCCGGTCGCTATGCCGACGGCGGCGTGACGTCACTCAGCCCGGACAACCTGCCGGGCTGGCAGAACTTTCCGGTTGGACGCGAGCTTGAAGCGCGGGTCAAGGTCCCGGTCCTGGTCGAAAACGATGCGGCGGCGGCGGCGATCGGCGAGCGGCTGCATGGTGTCGCGCGCGGTTTCAGCAGCTTTGTCTATCTGTTCCTCGCCCGCGACGGCGGCATTGGTGCTGGCATGTTTCTCGACGGACAGCTCTACAAGGGCAGCCACAGCAATGCGGGCGAGATTGGCCACATCATTGTTGAGCCGAACGGCAGGCCCTGCAGCTGCGGCAAGCGCGGATGCCTGGACCGCTACATCTCTCCTTCCGTCGCCTATGAACTTATGGGCATATACAAGGCCGAGGGGCTGCCGCCGGACGATCTCGACAGGCTTGTCGAAAAAGGTGGCGAGGGCCTCGAGGCGTGGCTGGATCAAGCCGTCCAGCCACTGCGGCAGACCCTTGATTTCCTTGAGCTGGCCTTCGATCCGAAGACCATCGTTCTTGGCGGCAGTGCGCCAACTTCAATGATGCGGCGGCTCGCTGAGCGGCTGGAACCGTTGCACAAGCCGCTTGATCCGACAGCGCAGGAACGGACCGTTCCGCGCGTCATGATCGGCATGAGCGGCAAGGACACCGCTATCCTCGGTGCCGCCGCTTTGCCGATTTTCTCCGAGACCAACCCCCGCTTCGACGTCCTGCAGAAGCCGCTCGTTTAGGGCTGCTCCAACTGGCCGTAGAGCAGCGGCATCAGGCCGGCCAACGCCTTGAACCGCGCCCATGATTTCGACGACGGCTTCGTCCAGCCTGTCTCAGCCAGCGCCGAAAGACGTGGGAAAACCAACCGGTCGAAGACGGCGCGATCGGTCATGGGCTCCGACCAGATGCAAGCCTGAATGCCGCGCAGCTTTTCTTTCTGTGGTTCCGTCCATCCCTGGACGGGGTCAAAACCATAGAGCGTCTCGGTGTTGGAATTGCCGGCCCAGCTGGCGCCCGGTTCATCCCAGTCGGGGCGCAACGCCATGTCGAGATAATAGACCTGCCCGGGACAGACGACCATCTCGTAGCCGCGCTCCGCCAAACCCGCCGAGACCTCGACATTGCGCCAACCGCAGAGGTAACTCTTTTCCTTGTCGATGCGGTCGCCATGCGCCGCCTCCTCCCAGCCGCCGGTGACGCAGCCTCTCCGCGCCAGGAAGCGCTGGATGCGTTCCAGGAATTCCGCTTGCAGGATCGCGGCCCCCGAACCGTCGATGTCGTCGGCACCATGCTTGTTGGTGATGACATTCAGCCGCTTGGCATGCCGGTCGGTAACCGCGTCACCGGCAAGTGCACGCAAACGTTCAAGTGCGATCGGCGAGCCCGACCACGCACCGACCGGAACTTCGTCGGCGCCGATATGGATCGTCTTGAAAGGAAACAGCTCGATGAGTTCATCGAGGATGGTTTCCACGACCTCATAGGTCTTTTCGCGCGCCGGATTGATGCAGTTGTCGGGGAAACCCTGGACCGAGTAGTAGCTGCCCAGCTCGTCGGGATCGCGCAGTTCCGGGATGGCCCGCTGCATGGCGTGGCAATGGCCGGGCATGTCGATCTCCGGCACGATCTCGACGCCAAAACCTCGGGCAGAAGCGACGATCTCGCGGATGACGGATTTTGTGTAGTAGCCGCCGCTGCGGGCCGGACTCGAGCCAAGCAGCGGCGGAACGGCAAGTCCGTGGCCGCGCCAGGCGCCGATCTGCGTCAGCGCCGGATAGGCGTCGATCTCGACGCGCCAGGCCTCGTCATCGGATAGGTGCCAATGGAACCGGTTGAGCTTGTTCCAGGCGAGAACCGCCACGAGCTTCCTGATCTCGGCCGCGGCATAGAATTGACGGGCGACGTCGAGATGCAGCCCGCGCCAGCCCATCGATGGCTCATCGACGATCTCGCCGCGTGCCGGAAACTGGAACACTTGCGGATGCAGCTTGGCGCCACGCCAGATGTGACCGAGCGTGACAAGGCCATAGAAGAAGCCGCCCTGGCTGCATGCCTCGATGGTGATGGTCTGGGCGTCGAAGCTCAGCCTGTAGGCCTCCGGGCCAAATCCGTCCGTCTTTTTCAAGGCTACGGGAATGGCGCCCTCGGCTTCAGGACGAACAATGGCTTCGACCGCGAAAAGATGCTCAACCAGCGCGGTGAACCCTCTCGCCGCCGCTTCGGCTTCAGGCTCTTGCGACTGCAGCGAAAAACCCGCCGGCAGCGGACGCCGCGACGAGAGCGCGACATGGTTCGGCCACGGGATGATCGACACTTTCACCGGGGCATTGGCCGGGACAGGATAGAGTTCGGCGCCACGCTTCAAGGGCGCGTTGCTCGCAGTGGAGCGGGTCGGCTCAACCCCGAGCACAATCGTGCTGCCGTCGGCAAGCACGAGATAGGCTGATGTCGCGCCATCGGTCCAATGACGGAAGTTCCAGCTCAACGCATGGACGGCAATCGTCCAGGTTTCGCCCGAGCACAGCACAAAGCCCGCCGGCGGATGAAATTCGGTGAAGTTCGACAGCCGCCTGGCGATGGTGGCGCCCTCGACACGTCCCGCCGGATCGACGCGCCCGGGTCCGGAGACACAGAGCGCGAAGTCCGAAATTGGCTCAGTGCCGGAGTTCTTCAGGCGCAGGATATAGGAGAGGTCCTTGCCATCCGATGGCGGTTCCCAAAGGGTTTCCAGCCGCAGGGCCAGGGGTCGGGGTGCAGACATGATCACTCTTCACTTACTGGAATTTGGATTTCAGGAGTCCGGCATAGACACCCGGGCTGGAATTGGGGATCGGCATGGCCCCCACCGTCTTTTCGTAAAACGCGGATGGGCCAACGTCGCCGATGATCGCGTAGGCGTAGCCCATGGCCTTCAGGTCGTTGAGGCTGGCAAAGAGCAATGCTCGGCCAACTCCCAGGCCGCGCTGGCTTTCTTCCACGCCCGTCGGGCCGAAAAAGCCGCGTGCTGTCGCCTCGTGACAGGAGAAACCCAGGAGCTTCTGCTCGCGCGTGGCGATGAAGCAGGCCGGCGGCTGGCGCGCCATGGCGATGGTCGTCTCGCTCGCCCAGCCGTCGCCGAAATGCGCGTCGACCCAGCGCACGATAAGGTTCAGCTCGGGTGACAGGGCGCGCCGGATGGTCACGCCCTCGCGCGCCATCCGCTCGGTCGACTGCGCATCCTGCGGCAAGGTGGAAAGGTTCACCAGGTAGTCCACGAAACCATCCTCTATGTGGCGGCGCCAAGCGCGCGCTTGAAATGATTGGGGCCAATTTGCTCGATGACAGTGGATTCGGGGCGGCTCAGCGAACGCACCTTTTCGGCCTGCTCGAGAAAACGCGCACTGTCGCCCCTGACGAACGGACGGCCATCAGGGACCGCCGAAAGCAGGAGTTGCGTGTAAGGGTGAGCCGGGTTGGCGAGGACGCTGTCGGTGTCGCCCCACTCCACCGTCTGGCCGGCGAACATCACCACGATTTCCTCGGCCACATGCGCGGCGGTCGCGATGTCATGCGTGATGTAGAGCATCGCGAGCTCCTTCTCCCGCTTCACCCGGGCAAGCAGGTCGAGAATGTCCTTGCGAATGGACACATCGAGCATCGAGGTTGGTTCATCCGCGACCAGAACGCTCGGCTGGACAGCGAGCGCCCGGGCGATGTTGACGCGCTGACGCTGGCCGCCGGAGAGTTCGTGCGGAAATTTGTGTTTCGTCACAGCCGGATCGAGGCCGACGCTCGCCAGCAGCTGGGCGATGCCCTCTTCGAAGGCAGCCCTGGGCGCGCTGTGCCCATGCAGCCGCAGCGGCCGCGACAGATGGTGGCTTACGGTGAAGGCCGGATTGAGTGACGAGAAAGGGTCCTGGAAGACCATCTGTACGTTCTTGCGGTAGAGATGCTCGTCTTTCGCCTGCCCACGCGCCGTCAGGTCTTGCCCCCGGAAGAACAGCGCGCCGCCCGTCGGTCTGTCGAGCCTGGCGATGATGCGGGCGCATGTCGTCTTGCCGCAACCGGACTCGCCGACCAGTGCCAATGCTCGGCCGGGAAAAAGCGAGAAGGATACGCCTTTCAACGCCCGCACCGCGCCAAAATGGCGTTCTATCTTCTTAAGCCGGATGACGGGCCCGGCACCGTACGGATTTGCCTGGGGTCTCATGCCGGCACACCCGAGAGATGGGCCTTGCCCGGAATCTGGGGAATGGCGTTCCACAACTTGCGCGTATAGTCATGCAAGGGCGCCTCACTGATCTGGCGCACGTCGCCGACCTCGACGAGTTCCCCCTTCAGCATGACACCGATGCGCTGGCTGAGCTGCCCCATCAGATGCAGGTCATGCGTGATGAACAGCACCGAGAAACCGTAGCTGCGCTGCAGGTCGACGACCTGTTCAAGGATTTCGCGCTGTACGACGACATCGAGCGCCGTCGTCGGCTCGTCCATGATGATGAGTTCGGGCTTGAGCGCCAGGCAGATGGCGATCACGATGCGCTGGCGCATGCCGCCGGAGAACTGATGCGGATAGTCGCTGACCCGATGCGCGGGAATGCCAACGAGGCGAAACATCTCATCGGCACGCGCCCGCGATTCCTGCCGTGAGCAGCCGGTATGCCGGTGCAGGACATCATGGAACTGTGCTTCGACCCGCATCAGCGGATTGAGCGAGTTCATTGCGCTCTGGAACACCATGCCGATGCGCTTCCAGCGGATCTTCTGCATGTCGCGCTCGGGCAAACGCAGGAGATCCTGCCCGTCCAGCCGGATGCTGCCGCCGCTGATCCAGGCCGGCGCCTTGGAAAGGCGTGTGATGGCATAGGCGATGGTGCTCTTGCCGCAACCGGACTCGCCGGCCAGCCCGAAGATTTCGCCACGTCCGATGCTGAAGGAGACCTCCTTGACGGCCCGGAATTCCCCCTTGTCGACGAGGTAGTCGACATTCAGTTTCTCGATTTCCAGCAGATTGTCGCTCATCGCCGCGCCTCCAACTGCCGGTTGCGGGCGCGCGTCAGGCGGAACCAGCGGGTCAGCGCCGGACCGGAGCGAAGCTGCGGGTTGGCGATTTCGTCAAAGGTGAAGTTGAGCAGCGCCAGACCCAGGCCGGTCAGCGCGATACCGGCTGCCGGTGCCCCGATATCCCACCAGGCGCCGACCATGATCGCCGACGAGTTCTGGGCATTGTAGAGCATCGTGCCCCAGGAGACTTTCAGCGGGTCGCCGAAACCGAGATATTCGAGCGTCGTTTGCGCGACCAGGGCGTAGATGATGCTGCCGACGAGATTGATGCCGACCAGTGGCGTCAGGTTAGGCAGGATTTCGACGAAGATGATGCGCCAGGCAGGCTCGCCAATCATCTTGGAGGCAGTGACGAAATCGCGGTTGCGAAGCGCCAGCGTCTGCGCCCGTGTCATGCGCGCGCCCCACGGCCATGAGGTTAGTGCGATGATCACCATGATCGTCATCGGCCCGACCGTGCCGGCAAAGGAGGCAAGCAGGATCAGAAGAGGCAGGTTCGGGATCACCAGAACGGCATTGGTGACGAGATCGAGCACGGCGTCCGTCCTGCCGCCGACATAGCCAGCGATCAACCCGATCGCGGTGCCGAGAATGGTGATGGCAATACCGGTGGCAAAGCCGACCGCGAGAGAGGTGCGCGCGCCCCAGACGAACTGGCGATAGACATCGCGCCCCATCTTGGTGGTGCCCATGACATGCTCGACGGATGGCGGCTGATGCGAACGGCCGACACGCGCGGCGGGCTCGCCCGGTGCAATGACAGGGGCAAACAGCGCCATCAGCCCGAGAACCACGATGATGATCAGGCCAGCGACGGCCTTTTTCTGCGCAAGGATGGGCTGCAAAGCGAAGTTCATTCGGACGCCTCCCGCAGCCTGGGGTCGACAAGCCCGTAGATGATGTCGACCAGCAGATTGGCGCCGAGCGTGGCCAGCGTCATCAAAAGCAACTGGCCCTGGATGACCGGATAGTCGCGGGTGATGCTGGCGGTATAGAGCGTGAGGCCCAGGCCCGGGTAATTGAAGACGATTTCGGTCACGATCGAGCCACCGAAGACCGCGCCGAGCATCAATGCCAGGTTGGTCAAGACTGGGAGCATGGCGTTGCGCGCGCCGTAGCTGAACATGACCGCCCGATGGCTGAGGCCTTTCGCCCGGCCCATCGTTACGTAGTCCTCGCCGAGCACCGAAATCATCGAGGAGCGCATCGTCGTCTGGAACTCGCCGATCAGATAGGGCGACAGTGTCAGGACGGGCAGGATCGCATGCGCGAAAACGCTGCCGATGAAGGTAAAATTGAAGGCCGGATCAAGGTTCGGATCATAGGCATAGCCGACCGGAAACCATTGCAAGGAAACCGCGAAGACAAACAGCGTGGTCAGGGCGATGATAACAGGCGGTATGGCGATCATGATCACGGCGAGCGGTGAGACGATTGTGTCGAAGCGGCCGCCACGGCGCCACGCGGCCACGGCACCGAGCACGACGCCGACGCAGAGTGAGAAGATGATGGCGGTGACAACCAGGAAAGAGGTCCAGATTTCCGAGCGGCCCAGGACCTGCGTTACCGTTTGCGGGTAATATTTGACCGAGACGCCGAGATCCAAGGTGGCAAGCCCCTTGAGATAGTCGACAAACTGCGACAGCAGCGGCTGATCCACCGCACCAAACCGCGCTTTGATGGCTTCGATGGCCGCGGGCGTTGCCCGTGGTCCGAGTTGCGCGATCATGGCATCGACAGGGCTCCCCGGCATCAGCCGGGGAAGCACGAAGTTCATCACAATGGCGAATGCCAGGGCGACTGCGTAGACGCCGAGGCGCCGCCGGGAAATATGCATTCCGCTGTCTCTCGTCCGGTTCTTATTGAACTGGCTTGAGACGTAGCAGATGCATCAGGCGCATGCGGTTGTTGTCATGGTCTTCCGGGTTCATCACCGGATCCTTGTCGGTGACCCAGCCGGCGAAGCGCTTGCTGGAATACTGGTACCAGGTTGGCCCGTTGAACACCGGCACCACCGGGAACCCGTCAGCGATCATCACCTGGATCTCGTTGAAGATCTTCTTGTGATCATCGTCCGAGGTTACCTTGGAATATTGATCGAAGAGCGCATCAAGCTTGGGATCGGAGTAGCGCGACGGCGCGCTGGTGATGCGCCCGCCATAATTCGTCGACAGGCTCTGATAGTAGCCACGGAACGGGGTTGCGCCGTCGGCACGAGAATTCATGACGACCTCGAAGCTGCCGTCGAGAATCTGCTTTTGCCACTGCTCATATTCCGGCGTGGCCACCGAAGCGTTGATGCCGGCAGCGCGCAGGCCTTCGACCGCGATCTGAACCGCATCGATCCAATCCGTCCAGCCGTTCGGCACAATGACCGGAAAAGCGATCGGCTTTCCGCTCGGCGTGGTGCGAAAACCGTCGGCGCCCTTCTTGTAGCCGGCGTCGTCAAGAATCTTGTTTGCCTTGGCGGTGTCGAACCCCATGAATTCGTCCTTGGCGCCTTCGGCATCCTTGTTGCGCCAGGATTCGAAGCGCGGCGGCAGGCCCGACGCATGCAAGTTGACCACCGGATAACCGAAGCCGGCAATATCAACCATCGCGGTGCGGTCCATCGCCAGGCTGAAAGCGTGGCGGAAGTTCAGGTCCTTATAGGCTTCGAGATTGCCGGGGTTCGTGCTCTTGAAATTCATCTGGAAGGCAACCGTCTCGGCCGGCGGCTGCCAGTAGCCGTTGTGGTCGGCATCGAGCGCGACGAAGGTCTTGTCGATCTCAGGGATGAAAGAGCCAATCCAGTCCATCTTGCCTTCCGGCAAAGTCGCCAGCATCTGGTCGTTGCCGGAAATCTGTGGCAACCGCAGGCAATCAACATGCAGCGATGCAGCGTCCCAATAGTTCGGGTTGCGGCACTGCTCGTAAACCTGCGGCGTGAAGCGCCGCAGTTCCGTCATCGGGCCGGACCCGATCGGCTTGTCGTTCTTGAACGCGACGGGGTCGGCAACGTCTTTCCAGATATGTTCGGGAACAACCGGAAGATCGCCGATCGATTCCGGGAAATCCGAATTGATCGCCTTGAGATTGATCTTGACCTCGGTCGGCGACGGAGCGTCGACGGAGGCGACCGTCTGGCCGACGCCGACGATGTCGAGCGCGGCGTTCTTCAGCATCAGGTCGATCGTGTATTTCACATCAGCCGACGTCAGCGGCTGGCCGTCGGACCATTTCACGCCGGGCCGCAATTCATAGGTGATCGATTTCAGGTCATCGGAGAACTTGTAGCCGGTCGCCAGGCGCCACACCGGCTTGCCGCCATCCTGCGCGTTGAAAATGACCAGCGGCTCATAGATGAAATCCATCGTGCTCTGCCGGCGGCCGGCAAGGTCGAAAGGATTGAAGTTCTGGACCCAGCTGGTCTGCTCCTCGATATGCATGGTGAGCACGGCTTCGGCCGCTGAAGCGGCCCCAGTGCCCCAGGCCATCAGAGCCGCCAGGGCCGTTGCCGCGGCCCAGCCGGCGCGCGCGGAAACAATGCGGTTTACGCTTTTGTGTTGTCCCATTCTCACGTTCCCTCGGTTATGATTTTTTGAAGTCAATCAAATTGATTTAATAGTGCAGACTTCAGCCGGCGCCGTCAATTGTCAGGATGCAATTTTTCCACATGTCACGAACAGGAAGACGAAATGCGTCAAATCCTGCAGCGCAATTGACGCGCCGACGGAGTGGCATTTTCGGACGCTTAGCGCCACGAAGCTGCCTTCCAAGCTCAGAATCTCTTCGCTACACGGCGACCATGCCGCGGTCATCGCTGCCGATCGCGCTGTTTGCGGCGCGCCACGCGGCAGCGCCGCGCAATCCGGAATAGAATAGGCATTTGGGGGGAAGTGGTGGGCGATGACGGGCTCGAACCGCCGACATCTTCGGTGTAAACGAAGCGCTCTACCAACTGAGCTAATCGCCCGCTCCGGCGCGGACCTTTAAGCGGTCAGGACAGGCTTCGCAAGGCCAAATGAGCAGGCCGCCCCCCGTCGATCGGCTGGTTTTGACAACAAAATCCTGCTTGTCAAAAAACCTTCTCCTGTTTGCTGTTATGCTGTCCGGGTGCGCTTGACACCCGGTGGCGAACCCCTTATCCACCGCCCCAACGACGAACACGGCTGACACGTGCTCGTCTATGCGCGGGTGTAGCTCAGTTGGTTAGAGTGCCGGCCTGTCACGCCGGAGGTCGCGGGTTCGAGCCCCGTCACTCGCGCCATTTCTCTTCAAGGATCACGATCCTTGGTGCCGGAGAAATGTCGACGTTGATGTCAAAAATGTCTTCCTGCACGAGTTGATTGAGATTCACGGCTTCGCCGTACGAGTTTCATTTCTCATGGATCAGCGCGCCTGGTGCGGGCACTCCGACTCGCTGCCAGCGGTCAACCCGAAGAAAAATCAGCCTGATCCGCTCAACCCGGTGAGGACCAACTTATTCGGTGAAACGCAGCTTGCGCATTCGCCCATAAAACGCTTGATTCATCCTGCGAATATCGGCCTGCAATAGGTGCCTGAACTGGAAGGAGGACTTACAAGTGTCAATCGCCCCAAACGTTTCGATGCGCATGGCGTTCACATTGATATGCCTGGTCGGCCTGACAGCCGCCGCTTCTGCCCTCTTTCCCACCACGGCTTCGGCCGAGCGGCTTCAGCGATGCGCGAGCGAGGGTGGCATTTGCCGGCTGCCATATCCGGCTGAAGTCGTTTTTGGCGTCCCGGGTCGCAGCACGTCCCGCTTTTTCGATCGCGACGCGGTGCGGTGCACAGTTCGCGTTTTTGGTGACCCCGCGCCCGGCCGGCATAAGGCGTGCTACATACGCGATCGTCGCGAATCTGATGACGATGGCTACGACGAGCCTCACCGTGACCGTTGGACGCCCTGTGCCGGCGAAGGCGACTACTGCGATTTCCGTGGCCGCCAGGTGGTCAGATACGGCGCGCGCGGACGGTTCACGCAAGACGTGTTCAGGAACGGCGTCCAATGCGACAACGATACGTTCGGCGGTGATCCCGCTCCCGGTGCTGACAAACGCTGCTACATCAAGCAGTAGCTCGCAAGCTCGCCCTAGGACTTAAACAGCCCGTCCTTTGCGGGGACGTTTTATGACGCGCCCGCAAAGCCCGGTGAAATGAGCCGCCCGAAGGCGTTCCGGACTGTTGGCTATTGCACTCAAGCCTTGGCGAGCAGCGCCTCCACCTCCTGCAGCGATGGCATCGACGGCCCGGTGCCCCGCCTCTCGTGTATGCACAATCCTGCAATGATGCGTGTTACCAGTACCGGAATCACAAGGCTGACTCGGACTTTTTGATGCCCCCCATTTCGACGCCGACATATCGGTTTCCAGAACTAGAATCTGTTCGCGGCATCGCCGCGGTCGTTGTGCTCGTCCACCACTGCCTTTTGGGGTTTGCACCGATGCTCCATGGCCTGGTGGATAAGAACCCTGACAGTTTGCTGGGTACGCCATTTTTTGCCGCGATCAACGGCACCGCGGCGGTTGTCGTTTTCTTCGTCCTGTCCGGGTTCGTCCTGACTTACAAGGCAATCCGGAGCCAATCGATCCAGTTGGTCCTCGTTCAAGGCCTGAAGCGGTGGCCAAGGCTGGTCGGGCCTGTGTTGGTTGCCAACATGTTCGTCGCCATCCTGGTTATGGCGGGCTTGACCTCCTACCACCACTCAGCGGCGCTGCTGACGGAATCGCATTGGCTGGATAGAATGTATATCTGGGCACCGTCCGGCCTCAATGAGATGGCCAACGCCGCGAGCGAAGGGCTTTTCGGAGCGTTCTTTCACGGCCAAGCAGCGTACAATACCGCCTTGTGGACCATGTACTACGAACTCTGGGGCAGCTTTCTGGCGCTTGGACTTGCTCTTGTTGCCATCTTCATTCCCAGAAAGCCCATCGTCTGGCTCCTATTCGTCGCCGCCTGGACGGGAGCCACCTTGGTCAACCCGTATTTTGGCTGCTTTGTCGTCGGGGTTGGCCTGGCATTTTTTTACGCATCGCATTCCAACCTGCGTATCGGAGGCCGTGCGACACTCGCAGCATTATGCGTGGTCGTTCTGTTGGCCGGCTACCACGAGGCCTTTTACGGCGAGAACCTGCCGGTCAAATTCTATTCGTTTCTCGCACCAATTGCGAAGGAACATGCCCTATTACTGCGTGTCTGCGTGCACTCATCGGC
>JBDSLV010000196.1:0-9308 GCA_039916205.1 Mesorhizobium sp. | reverse complement strand
CAAACGGAGCTCGTAACGCGCCGTAAGCAGTTGGGCGTTTCGTCCGCGCTTCCAGGTATTACAGGCTTGGCCCAGATTCGAAATATCGATATGTCAGACCCAAAGCTCTGCGCCGAAACGGACGCTGCGTATCTAGAAGATGCCTCGATAGGCTTCGATATTCGGATCCTGTTTGGAACGATCTATCGAAGTTGAGCAGAGCCCGAGCTGGCCAATCGCGCTATCGCGGTCAACTGCGCGACCGTGTCGGTTTCCGGCACCCAACCCTCCGAAACCAAGAGGGATGGGTCACATATCTGCGTTGCGGTCATGCTGTCCCAAAAGTTGCCTTTTCCCAGCATGGCTGCAGCCGCCCGCAGTGGGCCTGCAGGCGTGGCGAACAGTCGTATCGGCCGCTGGAAACCTTGCCTGAAGGCTCCGATGATTGCAGCAAGCGAGATCGGAGGCACGTCGCTGGCAACATAGATGGGACGAAGCGGCCCTAAACGAGTCAACAGGTGCAAAACTGTCCGAGCTGTCGCCTCCGATGACAATAGCGACCGCACACCCGTCAAGGCGGCTGCCGGTAATGGCAACGCGGTGTTGGCCAGCCGCATCAGCGTCGCCAGGTTTCCCTTCATGTTGTTTCCGTAAATCGGCGGCAGGCGCAGCACGGCAGCATCGGTCCGGTTGGATGACGCATAGGCATCGAGCGCCGTGATTTCGCCTTGGCGTTTCGAGCGCCCATAGGCGCATTGCGGCGCCGGGATTGTCGTTTCGTCGATCGTTCCACTCACGGTCGGACCGATCACCGCCCGAATAGAAGACAAGTAGATGAAACGTCCGCTGGCCCGCGCGGCCGCGGCGCGAGCCAGTTGTTCCGTCAGGCTCCCATTGATGGCCTGGTAATCGGCCTCGGTTGCGCCCCCTAGATCATTGTTCAGCCCGGCGCAGTGAACAACGTGCGTCACGTCTTGCATGATCGCCAGGAAGGCTTCCGCTGGCGCGTCGAAATTCGGCAACTGGACAACATCGATCGTAGGATCAAGCTTTTCGGGCCGGCTGGAGGCGATCCGAACTCCGATCCGGGCTTGGTGGAGCTGTCGGATGACGACGCGTCCGATGAAACCCGTCGCACCTGTCACCAGGACTTTCATTGCTTATCGAGCGCAAGCTGTTGCATGGCGTGGGTGTTCTCCGTTAGCGGCAGGTCTCAATAGCGAAGGCAAATATGACCGCTTCGAAACGGCACATTTTCATCATGTCTCGTACACATTCTTAACGGCGGGTATAGTGGCTGGGCTCGTTCTTCGATAGAGCGAAAGGCGGGGCTCGCACGGGGAAATCGGTAGCCACCGCCGGACTTAGACGTATGCGCGGACGCCGGATCTGCGTATCATCCAAGCAATTTTTTCCCTACGGTTTCTTGCTTGCGCGTCGTTTGAGCAGGGATTTCCGAATTTTGCCGCGTGTATGGAAAATTCGTTCTCGAACAGTGCCGCGCCCGGCGCGTCTTGCATTGTTCTAAGCCGCGGCGATCTGCTAGAAACGCTCGCACGAACGCAACACGAAGCACAATGTGCGGAAGCAAGGCTTGAACCGGGCGCTGAGAAGCATTCGAGAACTTGATGTTGGCCCTTCCGCCGAATGGTACGAGAGAACGCTCACAGTCCATGACTATCGCGCTTACGCATCTTCAACGGCTTGAGGCCGAGTCCATCCACATCTTCCGCGAGGTTGCAGCCGCCTTTTCCAAGCCGGTCATGCTGTATTCGGTCGGCAAGGATTCCTCCGTGCTGATGCATTTGGCGATGAAGGCGTTCTACCCTGCCAAGCCGCCTTTTCCGTTCCTTCACGTCGACACCACCTGGAAGTTCCGCGAAATGATCACCTTTCGCGACCAGATGGCGCAGAAACTCGGCTTTGATCTGTTGGTTCATGTCAACGAAGATGGCGTGCGTGACAACATCAACCCCTTTGATCACGGCTCGAACACCCATACCCATGTGATGAAGACCGTTGGGTTGCGCCAGGCACTCGACAAATACGGTTTTGATGCTGCCTTTGGTGGCGCACGGCGCGACGAGGAGAAGTCACGCGCCAAGGAGCGCATCTTCTCGTTCCGCAACGCCCAGCATGTCTGGGACCCGAAGAACCAGCGGCCGGAAATGTGGAAGATATTCAACACCCGCATCGCGTCGGGCGAATCGATTCGCGTCTTCCCGCTGTCCAACTGGACCGAGCTCGACATCTGGCAGTACATCCTTCAGGAAAATATTCCGATCGTACCGCTCTATTTCGCCAAGGAACGGCCGGTTGTCGAACGCGACGGCATGCTTATCCTCAAGGACGATGAGCGCATGAAGCTGCGCCCTGGCGAGAAGGTGGAAAACCGGCTGGTGCGGTTCCGCACGCTGGGTTGCTATCCGCTGACTGGAGCGATTGAATCCGATGCTGACACGCTGGAAGCCATCGTTGGTGAGATGCTGACCGCGCGCACGTCCGAACGGCAGGGTCGCTTGATCGACCGCGACGAAGCCGGCTCGATGGAAAAGAAGAAGCGCGAGGGGTATTTCTGACCATGCGCCACATCATGGCAAAAAACCTCGCACCCACCGACAGTGTCCGCGACTATCTGGCGGCGCAGGAGAAAAAGTCGCTGCTGCGCTTCCTCACCTGCGGCTCGGTCGACGACGGCAAGTCGACGCTGATCGGCCGCTTGCTTTCCGACACCAAGCAGATTTTCGAAGACCAACTGGCAGCCCTCGAGCGCGATTCGCGCAAGCATGGCACCACCGGCGACGACATCGATTTCGCCCTGCTGGTCGATGGTCTCGAGGCCGAGCGCGAGCAAGGCATCACCATTGATGTCGCCTATCGTTTCTTCGCCACGCCCAAGCGCAAGTTCATCGTGGCCGACACGCCCGGCCACGAACAATACACCCGCAACATGGCGACCGGCGCTTCGACCGCGGATCTTGCTATCGTGCTGATCGATGCCCGCCAGGGCGTGCTGCGCCAGACCCGGCGCCATTCGATCATCGCCTCGCTGCTCGGCATTCGCCATATTGTGCTGGCCGTCAACAAGATCGATCTGGTCGATTTCGACCAGGCCGTCTTTGACCGCATCACCGAGGATTACCTGCGGTTTTCACGCGATCTCGGCTTCGAGACGATCGCGCCCATTCCGATGTCGGCACGTTATGGTGACAATGTCACCATTCGTTCAGACAAGATGGCATGGTATTCGGGCCCGACATTGATCGAGCACCTCGAAACGGTCTCGGTCGAAGAGGCTGCTGCCGAACTGCCGTTCCGCTTTCCGGTCCAATACGTCAACCGCCCCAATCTCGACTTTCGTGGGTTCGCCGGCACGATCGCGTCCGGTTCTGTATCGCAAGGCGATGAGGTTGTTGTCGCCAAGTCCGGCAAATCCTCGCGCGTCAAACGCATCGTCGCGCATGGCGGCGACCTCGCTCAGGCGGTGGCCGGCCAGGCGATCACCCTTGTCCTCGACGACGAGGTGGAGGTTTCAAGAGGCAACATGCTGGTGTCGCCGGCCGCGCGGCCGCAGGTCGCCGATCAGTTCGCCGCCAACATCGTCTGGTTCGACGAGCATGCCTTACTGCCCGGCCGCTCATACATTCTGCGCACCGAGACCGACCAGACCAGCGCCACCGTCACCGATCTGAAGTACCGGGTAAACGTCAACGACTTTGCCCGTGAGGCGGCGAAGTCGCTGGAAATGAACGAAGTCGGTATCTGCAACATTTCGACGCGGGCGCCAATCGCCTTCGACACTTTCGCCGAAAACCGCACCACCGGCGCCTTCATTCTGATCGACCGCATCAGCAACGCCACGGTTGGCGCCGGCATGATCCTGCATTCGCTGCGCCGCGCCGAAAACATCCACTGGCAGTCTCTCGATGTCGGCAAGCGCGGCCGTACCGATCAAAAGAACCAGCGGCCCGCTGTGTTCTGGTTCACCGGGCTTTCCGGGTCGGGCAAGTCGACCATCGCCAATCTGTTCGAGAAGAAGCTCTTCGCTTCCGGCCGCCATACCTACATCCTCGACGGCGACAATGTCCGCCACGGCCTCAATCGTGATCTTGGTTTTACCGACGCCGATCGCGTCGAGAACATCCGTCGTGTCGCGGAAGTGGCGCGATTGATGGCTGACGCGGGGCTGATCGTCATCGTCTCGTTCATTTCACCGTTTAGCGCGGAGCGGCGCATGGCCAGGGAATTGATGGCCGAGGGTGAGTTCGTGGAAGTGTTTGTCGACACGCCTTTCGAGGAATGCGCCCGGCGTGACCCGAAGGGCCTGTATGCCCGTGCCCTGAACGGCGAGATCAAGAATTTTACCGGCGTCGATTCGCCCTACCAGGCTCCAGAAAAACCAGAAATTCATCTCAAGACACTCGGCAAGTCGGCTGAAGAGATGGTAGAGGCTCTGGAACACTGGCTGATCGAGCGCGACATTGCTGAAGACCAATACGACAACGGCGGCGGCATCTGACGACAGCCTGATGCTGGGCGAATTTGAGCGGCTGGCCTTAGCGGCTGGCCGCGAGGTGATGCGCGTCTTTCATGCCGGCTGCGCCGTTGACCGGAAGTCCGACGCTTCGCCGGTGACCGAGGCGGACCGCGAAAGCGAAAAAATCATCCTTGCCGGGCTACGCGCGGCATTTTCCGCCATTCCGTGCGTGGCTGAGGAAGAGGCATCCGCCGGTATCGTGCCGCCTGATCTGGATGGGGCGTTCTTCCTCATCGATCCACTCGATGGCACCAAGGAATTCGTCAATCGCCGCACCGATTTTACCGTTAACATTGCCCTTGTTCGCAACGGAGTGCCGGAAGTTGGTGTCGTCTTCGCGCCATGCAGCGGCCGATTTTTTTCCGGCCGGCCGGGCAGGGCGGAATCGCTTGGGATTAGCGACGACTACGAAATAGTCAGCCGCCGGCCGATTTCTGCAAGAGTAGGCATCGCGCCGCTGGCAGTGGTTGCCAGCCGATCCCACAACACGCCGCAGACCGAGGCCTATATTCGTGATCTTGGTGCCGCCGAGATCGTTTCGGTGGGCTCGTCGTTAAAATTCTGTTTGATCGCCAGCGCCGAGGCGGACGTCTATCCCCGCTTTGGGCGCACCATGGAATGGGACACCGCCGCAGGAGATGCCGTGCTCCGCGCCGCCGGCGGCATGACGCGGACATTGGATGGAAATCCCTTGGTCTACGGCAAGCGCAACCAGGCGGATGACGAGGATTTCGCCAATCCCCACTTTATTGCGAGCGGCAGACCTGGCACTGACGACCCAGCGTCCTAAATCTGATCTAACGAAGATCATTTGCGAGTGATTCTTCGCCGCGACACCTCGATTGATTGGTGAATACAGTTGTTCCGTAAGTATCAGGCCATCGTCTTGGGCGGGTTTCCGCTATGGACTGGCAATCTCGATGAAATACTCTTCAGGGCGTTGATTGGAGCCTATTTTGTCACTCCCGTCCTGTTTGTGTCGATCGAAGCATCGCCGACGGCCTTGGCGATCATTGCCGCGATCATCGGCGCGGCGAACCTTTCAATCAAAGGGCTTTACCCTAGCCGGGGTTCGGTCACGCTGGCTACCGTTCTCGCGATTCTGTCTTGCTTTGTGCTCTCGAGCGCCCTCTGGTCCGTCGATCCGGCTCGTTCAATTGGCGCGGCAAGAGACGTTTTCGGCTACTCCGTGGCCGCGCTTGTGCTGCTTCAGTGCCTCGTGGTTATTTCGGCCGCTCAGTGCGATCGGCTTCTGCAGGCGTTTGTCGCTGGTGCACGGCTAGCGCTGGCGGTGCTGATCGGAAGAGAGCTGTATTTCGCATTCGCTTCAGGTGAGCCTCTTCTCGTGGAAAAGGCAGTCACACTCCACAAGATCACGTTCTACGGAGCTTTTTTCGCCGCAGGATTGCTTGCTCAGCCTGGCCTGATTTCAAAAATATTCGCAGCTGCCTTCGCGATATCGACACTACTATACGGTCGATCAACCGGTATCGATCTTGCGATCGTCGTCATTGCTCTGTTTTTTGCTGCCCCTGAGAGATTCCGACACCGCGCTTTGGTGTGCTTTGTCGTCCTTTACATGGCGTTGGCTGTCGTCGCCCCTCTGGTCGTACCGCCATTGTTTGCCTTTCTCGACGCGAGGGGATTGCTGGCATTCCACCCGGGAACAATTGCCGCACGGATGGAGCTCTGGAAAATGATCTCGCCTGATATCGCGGAGGCACCAATTCTTGGTCACGGCGCCAACACGATGAGAAATGCAGTCGGGGTTGTTGTGAACCCGAAATATTACATGCAGCCCGATCTCCCGAGCGCCCACAACATCGTATTCGACTTGTGGTACGAGTTGGGGATTGTAGGGATCATTGTCTATGGGATGATTTTGGCGGCGATCACCAGAATGATCGGCCGCCTGAGTGGGACATCCCAGTTCATCGCGGCCAGCTTCTTTATGATAGCTGTTATTGAACTGTCAGTGGATCACCGGATCTGGCTATCATGGATGCTGGGAACCTTGGTGTTTACAGCCAGCATCTGCCTGCTGCACCACCGTTCCGTCGCCGGCACCCAGCACGCAGTCTGATCATCCCGGCGCCGCCAGCCGTGCTCGATGACCAAGATACGCTCGGTCTTGGCAGTGGCACCCGCGCGGGGACGACCGGCGCTGGGCCTCTGGCGAACTATTCGGCGGCAGCCTGGGCCGAGTTCGATCCGATGTAGTTGCGGATCGTCTCAATGACGCGGTCCTGGTCGCCCTCGCTTAAGTAGGGATGCATGGGCAGGCACAGGATGCGCTTCGGCAGATCCTCCGATACGGCAAGGCCAGTCGGTGTCTTTGGATAGTCGCGATAGGCGATCTGGCTGTGCAGCGGCTTTACATAATAGATGACTGACGGAATGCCTTTTTCCTGGAGGTGTGCCTTCAGCCCGTCGCGCTTCGGCGTCTCGATGGCATATTGCGCCCAGGCCGATCGGCCTCCATCCAGATTGCGGGCGGCAGTGACAACATCGCCGAGACCCTCGGCGTAACGGTTTGCCACCACTTGCCGGGCAACCATCTCGTCTTCGAGGATGGCCAGCTTCTCGATCAGGATCGCCGCCTGTATCGTGTCGAGCCGCGAATTGATGCCGACACGGACGTTGTCATATTGGGTTTCGCCCTTGCCGTGGAAGGCAAAGGAACGCAGCTGGTCGGCAAGAGCATCATCATTGGTGAACATGGCGCCGCCGTCGCCATAACAGCCAAGTGGCTTGGCGGGATAGAAACTCGTCGAGCCGACCGTGCCGAACGCACCGCACATCTTGCCGTCGACCGAGCCACCCATCGACTGGGCGGCATCTTCGATCACCATCAGCCCTTCGCGATTGGCTACCGCCATGATCGCCTCGTAGTCGGCGGCGAGGCCGAACAGGTCGACGGGAATGATCGCCTTTGGCTTCAGCCGGCCTTCCTTCTTGATCATGGCGATGGCCGCCTCAAGGCTGGCGATATCAATGTTGTATGTCACCGGATCGACATCGACGAAAACCGGCTCGGCCTTGGCCAGTGCCACCACCTCCGCGGTCGCCGCGAAGGTGAAGCTTGGCACGAACACCGCATCGCCAGGGCCAATGCCGGCCGCAAACAGCGGTAGCAGCAGCGCGTCGGTGCCGTTGGCACAGGCAATCACGTGCTTTGTGCCGATATAGGCGGCAAGCTTGTTTTCGAATTCGGTCACCTGGGGACCGAGGATGTAGCGGCCCTCTTCAACGACGCGGTCGATCGCTGCCTTCAGCCTGCCGCGGATTCGTTCGCGCTGTGCGCCAAGATCGATGAACTGCATGTCGGCCTCAAAAACGGTTTTGACCAGAGTACGGGCGGTTTAGCCAGATAACGGCACGCTGGTACCAGAGTTGCGCCAGCCGAGAAAGCCGCAGCGGCCAACCGCGAATTGCCCAGGTGTCGCAGTATGTTACTGCCTATTTCCAGCGTTTCTTCGCGAGATGCCGGAAATCCGGGCTTCGTCGGGCGCGTTCCCGCCCTTATAGTCCGTGGGATCGAGCTTTCGAAACATAAAGTGATCGGCAGGCTCAACTTATCTTGAGCGCGTCACGGCCGGTCAGTCGATTTCATGCCGCCATGGCGGATTGGCGCCGGCCCGCGATACCGTCACCGCCGCCGCCTTGGCGCCGAGCGCCAGCGCCGTGCGAATGGCCTCCTGCGAAAGGCTGGCGATTGCCGTCTTCGTCAGCAGGCCCTGTTCGTGCAGGGAGGCAAGGATGCCGGCATTGAACGTGTCGCCGGCGCCGACCGTGTCGACCACTTTAACCTTTTCCGGCATGACCGTGACGGTGTGGTCCTTGCTATAGCCGACCGCGCCTTCGCTGCCATGCGTGACGACGATCAGCTTAGGACCACGCTCCAGCCAGTTGCGGATAACATCTTCATGCGAACCGGCTTCTCCGAACCAGTTAAGGTCTTCGTCGGACAGTTTCACGATATCGGCCATGGCCATCATCGCGCGGATCCGCCTGAGATGCTTTGCCTTGTCCGGGATGAAATTCGGCCGGATGTTGGGATCGAGCATCATGACGCGGCTTGCATGCTCGCGCTTCATGAATTCCTCATAAGCGCCGCCAGCCGGCTCCGAAATCAGGCTGATGGCGCCGAACAGCATGGCCTCGATCTCGCTGCCAAGCGCCGGCAGATCTTCGACGGTTAGCATCCGTCCGGCGGTGTTCTCGTCGTAGAACGTGTAGGTCGCCTGGCCATTGTCCAGTTTGACGAATGCCAGCGTTGTTGGCCGTGGTGAGGTGTGGGCATAGGTGGAGCTGACCTTGCTTGCGCCTAGCGCGTCCCTGAACTGACCGCCGAACAGATCCGACGAGAGGCCGGAAAAGAAGCCCGCTGGTGCCCCCAGCCGGCCAAGCGCTATGGCGCTGTTGAAGACTGCGCCGCCGACATAGGGCGCAAAGGCCGGCTCGCCGTCCGTCGTGGTGCGCGGCAGCATGTCGATCAGGGCTTCGCCGCAGCAGAGGATCATGGTTTCTTGTTCTCCGGCGGATAGATCACGCCCTTGCGGATGATGATGTTGGCGTAAAGCCTGGGCTCGCTGGTCGCGACAATCGCGTGCGCGGCCTTGACCCGTGCATAAAAGTCGGCGCCTGCCAGTGCAACCACCTTGCGGCCTGGTGCGCGCCTGGCGCAGACCGCTTCCATCTCGTGGTGAACCGGATCGGCAAGTGACGGGTCGCCTTTGACCGAGGCGCGAAACAGCGCCACCGGCACGGCATCATCGACAGGCAGCACGCT